>CAITYL010000231.1 GCA_903896595.1 uncultured Lentisphaerota bacterium
ACACCAGTTCCGTCCTTATTTATTGAGCCACCCTCTGTCAGCACCAATGATGCGCGTCTCCGACGATGACGGGTTCGTCCGCCCGAGGACGGGCGGCTCCCGGTTATGGGAAAACCTCGTTACTTTTGAAAGCAGCTCATGCCATCCGAGCTTGATGACCTTCCGGTCACGCGGTTGCTGACCGCCGACCGGACGCGGTGCGGGGCGGATTGGGGACCGCCGGCACGCGTGTTCAATGATCCTTTTGCCCGCCTCTATTGGAACACGGCTGGAGACGGGGTGGTGCGCCAGGTTGACGGCCGGCGGAGCTGGCGGGTGGCTCCTGGCTGGTTGGTGGTCATTCCCGCCCGTTCACCCACGTGCTATCACAGTCGTGAGACGATGGATTTGTATTGGTGCCATTTCACGGCGACGGTGTACGGCCATTGGGACTGGCTGGCCTTCACGGGCTGTCTTCTGGAGCGCGAGATGGCGGTGGCGGAGCGGCCGCGGATCCAGTTCTCGTGGGAGCGTCTGGTGGCGGCCTGGAAGGCGGGAACGCCGGCCGGCCGGTTGGAGGCGGATGGCGTGCTGCGGCAACTGCTGGCGGGGATGCTGGCGGCAACCCCGCCCTGCCGGCCGCCGGCGGGGGCGCGGGAGATGGCGCGGCTGCGGCCGGTGCTGGAACACATCCAGAACCATTTGGACCAGCCGCTGACGCTGGCGGGACTGGCCGGGCTGCTGCACCTGCAGCCGACCTATTTTTCCAACCTGTTTTCCCGCTGTTTGGGGGAGGGCCCCATGGCCTATGCCGTTCGCCGGCGGATCGAGCGGGCGCAGGGGCTGTTGCGCACGACCGACGCGCCGCTCAAGGCGATTGCCGAGCAGAGCGGGTTCCGGGACGTGTATTATTTTTCCCGGATGTTCCGCCGGGTCATCGGTGTGCCGCCAGCGGCGTTTCGGCGGCAGGCGGAGAAGGTGGTGCCGTGAGGCGAAAGGGCAGGCACAGGGGCCTGCCCCTACGGTGAAATGTTCCCCGTCGCCCCTTTCCCTATTCAAACCTTTTTGCCCACCTCCGGTCCCTCGAGTCCCTCGCGTTCAATCGAGTCCCGGCTGCGGACGCCCAGGTCGGCCCAAAACAAAAACGGCGCCTCGGGAGGAGGCGCCGTTTTTGTGGGAGGGGGCGGGCACAGGGGCCCGCCCGTACGCGTGGAGCGGGGGTCAGCGGCGGCTGCGCAGATGGCCCTTGGTAAGGAAGCCATCGTAGTGCCGGCTGATCAGGAACGCCTCGATCTGGCGCATGGTGTCGAGCATGACGCCGACCATGATCAGCAGGGTGGTGCCGCCGAAGAATTGGGCGACCGCATCCGGGATATTGGCCTGCCTGGACAGGATCATGGGCAGAACGGCCAGGATGGTGAGGAACAGGGCGCCGGCGATGGTGATCCGGGTCATGGAGAAATCCAGGAACTCGGCGGTGGGTTGGCCGGGACGGACGCCGGGGACGAATCCGCCGTTCTTCTGCAGGTCGTCGGCGATCTTGATCGGATTGAACTGGTTGGCCACCCAGAAAAAGGCAAACCCCATGATCAGCACGCCATAGAACAGCATGTACCAGCCGCTGCCATAGGCGAACAGCATGCTCCAGCCATGGTTGCGGGTGTAGGGAATCCAGTTGACGATCATGGCGGGGAACATCAGCACGGCGCTGGCGAAGATCAGCGGCATGACGCCGGAGTAATTCACCCGCAACGGCATGTAGCTGGTTTGGCCGGTGGTGGCGCGGCGGCCGCCGACGGCGCGGGCGTACTTGATCGGAACCTTGCGCTGGGCTTGGGTGAGGGCCACCGTGGCAGCACAGATGGCAAAGAAGGCGACCAAGATCACCAGCACGTGAATGATGGTGAAGTTCTGGGTGCCGGTACCGCCGGCGCGAACCAGGGAGATCATGCTCCAGACCGAGGAGGGCAGGCGGTCGACGATGCCGATCGTGATGATGATCGAGGCGCCGTTGCCGATGCCGCGTTCCGTGATCTGTTCACCCAGCCACATCAGCAGCATGGTGCCCGCCGTGAGGATGATCACGGTGGTGATCAGGAAGGCCGGTCCGGGATTCAGCACCGGATGGGCGCCGCCGGGGAGGCCGAGCATCTCGGGATTGACCATGGTCTTGGCCAGCATGCCGCCCTGAATGACGCAGATGATGACCGTGAGGTAACGCGTGTACTGGTTGAGCTTCTGCCGGCCGGTATCACCCTCACGCTGGATTTTCTCCAAGGTGGGGATGACCGGCGTCATCAACTGGATGATGATGGAGGCGGAGATGTAGGGCATGATGCCCAGCGCCGCCACGGCGAACTTCTGCAAGGCTCCGCCGCTGAACAGATTGAACATGTTCAGCATGCCGCCGCCGGACCCCTTCTCCATGGCGCCAAAGAGGACGCCGAGTTCATGGGGGTCCACCCCCGGGCAGGGGATGGAGCTGGCGACCCGGCACAGCGCGATGACACCCAGCGTGAAGAGGATCCGCTGGCGCAGGTCGGGAATCTTCATGCAGTTGGCGTAGGCGGACAGCATGTCAGGCGCTCTCCAGGTTACCGGTGGCGGGGGAACGGAGGTTTAGGACACCTGTTCGCAGGTGCCGCCGGCCGCCTCAATTTTCTGACGGGCGGACTGGGAGAACTTTTCGGCCTTGACCTTGAGGGCCTTGACCAGTTCCCCGTCGCCGAGGATCTTGAGTCCGCCGTTTTCAAGCTCGCGTCCGACCAGCCCCTTGAGCTGGAGCAGTTCGGCCGTGACCTCTTCGCCGGCGTTGAAGGCGAGGTTCAGGGCCCCCACATTGACCACGGCGTACTCGACGTGGTTGGGGTTGTTGAACCCGCGCTTGGGCAAGCGGCGGAGGAGGGGGATCTGACCACCCTCGAAGTGCGGCCGCCACGGAACGCCCGCCCGGGCGCCCTGGCCTTTTTCGCCACGGCCCGCAGTGCGGCCGGTACCTGATGCGTCACCGCGGCCGACCCGTTTGCGGTTCGGCCGTTTGACGGTGTTGTGTAAATCATGGAGCTTCATCGTATGACCTCGACGCAGCTTGGAAAATCAGTGGAACGGCGGTTACAGAGCGGCGATGCCACGCTTGGCAAGGATCTCGTCGCGGGTGTGCAGCTTGTTGATGGCGGACATGGTGGCTTTGACCACGTTCACCGGGTTGTTAGACCCGAGGGACTTGGCCAAGGCATCCCGGACGCCGGCCAGCTCGAGCACGGCGCGCATGCTGCCACCGGCAATCAGACCGGTGCCCAGGGAGGCGGGCCGGATCATGATCTTGCCGCCGCAAAATTCGGCGGAGACGGGATGCGGCAGGGTCTGCCCACGCAGGGGGACCAGAACCAGCGACTTGCGGGCTTTCTCGCCGCCCTTGCGGATGGCGTCCGCCACTTCGTTGGCCTTGCCGAAACCCACTCCCACACGCCCCTTGCGGTTACCGACCACCACAAGTGCGCTGAAACTGAAATTACGGCCGCCCTTGACCACTTTGGCGCTCCGGTTGATGGCCACCACGCGCTCTTCAAATTCGGGCGCGGGGGAGTCATTCCGGTCGCGTTCGCGGCGGCGCGGCGGCCGCCGGTTGCGGTCGTCGGTGTGGTGCTTGGCCGGGGACGGCACCGGCGCGGCGGCCGGCGCGGCGGCGGCAGCCGGCGCGACAACGGCTTCCGGTGGTGTCGCCGCGGCGGCGGTCACTTCTTCCTGCTGCTTTTTCATAGGCGAGTAAACCCGTGGTATGATGCTGAAGGCTTGGTGAGAAAGGTCAGAACTTCAAGCCGACCAGGCGGGCGGCTTCGGCAATGGCTTTGACCCGGCCGTGGTAGCGGAACCCGCCCCGGTCAAAAACCACTTGCCCGATCTGTTGGGCGACGGCGCGTTCGGCGGCCGTCTTGCCCAGGAGGGTGGCACCGGCCAGATTGGCCTTGTGCTTGCCCTGGCGGAACTCTTTGTCCAGGCTCGAAGCGGCCACCAAGGTTTTGCCTTGGGTGTCGTCCACGAGCTGAACGTAGATGTGTTTGGTCGTGCAACAGACGCACATCCGCGGCACAACGGCGGTACCGGAAACATTCCGGCGGATCCGCTCATGGCGGCGAACGCGCGCTAACTTTTTGTCATGGATACTCATCGGGAACTCACCTCAAATTCGGTCTAACCGACAGTCTTGCCTTCTTTGAGGGTGATCAGCTCGCCGGCATATCGCACGCCCTTGCCCTTGTAGGCGTCGGGCTTGTGAGTGCGCCGGATGCTGGCGGCGACTTCGCCGACCAACTGCTTATCAATTCCCTCGATGGTAATCTTGGTCTGATCGGGCATGGTGATCTTGATCCCCGCGGGGATGTCAAAGATCACGGGGTGCGAATAGCCGAGGCTTAAGTTGAGCTTTTGCCCAGCGACGTTGCCACGGAAGCCGACACCCTCAATCTGCAATTCTTTCTTGTAGCCGGCGGTGACCCCCACGACCATGCCTTGCAGCAGGCTGCGGGCCAGGCCGAGGAACATCTTGCCCTGGCGGGAGTCGTCCCCCGCGGACAGGGTCAATTGCCCGGCTTCCTGGGCGAGGGCGATCCCTTCCGGCAACGCGTAACTGAGCTTGCCTTTGGGGCCGGTGACGGTCACCTGGCGCCCGGTGAGGGTCGCGGAGACGCCGCTTTCCAGTTTGACCGGTTTCTTGCCAATGCGGGACATGGTTGGGAATCCTTTCCTAAATCGCGGGAACCAGAGGGGTTACCAGATCTCGCACAACAGTTCGCCACCCAGGTTCTGACGGCGTGCGGCCCGGTCGTTCATCAGCCCCTTGGAGGTGGAGACCACCGCCATGCCCAGGCCACCCATGACCCGCGGGATTTTGTCGCTTTGGACATAGACGCGGCGGGCCGGCGAACTGACCCGCTTCAGCCCTTCGATGACCGGCGTCTTGCCCTGATATTTCAAGTCGAGGACAATCTGCCGTTTCTGCTCGCCTTCGAAGCGGCAGTCGGCGATGTAGCCGGCCTCCCGCAACACGCCGGCCAAGGCGGCCTTCTCGCGAGAGGCGGGCAGGGTGACCGTGGGCAGCCCGGCCATGCCGGCGTTGCGGATGCGGGTCAACATATCGGAAATGGGGTCAATGATTGCAGCCATGGCGTGAGTCTCCCTTACCAGCTGGCCTTCATCAGCCCGGGGATCTGGCCGGTTGCGGCCAACTCCCGGAAACAGATGCGGCAGAGTTTGAACTTGCGCATGTAAGCGCGGGAACGGCCGCAGCGCTCGCAACGGCAATAGGCACGGACCTTGAACTTGGGGGTCCGCTTAGCTTTGACCATCAGGCATAACTTGGCCACGGAAAGACCCTTTCTCAGTTGCTGAACGGCATGCCGAGGAGTTTCAGAAGCTCTTTCGCCTCGGCATCGGTTTTGGCCGTGGTGACAATGGTGATGTTCATGCCGCAGGCGTGCTTGACCTTGTCCATGTCGACTTCGGAAAAGACGCTGGGCTCGGACAATCCCATGGTGTAGTTGCCGGCGCCGTCAAACGCCTTGGGCGAGACCCCGCGAAAGTCGCGGACCCGCGGCAGCGTCAGATGGATCAGGCGTTGCAGAAAGTTGAACATCGTCTCACCGCGGAGGGTGACACAAACGCCGACCTGCATGCCTTCGCGCAGTTTGAAGTTGGAGATGCTGGTCCGGGCCTTGGTCACCACCGGCTTTTGGCCGGTGATGGTGGCGAGGATCTTCACCGCCTCGGGGACCGCTTCGCGTTCCCGGCCGCTGCCGATACCGGCATTGACCACGACCTTGGTCAGGCGCGGGGCCTGTAAGCGGTTGGTGTAGCCCTGGCTCGCCATGAGCTTGGGCAGCACCTCGCTATGATAATATTCCTTGAGGACGCTGGCAGACATCAGTTCTTACCCCCATTGCTCTGGGCGCCGGCGCGTTTGCTTTTGCGCGCCTCGTACCGTTCCTGGACCATGACATTGGAGATATGAAGCGGACGTTCCTGTTCCACCAGGCCACCCTGGGGATGCTTCTGGGAGCGGCGCATGGCTTTCTTGCCACGGTTGACGCCCTCGATCAGGACACGGTTCTTCTCCGGGTCAACGCTCAAGACTTTGCCCGTCTTGCCGCGGTGCGCTCCGGCGATGACCATCACCTGAGTATCTTTTTTGATCGTCGCGCAAGCCATCAGAGGACCTCCGGCGCCAGTGAGACGATTTTCATAAAGTTCTTTTCGCGCAACTCGCGGGCCACCGGGCCAAAAATACGCGTGCCACGCGGGTTGTTCTGGTCGTCAATGATGACGGCCGCGCTGGTGTCGAAGCGCAGGCAAGAGCCGTCGGCGCGGCGGATCTTGCTGCCGGTCCGCACAATCACGGCGCGAACCACTTCGCCCTTGCGGACCAAGCCGCGGGGTTGGGCTTCCTTGACACAAGCCTTGATGACTTCGCCGATCCGGGCGATCCGGCGGATATGGCCGACGGCGCGGATCATGACAATCCGGCGGGCGCCGGAATTGTCTGCGACATCAAGACTGGATTGCATCTGCAACATGGGGAGGGCCTCCTTGCCTTATTCCGTCTTGGCGGCGGCCTGGACGATGGCGGTGAACCGCCAGCGCTTGAGCTTGCTGTAGGGCCGGGTTTCAGTGATGGCCACCACGTCGCCCACCTTGGCTTCGTTGTTCTCGTCGTGGGCGTAATATTTCTTGTGGCGGTTCAACACCTTGCCGTACAAGGGATGGGTCATCCGGCGGGCCACCCGGACCACAATGGTCTTGGCCATGGCGTTGCTCAGCACGACGCCCTGGCGCGTTTTACGGTTCCCGCGTTCCGTTTTTTCAGCGGTATCGCTCATGGCGTAGTTCCCGTCGGTTGGGGTTTCAGCTCGCGGACCCGCTGTTCGGTCAGCAGGGTCGCGATCTCCCGCCGCACGATTCGCATGCGGGCGGAGTTTTCCAATTGCCCAGTCTGCGCTTGCAGGCGGAGGTTGAACGCTTCCTGGCGGTGCTCGCGCACCGTCCGGGCCAGTTCCTCGGCCGTCAGCTCACGTATTTCTTTCGTCTTCATGCTCGGACCACTCCTCTGAACGCCGTCACTCGGCGGCGTGGCGCGACAGCATCCGGCTGCGCATCGGCATCTTGCTGGCGGCCCGGGCCATGGCGGCCCTGGCAATGGCTTCCGTACACCCGCTGATCTCCAGGATCATGTTCCCTGGCCGGACCACCGCGACCCAGTCTTCCGGGTTGCCCTTGCCCTTACCCATGCGGGTTTCGAGCGGCTTCTTGGTGATCGGTTTGTCCGGGAAGATCCGCAACCACAACTGACCGCGGCGCTTCAGATGGCGGGTGACCGCCACACGCGCGGCTTCAATCTGGTGGCCGCTGACAAAACCCCGATCCAAGACCTGCAGACCGTACTCGCCGAAATCAAGCTGGTTGTTTCGCGTAGCGTTTCCCGCGCGGCAACCTTTTTGCACCTTTCGGTGCTTTACGCGTTTTGGCATCATGGCCATTTTGATCGTCCTCCGTCACTTCAGGCTTACAAATCCACACTTTGATTCCGATGGCACCGGCCACGGTGCGGGCTTCAGTGAAGCCGTAATCAATGTTGGCGCGCAGGGTATGCAACGGCACCTTGCCATCGCGGAATTGTTCGGTCCGGGCGAGCTCGGAGCCCCCGAGGCGGCCAGAGCACCGGATCTTGATGCCCAGGGCACCCAAATCCATGGCGGTCTGAATGGCCCGCTTCATGGCCCGCCGGAACCCGATCCGCTTCTCCAACTGCTGGGCGATGCTCTCGGCCACCAACTGGGCTTCGATCTCGGGCTGGCTCACTTCCTTGAGTTCCAGGTAGATCTCCTTGCCCCCGGTGAGCTTGGCGATCTCGCCCCGGATGCGGTCGATCTCCGTGCCCTTGCGGCCGATCACCAACCCGGGACGCCCCGAGAAGACGGTGACGCGCAAGCGATTGGCAAAGCGTTCGATCATCACGCGGGCAATGGCGGCCTGGGCAAGCTGCTCTTTGACGTACGAGCGGATGCGCAAGTCTTCGTGCAACAGATCGCCGAACACCGCCTTGCGGGCGTACCAGCGGGACTGCCATGCCTTGGTTACCGGGATGCGGAACCCGATGGGATTGACTTTCTGGCCCACGTTAAGCTCCCTTATTTCTTCTCTTCAGCGAGGGTGGCGGTGGCGACCTCAATGCGGATATTGCTGCTCCGCTTGCGGATGCGGCCGGCCGAGCCGCGGGCTTTGGGCCGGAAGCGGCGCAAGGTTTGACCCTCACCCACCTGGGCGGTCTTGACCACCAAATCGGCGACCTTGACATTCTCGCCGCGTTCATTGTTCTCGGCGTTGGCGATCGCCGACTTGAGGGTTTCCGCCACCAATCGGGCGGCCTTGCGCGGCATCAGTTCCACCATGCGCAGGGCTTCCGTGGCGGTTTTGCCCTGAATCAAGCGGGTCACGTGCCTGGTTTTGAAGGCCGAGATGCGCGCATTCTTGGTAATGGCTCGTGCTTCCATAACCTGCTTTTCTTCCGTAAAAGTGTTGCCTGTCTCGAACGTACTGAATGTATGTCTCATCGCCGCGACCTCACGGCCGCCACGCTTATTCACCAGCCCGCACTCGCAATCCCGGCGCCAACTCAGCCACCCGGCCTTCCACCGGTATCGCCGCGCTGACCCCTGGACGTGTGTCGACCACCCGCAAGCGGGCCACCACACGGTCACCTTGATACACCCGCCAAAGCCCGCCGGGACGTACCCCAGCCTCGGCTCCGGCGTCCAAAATGACGACGCCCAAGTCCGCATCCACGGACCGCACCCGACAGACCCGCACGCCCGTTTCCTCTACCCCGCCTCGCCCAGCGACTATCGGCGGACTCGCCTCCAGACGTTCACACGTCCGGATGACTTCGTCGAAACGGCGGCGAACTTCCTGCCGCACCACCTCACTTGTCCCGAGGGTGTCCAGAAGCGCGGTCACATACCCGCCGAACTCCCGAAACCTGACACTGGCCGTTCGGTAACCGGCCTGCACCACCTCCAGACGCGCCAACGTGTCATGCCACCCGATCCCCGGCCCTTGGCCGGTGTCCGCCGCCAGCAACCAGCCGGCGGTCTGCGCCTGCAGAGCGTCAAACGCTTCCTGCTGGCGGCGGGCTTGAAGTTGCAGGGCGGCCAACCGTTGCCGTTCCCGCTCCAACTCCCGCTCGCTGCGAACCAACGCCACGTTTAATTCCGCGCACCGCTGCTCCGCATTCTGTCGTGCCAGTTCCGCCTCACGCAACCGTAGCGCCAAGTCGTCACCGAACACAACCGGACCGGGCAACACCGCCACGACGACGATGAAGCACAAAGCCTGTACTTTAGCACGGGTTCTCATACTGTCCAACCGGGTCGTAAACTTTTTTCTTGACGGGGTTCGGCGACTCTCGACGGGCCCGCCAGGGCAACTCCAAATCGGCACAGTTTATACTATAGTCGGGGAAGGGGGTACTTCACTTCCGCGCCCAGGAGGGGGGCATGACATGATTGTCGGCTGAGGCCACCCTTTTGGAAAAGGATGCTCCCTTTGCGGATTCCGCAGGCCGCCCCAGTGCAAATATCGACGATTGGGGCACCGGGGAGGCCTGCGGAATCCGCAAAAGGCACAAACAGGTTTGACGGAGGGTTTGGGAACCGCCTCTCCTCAAAAGGGGGTTCCCAACATCATCCGACAAAACGGTCATGCACCGCGGACATTTTCCTTAACTTATGGCGGACGCAGTGGCCAAGCGTGCCTTTGATGAATACGTTATGCGCATGATGCATCACCGTTGCCACCGCCTGGCTGTGTGGGGAATGCTGGTCCTGCTGACCGGCGTCCGGGTTCAGGCGTATCAACCCGCGACGTGGCAGGAGGAGAAGTGGACCCCGGTCCAACTCAGCCTGCTGTGGCCATATCAGCTCTTCCATGAAACGTATAACGTGCGCGGCTTCCGCCTGGGGGTGCTGACCACCGAAAACCGGGATGTCTATGGGCTGGATCTCGGGTTGATCAACGGGAGCGAACGCTTTGGCGGCGTCCAGTTTTGCGGGTACGAGGCCAAGACGCGGGACGCGGCTGGTGTGCAGTTGGCTCTGGGGTTTGTCCGGGTGGACGATTACGATGCCTGGGGAGTACAGTTGGCCGGCCTGGGCATCAGCGTCCGCGACTTCCGCGGGGTGCAGCTGGCCGGCGTGCTGAATTACAACCGTCACGCCAAGGGAGTGTTGTTCGCCCTCTATGAGACCAATGCGGACACGCTGTCCGGCATTCAGTTGGCCGGACTTCACGGCATGGCTGACGAGTTGAGCGGGGTCCAGTTCGCCGTGGGGCTGGCCGAGGTTCACCGCCAGCCCATGGCGGGCGTTCAACTGGCCGGATTGATGGCGGAGGCGCCACGCTTGCGTGGCCTACAGTTCGCCCTGGGCGTTGACCGCATCCGCAGCGAAACCTTCCGCGGCGCCCAGATTGCCGGCTTGGCGGCATTTGCCGTGCCGGCCCGAACGCTTCCTGAAGGCGCCAGCCCGGCGGATGAGCCGGCCGTGGTGGAAACGGACGGCTACGGCCTGCAATTGGCCACCGTGGTCTGCGAGAACTTCTCCCTGTCCGGCGCCATGCTGGCGCTGGGTTGGAATGACACTCGCAACACCATGGACGGGTTGCAGTTCGCCGTGGTGCTTAATCATGCCAGCGAAATGGATGGCCTTCAGTTTGGCGTGGCGTTCAATCATGCGCGTGGGGTGGA
Organism: uncultured Lentisphaerota bacterium; assembly: GCA_903896595.1. GTDB lineage: Bacteria > Verrucomicrobiota > Lentisphaeria > Oligosphaerales > CAITYL01 > CAITYL01. The sequence continues at coordinate 10,772 of CAITYL010000231.1, forward strand.
CGGGATTCAGTTGGCCCTGTTCAATTCGGCGGACCAGATCTCCGGTCTTCAATTCGGCGCGGTCAACAGTGCCGACATCATGGACGGCGGCCTCCAGTTCGGCCTGATCAATTACAGCCGCCAGCTCAAGGGCGTCCAAATCGGCCTGCTCAATGTCGGCCGCAACTGCTACGTACCCTGCCTGCCCCTGGTCAACGCCAAGTTCTGACGTGAAACGTGAAACGTGAGGCGTGAAACGTGAGGCAGAAGGCGCAGGGGAACCGCCAAAACAGCCCAAAACCCCGTTCCAATTCAAATTTTCACCATGAAGAACCTGAAGATCATGAAGAAAACGCGCTAACCTTCACCCGCAAAATATGTTGAACAGGAGAAATCAGGAGAGAACGTAGAAAAACGTCTCTGTGGCCTCTGCTGCCTCCTGTTCAATATTCTGAACCGGTGCGGGTTAAGATTCGGCAAGCGGCGGTTGCGCGGCCAGCCAACGCTCGGCCTCGATGGCGGCCTGGCAGCCTTGGCCGGCGGCGGTGACCGCCTGCTGGTAGACATGGTCCACGCAATCGCCGGCGGCGAACACGCCGGGCACGGCGGTGGCGGTGCCGGGACCGGGCAGCCGCAAGTAGCCCTCGGCGTCGGTTTCCAACTGACCGCGGAACGCGCCGGTGCTGGGATCGTGGCCGATGGCGACAAACAGGGCACCACACGCCAGTGCGGACTCCGCACCGCTGGCCGTGTCACGCAGGCGCAGGCCGGTGACCTTGCCCGCCGCTGGGTCCAGGATGTCCGCCACCACCGTGTTCCAGTGGATCTCGATCTTGGCGTTGCCACGGACGCGGTCCTGCATGATCTGGGAACCGCGGAGACGGTCGCGCCGGTGCAGTAAATGGACGCGCGAGGCGAACCGGGTGAGGAACAGCGCCTCTTCCAGGGCGGAATCGCCGCCGCCGGCCACCGCCACCGGCACGTTGCGGAAAAAGGCGCCGTCGCAGGTGGCGCAGGACGAAACACCCTTGGTCTTGAGCGCTTCTTCGGCGGGCAGCCCCAACCAGCGTGGCGTCGCCCCGGTGGCGATGATCAACGCCCGGCAGGTCAGTGGCTCGCCGCCGTCCAGTGTCAGGGTGTGCGGCCCGGCCTCCGTGCGGAGTTCGCAGGCGGTGACCGCGGCGCTTTGGAAACGGGCGCCGAAATGGGCCGCCTGTTTTTTGAACGCCTCCATCAGGTCGTAGCCCTGCACGCCTTCCGGAAAGCCGGGATAGTTTTCCACCAGCGTGGTCTGGGTCAGTTGTCCGCCCGGCAGCGTTCCCGACAAAACCAGTGGCGCCAGGCCCGCCCGCGCGGCGTAAATGGCCGCCGTCAGCCCTGCCGGGCCCGAACCGATGATGATGAGCTGTTCCATGGGGACGAAGTTTCCATAACTAAAAGGTGAACCGTAGATTGCCGAATATTGAACCGCAGAATCACGAAGTCAACCGCCCCACCCGTAAATGCATTTGAACAGGAGAAATCAGGAGAGAATGGAGAAAAAATTCTCTGTGCCCTCTGTGGCCTCCTGTTCAAAATGCCGAATCTGCGATTACACGGCGTTGTTTTTAGTGTGGTATTATACCATTTAGCGCCTACCGTACCGGGTGTGTTCCATAACGCATAGCAAGGTGAGGCTTTTTTACATGACGGATGGTGCCGGTTTTTTTCTCAGCGTGTGGATCAAGTTCTTTTTCCTGTTCACGCCCTTTTTCGCGCTGTCGATGTTCCTGGTCATGACCAAGGGGTACACCGAGGGAGCGCGGCGCAAGCTGGCGTTGCGGATCAGCGGCGCGGTCGGGGGCATCTGCCTGGCCCTGTTCTTCTTCGGCAACGTGGTGTTTGCGCTGTTCGGAATTACCCTGGACGCGTTCCGGATCGGGGCGGGCGCGCTGCTGTTCCTGACCGCGGTCGGGCTGGTCCAGTCCAAGCCGATCCAGACCGACGGTAACGAGGAGGACATTGCGGTGGTGCCGCTGGCGATGCCGATCATTGTCGGGCCCGCGACCACCGGCACGTTGCTGGTGCTGGGCGCGGAAATCACCGAGCCGGCCCGGAAAGTCTGGGGGAGCCTGGCGCTGGTGCTGGCGGTGGTCTGCGTCGGCGTGATCCTGCTGCTGGGCTCCTACATTGAGCGGCAGGTCGGCAAGCGCGGCCTCAACATCCTGAGCAAGGTGACCGGCCTGGTCCTGGCGGCGCTGGCCGCCCAAATGATCCTGACCGGCGTCCACCACTTCCTGGCCCAGGGCAACTGATCAGGCCAGCATCAGCCCTGATCGGCAGAAGGAGGCGAAATCGGCGCGGTTGAGAGTGGCGAGACTCGCGCCAGAGCGGATGGCCACGGCGGCGATCATGCAGTCGGTCAGCGTTCCCCGCCGCCGGCCGGAGTCATTGAAGAGATGGGCGGCCAGGGGAGCATCGTCGATAAGAAACGGTTCCTTCACGGAACAGAGAAGATCGGCGGCCGTCACCACGCCGGGCGACAGCGGCCCGCACTGGTATTCGGCCCAGACAATGGAACAGATGCCGATTCGTTCACGCTGAGCCAGCCAGCTTCGCAGCTTGCAATCCGCTTCACCTCCCGGTTCCTCGGCGGCGATCAGGAAATTGGTGTCAAGCATGATCATGGACGGTTTGACTCGCGGCGTTCATTCCGCACGGCCCGGATCCAGGCGGACCGTTGCTCGGGCGTCAGCCGGGACGCCTGTTGCAGCCGGTTGAGGGCATCTTCGCCGGTCGCCGGTTTTCCGCCCAGCAACTCTTTCTGTTGTAGCGCCGCATGAACCGCCCGCCGGATCACCTCCGACTTGGCCACGCCCCAAGTCACGGCCAGTTCCCGCAACTCCAGTACGGTGAGCGGGTCGAGCGAGTAGGTCCCTTTGGCTGTCATTTTCTTCATACCATAACTATATGGCCATATTTTTTTACATCAATATGTCGGCAAATGTTTTCGATTGCGGGTACTGCCGGACAAATGCCACGAGAGGATGAGGTTTCTTGATATGGCCAAGTTTATGGCTATGTTCATATCCTATAATCAAGCTAGAATTAGAATGGCACCCACGTATGCAAACGGCCAATATCGCGGAAGTGAAGGATCACTTAAGCCGTTTTCTCGCGCTGGTGGAGCAGGGCGAGGAAGTGGCCATCTGCAAGCGGAACGTACCGGTGGCCAGGATCATTCCGGTGCCCGCCAAAAAGTGCAACCGCACCGTGTTGGGATGTGACCCCGGCAGTGTCCAGATCAATGGCGACATAACCGCTCCGGCAATGCCTGAAGCGGACTGGCACATGCATGTGGATGGCGAACCATGAAAGTGTTGCTGGACACGTGCTGCATGCTTTGGGCGGTGTCTGCTCCACAGCAGTTGCCGCCCAGGATCGTTGCCCTGTTGAGATTGCCCGCCACCGAGGTTTTTGTCTCTCCGATTTCATGTGCCGAGATCGCTTGCCTGACGGAACGAAACCGGATTACTCTCAATCGGCACTGGAAGACCTGGTTCAATGACAATGTGCAAACCAACGGCTGGCAGTTGGTGGACATCGACTTGGCGATCATCCAAGAGGCCTATTCCCTGCCTGGCACGTTTCATCGTGACCCCGCCGACCGCATCTTGGTCGCGACTTGCCGGTTGAAGGGGTTGTCATTGTTGACCGCCGACCGACTCATTCTTGACTACCCCCATGTGGACGCCCGGTGGTAGGAGGCTACGGAATGATGCGTTTTGCCAAGACAGTGATGATGGTTCAATGCATCACCTGTTTCCTGTTGCCACCCCTGTTGTTCAACCTGCCGCTTGAAATGGCCAGGGTGGCCATGACGGCGCAACAGGTTGTCTAAGCGGGGGACTCGGCTGGTGGGCGTTGAGCCGAAAGCTGGAAAAGCTGGTGCCGCCGAAGGTTGGCCGGTAGAGGGTCAGGTGACGCCAAATAATGCCTCGGCCAGGCGGACGAACTGGGCGGGGGAGAGGGCCTCGGCGCGGGTGTCGGGCGTGCCGCCGGCGGCCTTGATGGCGGCGGCCACGGCGTCGGCGGGAAAGCGCGTCGCCAGCAGCTTGGCGAACTGCTTGCGGCGCTGGCCGAAACCGAGCCGCGCCAGCTCCCGGCAACGGTTGCGCAGTTCGAGCGGCGGCGCGTTCGGACGCCGGGTGAACTGGACGAACGCCGATTCCACTTCCGGCGGCGGAAAGAACACGGCCGGCGAGACCCGGCGCCGGATCTGCACGGCATAAAGAAGCTGAAGTTGCACGGTCGGCGCCCCATACGCTTTGGTGCCCGGTTTGGCGGCCAGGCGGTCCGCCATTTCCTTCTGCAACAGCACGAAACATTCCGTGGGTGGATTGACCGCCGCCGCCAGCCGGGTGAGCACGGTGGTGCTGACGGCATAGGGCAGGTTGGCGATGCAGCGATAGGGGCCGGAGCCCATCAGGGCGTCAAAGTCGATGTCACAGGCATCACCCTCGATCAGGCGGAAGCTGGTCATGTTGGCCAGGGCGTCGCGTAGGTAGGCGGCGAAGCGGTGGTCCAGTTCGATCGAGGTCAGCTTGACCCCCGTGGCCAGCAGCGGCCGGGTGAGGATACCGGGGCCGGGCCCGATCTCGAGGATGGTTTCGCCGGCCTGCGGCGCCGCGTCCCGCACCAGGCTGGCCAGCAGATTGGGATCCACCAAAAAATTCTGGCCCAGGCGGCGGCTCGGGTGCAGCCCCAGGCTTTCCAGCAACGGCATCAGTTCGGTCTTGGTCATGCCCCGCAATATACCGCTGTTCCCGCGGGTTCCGCAGGAAAAAAGCAGAAAGCTGACGAGAACGGTTGTATGGACAATGTTGGGGCCACCCTTTTGAAAAAGGGTGCTCCCCAAACCCCTTCCCAAAACTTTTGTAAGTTTTTGCGGATTCCGCAGGCAACCTCATCTGTCCCAATCGTGGTCGGTCGCACGAAGGCTGCCTGCGGAATCCGCAAAAGGCACAAACAGGTTTGACGGAGGGCTTGGGAACCGCCTTTCCTCAAAAGGGGGTTCCCAACCGACACACGTGTCATGCACCCCCGAGGACGGACGGCTCCCGGTTATGGGGAAGTCGGGTTACATTGGCGTCATCGTGGATTGGCCACGGAAATCATGAGTCGGAAATGGCGGAGCGGGAGAAATATCCATGAAGCTTAAATATCCACGTTTGGCGGGCCTTGTTGTGGGGTTGGCTCTGGCGGGAGCGGCCGTCGTCCTGGGCGGCTGTCACGGCATTCCGCAGGGGACCGCGCCCGCCATCACAACAGCGGGTACGGCAGCGGGTGCGGTCACCCTGGAGGCGACCGGTGCCGGCCTGGTCAAAGCCGATGCGCGGAAGACCTCGTTTAAGATTGAGTGCGCGCGGTGTGGCGACGAATCGGAGGTGATCACGATTGACACGCCCGTTCCTGGCAAACCATATACCCTCGACTGGGGCTGCCCGCAGTGCGGGCACCAGCAGAAGATCATCATCCGTGCGGTATCTGCCAACCCTCTGCTCGCCAAGTAAGACCGGCGGCAAACTGGCCTGCGGCAAGCGATGAACGCTAATTGGAGTGCGGCAATGCCATTGTTTCGCCTTGGGAACAAGTTGTGGGGGACCGGTCTTTGCCGGTGGCGGCCACCGGCCTGGCCAGGCCGGAAATGGACGTGTTTTTTGGGCGTCGTGGCGGTGCTGGCGGTGGCCGGCGTCTGGCTGGCCAACCGCACGATTGACCGGGACACCGGCGGACTGGTTTATGCCGATGCCAGCACCATCCCGCACAACAAGGTGGGTTTGCTTTTGGGAACCTCAAAAACGCTCGGCTCCGGCCTGCCCAACCAGTATTTTCTCAACCGAATCAAGGCGGCCCTCGAGTTGTTTCACGCCGGAAAAATCGACTTCATTGTGATCAGCGGCGACAACCACAAGAAGGGCTATAACGAACCGCTCGACATGAAGGAAGCCTTGTTGGCGCTGGGGATACCCGAAAACAAAATCGTGTTGGATTATGCCGGATTCCGCACCTATGACTCCATCGTCCGATTAAACAAGATTTTCGGGCAGGCGCAGTTCACTGTCATCTCGCAGGAGTTCCACAATCGGCGCGCCGTCTACATTGCCAGACGCCTGGGGCTGCGGGCGGTTGGGTTCAATGCCGTGGATGTCGACCGGTATCACGGGTTTAAAACCCAAACGCGGGAAAAATTGGCGCGCGTCAAGATGTTTGCGGACCTGATGGTTAACAAGCAGCCGAAGTTCCTGGGGCAACCCATTGAGATCAGGTGAAATCCCCTTCCCGCGGGTTATACTTTGCTTCATTTATGAACAACTTGGCGTTACCCAATCCGTTTCCCGCCTCTTTTCACCGCATTGGGCTGGCGACGCCGGCGCGGCCGGCCGCGCCGGAACGTCTGGCCCTTGGCCGGCGGCAGTTGGCGGAATGGGGCTTGGAAGGGATCGAAGCGGTGGTGTCTGAGCCGCCGGCGCGTTACTTCAGCACCACGGATGCGGTGCGGACCCGGGCTTTCAACGCGTTGTTGAACACGGCCGGGCTGGACGCCATTTGGGCCATTCGCGGCGGGTATGGGAGCGCGCGCATTCTGGAACTGCTTGACTGGGAAGCCTGGCGCCGCAACCCGTTGCCACTGATAGGGTACAGCGACGTTTCGGCCCTGCATTTGGCGGCATTCAGCCAGTGCATCCGCACCGGCCTGGCTGGCCCCATGCTGGCCGTCGAGTTTGGCCAGCTGCCCGCCAGTCCCGAAGCCGCCGCCGCGCTGGCCTTTACCACCCGCTCCTTTGCCGAGGCCTGGCAGCCGCGCGACGCTGTTTCCCTGCCGCCCGGCACCCGCTTGAACGTGCTCAAGCCGGGTGTGGCCACCGGGCCCGTGGTACCCGCCAATCTGGCCTTGTTGGCCTCGCTCCTGGGTACGCCGTGGATGCCCGATCTCACCGGCTGCATCCTGGTGGTCGAAGACATCAACGAGGCGGCTTATCGCATTGACCGCAATCTCAACCAGTTGCGCCAGGCCGAGGTGCTTTCCCGGCTGGCCGGCCTGGTGTATGCCGACTTTGCCCAGGTCGAGGACGGCGAATGGCTGCCGGAGATCCTGGCCGAGTTCGCCCAAGTCGTGCGCGGCCCCGTGGTGGCGGGGTTGCCGCACGGCCACTGCCTGCCCGCCGTCACCATTCCGGTCGGCCGCCCGGCCCGCCTGGACGCCCGCCCCGGCAGCGGCGAACTCACCCTGTCCTGGTAAAGAGTTCACTGCTCTTGGAAGACCGCCCCCTTCGATATTCAAAATTCAGCATTCAATAGTCGACGTTTGCATCGGCTTTGATGTAGCATAGGGCTTGCAGCCCGCCCAATCGGGACGTGGCGGCTCAAAGAGCGCGATGCAATCGCTTTGCCACATCGGCCACAAAATTCACCTCGCGCGTCCGGTGAGGACGACGGCGGGCCGGGTGCGGGTGGAGCGCAGCAGGCGGCGTTCGATTTTCCGCAAGAACACAAGTTTCAACTTGTCATTCAGTCGCCCAGATGTAAAGTACGGTTATGATTAGGCGAACTTTCTGGCTCAATCAAATCCATGAGCTCTGGCGGCAGAAACCGCTGGTGTGGCTCTCCGGTGTGCGCCGGTCGGGCAAGACCTCCATTTGCCGTCAGATTCCGGAAGGTCGGTACTTCAATTGCGACCTGCCCTCGGTCCAACGGCAACTGGCTGATCCGGAGGCGTTCTTCATTCAGCAGGGGAAAGCGGCGACGCTGCTGCTCGACGAGGTTCACCGGATTGACGATCCGGCGCTGGCGCTGAAAATCGCGGCGGACGAGTTTCCGGGACTGCGGATATTGGCCACGGGGTCCTCGACCCTGCAGGCGACCAGCAAGTTCCGCGACTCCCTCACCGACCGCAAGCGGACGCTCCATCTGCCGCCGGTGCTGTGGCGTGAATGCCTGACCAGCTTCGCTCAGCCCGAGTTGGACCGGCGTCTGCTGCATGGCGGGTTGCCGGGCGCGTTGCTGGCGGATGCGCTTGACCCGGCCTTTTTTGCAGATTGGATGGACAGTTTTTATGCACGGGACATCCTGGAATTGTTCGGGGTGCGGAACCGTACCGCCTTCATGGCGCTGCTTAAGCTCATCGGCCTGCGTAACGGCGGGTTGCTGGACATTACCGACCTGGGCAAGGAGGCGGGGATCAGCCGCCCGACCGTCATGTCCCATCTTGACGCCATGGAAATCGCCCATGCGCTCATCCGGGTTCCTCCGTTCCATGGCGGCGGGCACCGTGAAATTGTTCAGCGGCCCCGCATCTTTCTGTTCGACACCGGGCTAGTGGCGCATATTCGGGGGTGGGAGCGGATCCGCGAAGATGACCGCGGACTGCTGTGGGAAAACCTGGTGCTGGACGAACTCCGGGCGAGCCGTCCGCCGGACACGGTGCATTATTGGCGCGACAAAAGCCAGCGGGAAGTTGACTTTGTCATCCAGCGGCCGGAAGGACGAGTGGATGCAATTGAGGCCAAAATTAACCCGGACGCGTTTGATGCCGCCAACCTGACCGCGTTCCGCCAACTCTACCCCACCGGCAAAAACTTCCTCTTCTGCCCCTTTGTCAAAACACCGTACACGCTCACGAAAAACGGCCTGTTGATTGAGGTTCGCGCGACGGCCCAAGACTGATCGGAATTCGGATAACGGCCCGGCCCGGAAGCCGTTCGGGGGCGGAGCGCAGCAGGCGGCGTTCGATGTCGCGCGGGATTCACATCTGCCAAAGATGCGATCAGATCGAATAAATTGAACAAGTGTTGGCGTATGTTGAAAATGTACCACCGTCGCCGCTGAATGCCACGCTGCCCGCCGAAGCGCGACGGCTGATTGAAGGCGGGGCACTATTCCCATTGTCGGCCTTGGCCATCATTCCAGCCGCGCCACTGCATGGTGACGAAATAGAGGTAATAGAGGCTGTCGTAAGGCTGCAACAAGCCGTCCGCTCCCCAGGTATCCAGTGCCTTGAGGTTCGCGAGAACTAGTTGGTTGCCGTCAAAACCCAACATGTTCATGTTCGATTTTCCGAAGACTATGCCGCCGTTGCCACCGTGGTTCAGCCGGGTCGCCGCGCCGTTACTGGGCCAGGCGGCCGCGCTGATGCGGCAGCACAGGATCGGAATGCCGATGTCCGTACCCTTCCAATCGGTATAGGTGCGCCCGATGTTCAGCCCTGGTCGGCCCAAAATGACAGGTTTCACGCTGTCCTGATAGACGTAGGAGGTCGAAAACGTGGTGCCACCGGCCAGCACGACGCTGTCCTCGTCTTCCTTGGTCGCTCCGGCGCATTTGAAGGCCGCCTGGGAATCGACGTAGGTGGGATAAAGCAGGGCCAGGGAGGCGGTGACGGAGACGCTGGCGTTGGCGGCGGTCGGCAGGAAACCGTTGTAGTCGTCGGCATAGGTGAGCAAGCCCAGTTGCAACCCCCGGACCGTTCCCAGGCACACGGTCTGCCTGGCGGTGGCCCGGGCGTTTTGCAGCGACGGCAACAGCATGGCCGCCAAAATGGCGATGATGGCAATCACCACCAGCAGCTCGATCAGGGTGAAATGGCGTGAAACGATGCTGGATCGGGCGATGTCGCGTTGGCGTTTCATGGCGTTTTAAAGCCCAATTGACTCATCACGGAACCTCCTGTCCTGCTATTTGCGGCTGCATCGGTGTTGATTGCGCCGTGCTTTTAGAACCATGCCACGTTCAATGCAGAGTCAATATTGCGACCTTAAGAGCTTTTAGATTGTTGTGTAACTGGACCAGTTGGGTGGTATTTGAGAAGTCACCGGTCTTCCAACAATTTCTTAGGCGGTAATACTCGCGGCTGTATTCGCGGATGCGGTCGTAGCGTTTGATCCATTCGGGGTCACTGCTGCCGGCCAGTATCTCGGTTTGGGCCTTTATGCCGGAATGGATCGAGCCGAAATCGGCTCGGATCATCTCCAGGGTATTCCGCTGGAGCAAATACGTGTTGTTGCTGGCGGCAATGTCTTCACACTTCGCGACAGCCAAGCTGGCGCTCTTTTCGGCGGCATCCAGCTTGCCTGCCGCGACTTCATTCTTCGCATTCGCGAGCAGTTGATCCAATGAAGCCGTGTCCAGCTTGGCTTCTCGGAGAGAGCGGGAATCCTGCTCGCTCAGTTCTAGCTCGGCAGCGATTTTCCGTTGCCGAATCTGAGAGCGGATCCTTTCCCAGGATTTCTCATCCGCTGCCAGATAGATCGCGCCATCGCCGGCTTCCAGCTTCACGGTTAATTTAGACTGGTTATCCAGTTTTAGTGGCTTTAGGGCAATCAGGTCGTAGACTTGTTGGCCACTGGCCGCCTTGAGCTGGATATTGCCCTCGTATTGGCGTTTCAAGGACTTATTGGCCGTCACATAAACCGTTCCGAATGGGGATGCAAAACTGCTGAAAACCAAACCGGTTTTACGGTATTCCGCGCTGTCTATATCCGTCTCGGCGGTTGTTTCTTTTGAGCCCATGATTGACGGCATAATCGGGATGACATCCCGGCCGAGTCGCGCCATTTCCCGGTATGTCGGGTTGTCGTTGAACCAGGGGTCTATAGGAGTATCATCGAATATTTCGGAGTCGGCTCTGACTACTTTGGGGGCAAGATAGGAACAGGAATCATTGTAAATAAAAAACACCATTCCATCGACACCTGCGGCAATGGAGTTGAACACTTCAAGACGAATCTCCTCCGGTGTCGGGTATCGCATGGATCCTCTATCTCCATAACACTGAGGAAGAAACCAGACTTTTTGGCCGGCAACATATCGTTTGGCCACTCTGATTGCATCCGCATGATGAAGGACGCTGCTCGCTTCGAATGAGCCCTTTAGTATGGAATAGATATTAATCATGGCTACTTCGGAATAAGGCCCCAGTTGGGCGATGGTTTCAGGATTGTTAAAGGCGCTGACAACCGGATGTTGCTTATCATAACTGCTGATCGCCAGTTTGTTTCCCAGCCAGGCTTTATAATCGGAAGGTTCATCCGGACCATACCAGGCAAGCAGTCCGCTATTTACGGAGGCTTTCTTGACAATCGCAGCTTCCTTGGTGGTATCGGCCTGATGGTAAAACTGGGCTCCGCAGAACAGCGTTTCCATCAAATGCATATCATACTTGCTGCACAGGTCGAGTCTGAAGTCGAGGTCGGCATCATCGCAGAAATTACAGAATACATTCATATAGTGATGCTTGAGATCTCGGACAGATTCATCGTAGCGTTCCTGTTTGCTTTGGCCAAATATTTGAGCGTTTTGGGCGCCAGCGCCTGCCTGGTAGATGAAGCCGTATGGAAAGACTTTGTCCACTATCTCATATTTCCGGGGTTTATAAACACCCGCAGATAACGATAACGGCTCCTCGGCAGGGAGTTCCTTGACCTTCGCGCCGGCATCCAAAACCTCAAAATCACTAACCCAGACTTCGGGTCCACCGGTCGCAATTTGAACACTTGCGAGCAGATCGCCGACCAGTCCGTCTTTGGGCACCCCGTCCTTGCCGAAACGCTTGAATAAAGCCTTGCCCAGATATTTCTGAACCGTAAACCACGCGCCTGAACTGGGCGCCATAAAAGACAGATAATACTGGGCTTCCTCGGTCTTGTTCCCGATATTCAGAGCATTACGTCCCTGGCCGCATTTCAACCTGAACCGGACAATGGTATTTTCGCTGACAGGTATCGGCTGGGAGAAATTGATAACCGGCGTATTCCATCCGTCCGCTACGGTATACTTCAAGGCCGGACGTCCCTCGCCGCCATCGGCCACATATTCAATGGCCTGGGGCGTCATCGACCAACCGGTCCACAGCGCCCGGTCGGCATCCAAAAAACTGCTTTTGTATAAAGACCTATCACCGGCAATAGTGCTGGTTGCACCGGCTAATATGAAGATTAAAACCGCAGCCGTTTGATTGATTTTTAAACGCATTATTCTTTCCCCTAACTGATAGGAATGTTGATTTCACGGGGCCGGATCAAGCGGCCCCAGCGTCACAAAAAAGACACGACGCCTCGTTTTTACCCACTCCGCCTATCTAAGCGGCTTCCCTGTCGCTTCAGGGAAGCCGCTTGTATATGGGTGAACCCCACTGCCTGCAAAGGCATCCGCACGGGTTACCGTCTATGGCGTGCCCATAGGGCGGACAAGCTCATTATCCCCGCCACCAGGGGCACGATTGAACTCGGTTCGGGAACGGGAATGGTAAAAATCTCAAGAACTGGAGGATAATCTTTGCTGGCATGAAGTATGCCAGCATAATAATTGGTGCTAGGCGTATCACTGCTCAAGGCGATGGACATATAATCGCCGATACGGTTATTGAACAGATTGGTCACGTCAAGGTAGATCTGAAATGCTGGAGCAACCGACGTCAGCGGGACACTGACATACCCAGGCTGATTATTCCAGTTCAGGGTGGATGCCTCCCAGGTGTTGCTGTTGGCTTGGTGTGCGTAAACGTGGCCACTTGAAGGAACTGTGCCCGTGACCGTAAACCTGGCGAAGACAGCGTAGACATCCTGACCTACGGGACAAGTCCAGCCGCGGAGGTCATACTGAACGTAACCAATGTAACCCGCCGTGCTGTTGCCTGATACAATTATGTCGCTGTTGCCATGCGTCGTGGTTTTGTTCCAGTAGTCAGCCCATGCATTTTGATTGGCAGCCACATTGGGTTGTCGGATCGGCGCCGCATCAACCCCCATGCACGCGACCAATACCGCAACCATCACCGCCCATGCCGTTGTTTTCGTCTTCATGTTTCGTTTTCCTTAATCTGATGTTTTGTCGGTTTACCATCGCCTTAATCGCTTGAGCCTCTTGCAAAACTCACGGTTGCCTGGAATTCAGCATGAAATGCGATCTCATTTTTTGCACAAAAAAGTCAACCGTGTCATGGCCTCCTTTCATGAGTTCGGGGTGGGGTTTTGTCCCAAGGACGCGCGCCAGACCAGGGACGGGGTGATGGTGACGGCCTGCGGCCCCGGACGCGCCTCGGGGTGTTCGATCTTGCGCAGCAGGATGGCGGCGGCTTCGGTGCCCAGCCGTTTAGTGTCCAAGTTGATGGAGGCCAGCGGCACGGCTAGGCGTCGGCTGAAGCTTTGGTCGTTGTAGCCGATCAGCGCCAGATCCTCGGGCACCTTGAGGCCGCGGCTGGTAGCGGCCTCGTAAAGGTTCGCGGCGATAAAATCGTCGAAACAGAACACGCCGTCGGGGCGGTCGGGCAAGTCGAGCAACCGCTGGATGGCGTCCAGTCCGGCCGTGTCGTGGTCATAGTCCTGGCTGGCGATGATCCAGTCCGGGTTGACCGCCAGTCCCGCTTCGCGCAAGGCCAGCTCGTATCCCGCCCGGCGGTTGCGGGCGCACGGGAGATGAGCGGGGCCGGCCAGGTGGGCGAGCCGTTTCCGGCCCGCCTGGAGCAGGGCCTGGGTCGCCAGCCGGCCGCCTTCGATGTCGTCGAAGGTCACATAATCCAACTCTGGCGCTCCAGGGTAGGGGGCCAGGAGGACGAACGGATAGTTGTCCTTGGCCAATTCCAGCAGCAAGTCGGCGGGACCGAGATGTTCGATGACCAGTCCTTCCACGCCGCGCTGGCGGAGCATGGAGGCTTCGTTGCGTTCCCGCTCAATCTCGCCCCGGGTGTTGCACAACAGGACGTGATACCCGCACTTCTGGGTTGCTTCCTCCATGGCATGGATAAAGCCGCCACTGAACGGATTGTTGGAGTCGATGATCATGACGGCGACCACATGGGTCTTGCCACTGATCAGGGCCTGCGCCGACAGGTTGGGGCGGTAGCCCGATGCCTCGATTTCCGCCAGAACCCGGTTGCGGGTCGCGGCTGAGATGCGGGAATTGGGGGTGTTGTTCATCGCCCGCGAGACCGTGCAGGTCGACAGTCCCAGGCGTCGGGCGAGTTCGGCAATGGTCAGCGGGGTGCCCATGGTACAGTGTGTTCTAATAGGTTATTAAGTCAATGAATAATCAATTATGCAAGTAGTATAATCGATTGCGCAAACAAAGCAAATGCCACGTAAAAAATTGGCGAACGCCTCATGCGGTAAATAAGGCCGCATTACGGCCGTGAGCCGTTCAATGCGCCAACCAGCGAATGGCATAACGGCCTTCACTTTTAGCGAACGCCAACTGATAGGGATCGCACAACCAGCGGGCGATGAAACCATCGCTGCGCGGCATCAGCCAGCCGAAATCCCAATTGCCGGTTTGATACCGCATCGGCACCGCCGGCGCCACGCGCACCAGCGGATGGCTGCCGGCCGAGAAGATCTTCCGCTCCGTGGCCAGGTAGCCGGGACCGAGTTGAATAAACAATTCGTGGTCGGGCGCACCCGCCGGCGGGGCGGCCAGGTCAGCGCATAACCCGCGAATGGCAACTTTGATCTCATGGCCACCGGCAAAGGCGGCCGCCAGAGTATCGAACGAGCCCGAGATGACGTGCCCGTCCGGGGTGTGGGACAACAGCTCCCGCCACTCGTCGCACACCAGGAAGCGGTAAACCTCGAAATCATAACTGAAATTGTGGCTGGGAGCGTTGGTCTCCGCATCCCAGGCATCGGCCTGATGATATTTGGGCATGTCGGCATGATCTGCGACCGGGGCCGGGCCGCGCGTCCCGGCGGCGGGCACGCCATCAAGGTAAGGCCGCGCAATCGCCTGCTGTCCGTTCTGATTATACATGAAAAACGACATGGACGGCCGCGGTCCGAAGCCAACGGGAGGATTGATCGGCAGGCGCAGGGTCATGATGCCCGCGACCCAATGGTCATCGACCAGGTAGGTCACCCGGAAATCGGCCACTTCCCGGACGATTTCGGAGTTGCGGGAGGTGACATCCAGATGCTCGTTGTGGCGGAACTCGGTATAAATCCGCAGGTCAGCGCCACGACGGATCGCGTCACGCAGACCGACATCACTGCCGGCGGTGATTTCCCGCCGGGCGTTCAACTCCAATGCAACCGTCCATGTCGCCATGATACGTTCTTTCCTGCTGACCAACGGAATTATTCACGGCCTTCAGGCAGCGCCACTCCTCACCCTACGCATTCTCGCAGCACCTTCCAAACGCCCGCTTCGTCCGGGTGGCGGACGATGAAATCCGCTTCGTGCAGCACGACAAAGTCCATGCTGGTGGGGGCGACATGCTGCCGCCAATACCGGCCAACCTGTTCGGCCGAGGCGAATTCAGACGTCTCACCGCCATGGGGCGAGAACAGGTCGTTCAGCCAGGTGCCAACCAGCTTGCCTGCGCCGCGCACCCCGTCAAAGTAGGGGAACATGAACGATTCCATGTCGGGCGTGATGGTGTGTTTCGACCAGTTGGAGGAGTTCAGCACGCCGTCAATCACGCCGTCGCGCGCCAGCTTGGCGGCGTCGAGATAGAAGGTGGCGGGCGCGATTTCTTCGATCGCCACCGGATGTGGCGGCATATAGGCCCCTTGTACCAATACCTGTTTTTGGCCAAGCACCTCCCGTGCTTCACGGAGAAAGGTTTCAAAGCCCTCGCCCTTGACCCAATGCCACGCCTGCCGGTCGAATTTGGCGGCGCCGACGTACTCGGCCGAATACACATACGGGATGCGCTTGAATATCCCGTCCTCCAGCATCAGATGCTTCATGTGATCGAAGGCGCAGATATCGTCACCAGTTCGTGCCCGGACCGCCTCCGCGATGGGCGGATTGAACCCAAAAAAGGCAGGCTCGCGATGCGGCGAACTGTAGAAGGAGTGCGAGCGTCCCAACTCAAAGAGCACGCCGTCGACCCCATATTGGAGTTGCTCCTTAAGCAGCCGCAACTTGTAGTCGCGAACTTCAGGATAGTGATAGCACGGCCACCCCCGCAACTTGAAATCGCCGCACCGGCTTTGCCACCACCACTCGGGATGCGCGTCAAGGTAATCTTCCTCGAGCCCCGGAAAGTAATCATCGTTCAGGCGAAAATACAGCAGCAACTTCAGATCGAACTCACTGGCCAGCCGGCTGACTTCCGGCATGACGTCGAACTGGCTCATGAGTTGCGAAATCCGCCATGACCCGGGATGCGTGCGCTGCGGCTTGTGCATGGTGCCGGCGACCCGGCTCGGATAAATCGCCTTGCCGCACACCATGGGCGCGAACAACATCGCGCTGATGCCGCCGGATTTGGCGTTCTCAAACAACCGCTTCAAGTTGTCGCGGTCACCGTGCCCCGAGAGACAGAGGTCTTGATAGTCAACATCTAGAATGGTTTGCATGTTGTTAGTGCCGCTAAAAAATTATGCTATTTGCTGCATTGCAAACAAAGGTCTAGCTACGGCCCTATTTAATAATATTGAATCATGGTGACCATCTTTTTCCCAACTGCTACGGGCGAAAGCGGATGGAGTACAGATCGGCATCTTTCATAACGAATCGCAGCCGGACAGGCTTTCCCGCCAGGCCGCTAAGGTCCGATCCACCCTTCCAGGCCACCACCTGCTCGATCCGGTCACCGTAGATGGGGGCGCAGTCTGCGATGGTGAAACCATCACGGGGCTTGCCGGAAGCATCCTGCATCTCTGCCTGCACGCTCCCCATTACCGACGTTGAGAAGTTGATCACCAACTGGCGACCGTCGAAGGTCAGCGGCTTGGTGGTAAACTCCCCGCCTGCATATGGGGCGTTGACGGAAACAAAGCCATCGAGGCGAAGCGTGCCGCGCTGCAGGTAACAAGGGTTCTTCGCCTGGTAGTAGTTTTGAATCCAGTAGACCGACAACTCCTCCGGGCCGGTCTGGAGCAGTCCCCATGCCGGTGAAGTACCCGCATGCATCCAGTTATTAATGTCGAGACCGGGGCGGATCCATGCTTCCATGAAACTGCGATCAAAGTTGACGCCGTCACGGGACGAAAGAAAGACACCATCGGAAATCCCACTGGCAGGGTGGTTCACGAAGTCATCTCTCGTCTCATTCAGCCTGTCGCCGAAACCGAGGTAGATATGAGGCGCACGGAAGTAAGGGAGCACGAGCAGGTGGTTGAAGTGCTCTCCGGGCGCTCCTCCGTACTCCAGATGTTGCGACTCCGACCAGTGCACGAAGTCCTTTGAGGTGGACACCTTCACATCGCGGTAGCCGTTCATCGGATGGCCCGGCTGCTTGCGGAACTTTCGGTGATATTCCACATACTGCTTGCGGAGAGGGTCGTAGAAGACGGTGTTCTGGGCATCAAACACATGCCCCTGGTCTTCATAGATAACTTCATCCTGGATCAGCTTCCAGTGGATGCCGTCGGGGGATTGGAATGCCAGGTTGCCGGTGTGACCCTCTGGATCTCCCCCTGGAAGGAATTGGCGTCCCACGGCCTTGTACGTTGCTTCCGGCGGGCAATCGGGATTGGTATCTTTGAAAACCACCAAGTTATCGGTGATGTTCGGCCACTTCTCATTCGAGGTCAGGATGATGTTGTTCTTCTTGCTACCACTGTGTTCATCCTTGAAAAGGCCCAGATTGGGCTTCGTCCAGTGAATGCCGTCCTTGCTCTCCGCATAGCAACTGACAGCCTTCCCCACATCCGCGTTGAGGATAAATTTCCAAAACTCAGCGTCGGACATTCCCTCCAGCGGCTTTGCCAACGGGGCACCACGGTAATACATACGGAACGTGTCGCCATCCTGGAAGATACTGACGTAGCAGCTGCAAGAGCCATCCCATGGAGAGTCGAACGTGACGGCAACGTCGCGCGGCTGTGGAGAGTGCAACTTGCGAGTGACTCCCGTCATCTTGTCAATAAGGTAGCCATCGACAAACAGCTCGAGCCTGGAGCCGACCTGGACGGTTTTCTCCTCAGGTGGACTGGCGGGGAAGCTTTCGGCGGCCCGTGATGTGGAAGCGACGACAAGCAGACCACACTGAAGCGGAAATCCCGCCCGCCTCAACAGGTGCGTAAGTCCAAAGAGCCGATGAATCATTTTTTTGTTCCTTTGTGTTGTGCTACAGATGCCATTGAGCCTCTTGCAGAACCCACGGTTGCCTGGAATTCAGGCATGGCATGGATGAAGCCGCCGCTGAACGGATTGTTGGAGTCGATGATCATGACGCCGACCACATGGGTTTTGCCATTGATCAAAGCCTGGGCCGACAGGTTGGGGCGGTAGCCCGACGCCTGGATCTCCGCCAGAACCCGGTTGCGGGTCGCCGTTGAGATGCGGGAATTGGGGGTGTTGTTCATCGCCCGCGAGACCGTGCAGGTCGACAGTCCCAAGCGTTGGGCGAGTTCGGCAATGGTCAGCGGAGTGCCCATGGTACAGCGGGTTCTAACTGGTGATTAAAGCTTTGAATAATCGATTATGCAAGTAGTATAGCCGATTGCGCAAAGAAAGCAAATGGGGCGGGGCGCATGTCCGTTGTGTAGAGGCGTCGAGTGTTCGGTGTTCAGGCCGGGGAACGGCAAACATCCGAGTCTGGCGGTTATCAGAGCCCGGAACGCCAGTGACGGGTCAATCGGTTGAACCGATAAAAGGGCTGATGGATTTTGACCGGTCACTCCCGCGCCCAGGAGTGGCGCTTCGTTCGCGGCTCGGAACGGCGCGGGTGTCCGTCCCGATGCGTGCGTGCGTCGTCGTCATCGAACCGAGTACGAAGGACGAGAACGACGACGAGCACACAAGTCGAGGGGCCAGGCAAATGACGAGTTCTCCTTGCCCTTGCCCGCAAGTGATACTAAAGTAGCACTATGAGAACCGAACTGGTCACGACGCTCAAGCGGCAGGCGACCCGGCTGATTGCCGAACTCCAGGCGGAGCGCGCTCCCATTCTCATCACGGAGCACGGCAGGGCCGCCGCCTATCTCGTGGATGTGGAGACCTTTGATGCGCAGCAAGACCGCATCCGCATTCTGGAGGGCATTGCCCGCGGCGAACGCGCCGTTCAGGAAGGCCGCACGCTAGATCACGCGCAGGCGCAACAAAGGCTGAAACGATGGCTCGCCTGAGGTGGACGGAACCGGCGCTTCGTGATCTCGAAACGGTTGCCGAATATATTGCCTTGGACAACCCCGCGGCGGCCCGCCGGTATGTCCAACAGGTCTTCGCGGCGGGCGAACGGCTGGAGCAGTTTCCAAAATCAGGTTCGGTCCCGCCTGAACGGACAACGAAAGGCGGTTTCGCCGCCAACCAAGGCGGCATTCCATGCCGCACTCCAGGGCGCAAGGCGCGTATCATCCAGCCTACAGCCTAAAAAGCTTCAGCCTGTTGCCGACGGGTCAGGCCGGCGGCGGCGGTTGCAGGCGGAGGTGGAGGTGGGTTGCGGTGTCCGCGGCCAGGGTCACGGTCAGGGTCCGGCCATGAATGGGGCCGGCCGCGGGTCCGGTTTCCGGGCTCTCGGTCGCGACCATGGGCCGGGCAAAGAGCAGGGTGACGGTTTGGGAGTGATCGGGGCGCAGGGCGACTTCGATCCAATTGCCGTCCGCTTGCCAGGCGATATCCACGGTCAGGGCGCCGCGGGCGCGGAGTCCGCAGGCTTGGCCCTGGGGCCAGCGGGCCGGCAGGGCCGGCAGGATCTCGAGCTGGCCCGGCCGCGAGACGAGGAGCATTTCCTGCACGGCCGCTGTCCAGCCCATATTGGCGTCGATCTGGAACGGGGCGTGTGGCAGGTCGGTGCAGAGGCCCATGTCCCGCCAATCATTATGCAAGGTGAAGAAGTTAGGAAGGGTGCTGGCCCGGCTGACCAGGTCCAGGCACTCCAGGGCGCGGTCGCCATTGCCAGCGCGGGCGAAGGCGTTGGCGAGGTTGACCAGCCCCCAGCAGGAGCCGGCCTTGAGCCCCTCGGTGAAGCGCGTCTCCATGGCGGCCACGGCGGCGGCGAACAGCTCCGGCGTCTGATCGCGGGTGATTTCCAGGCCGGGGAAAAGCGGGTACAGTTGGGACTGGTGGCGGTGCTGGTGATGCTCCGCCAAGTGTTCGGGCAGCCACTCCGCCAGGGTGCCGTCGGCATTCACGCGATAGGGCGGGAAATGGGCGAGCATGCTTCGCCACTTGCCCCGTTCGTCTCCGTAGAGGTCCAGCAGCTCCGCACCTTCCACCAAGTGCGTCAGCACTTCCTTGGCAATGGCGAGCTCAATGGTGGGGTTGACGGTGGTCTGCATGTTGCCGCCGCCTTCGTCGCCGTCCCAGTAGTTGGCGGGGGTGTTCTCGGGTGAATTGCCGGGGGCCAGGAGCCAGGTGCCGTCGGGGCCGGGGACCAGGTAATCTTCGTAGAACAGCGCCACGTCCCGGAGGAACGGCAGTGCCCGCCGGCGGAGGAACTCCCGGTCGCCGGTAAAGCGCCAATAGTCGTAGTAATGCTGGCCGACCCAGCCGGCGGCGCCGATGAAGTGCAGGATGTGCGGCGCGGCGCAGCGGGCAATGCCGCTGTCGGGCATGGTGACCGCCGGCAGATGGATGCCGCGGCAGCCGTAGAGGCGGCGGGCATTGATGCGGAAATCCTCCAGCAGCCGTTCGCAGTAGTCGAACACCGGGAGCAGCAGTTCCGGCAGGTTGCCGGTGAGCGCCTGCCAGTAGATCATCTGCAGGTTCACGTTGGTCATATTGAAGCTCCAGAAGCCGCCGTACTCGCCGCACCACAGGCCGAGTAACGGACAGGGCTGGCCGTCCTCGCGGGTGCTGGAGATCAGCAGGTAACGGCCGAACGCCCACTGCCGTTCGACCATGGCGGCCGGGGTCTCGCCCTGATAGGCCATGAGCAGCAGTTCCTCATTGGCCAGGGTGCGTTCCGCCGCGGGCGCCCCCAAGTCGAGCGACGTCCGCCGGAACAGGGCGCTGTGCAGGGCGGCATGGGGCGCGAGCAGCTCTGCGTAACCGGCCGTCACCGTGCCGAGTTCGCTGGTCAGGCGGGCCCAGGCGGCCTGACGCGGTTCCTTGATGAACACCTTCAGTAGCAGTAGGACACGGTCGGCGCCGGTCACCTGCACCTCTGAACCCGCCGCCGCCACTGTGCCGCCGGTCGCCACCACCCGGACGACAGCGCCGAAATCGCTGCCGTCATCGTTGCGGGCGGCGTAACAAACGATGTTGTTCGCGGCCTTGACCTCCACCTCGGTGGGCAGTTCGGCGTCCTTGCCGCCGAACGGCCGGACCGCGTCGCTGCGCTGATGCAGGTCCAGACCGATGCGGGCGGTGACGCTGCCCGGCCGGCTGCCGCGGAGTTCGCAGACCACCAAGTCGGCGGCACGGGAGACGAACAGGATGCGTTCGTAATCGAGGTCGCCATCCCGCCACGTCACGGCGACTTCGCCCGTGGCCATGTCTAATCGGCGTCGGTAGGCCTTAAACCCATGGCAGGCCGGCATGACGATGCGCAGGTCGCCCAACGGCAGGGGAAAGGGCCAGCTCGGCTGGTAACCGCGGTCAGCCAGCGCCTGCTGCATCAGCGGCTGCGCCTCTGGTTCCCGCTTGGCCAGCAGCAGTTCGCGCATCCGCGGCAACCGGTCGCTGACCTCAGGCAGTTCCGCCACCCGGCAGGCGCACCACAGGTCGGCATGGGTGAGCATGACGGTTTCGCGGTACACGCCACCGTACACCGCGGCCCCGATCTGGCCGTTGCCGGCCGGCACCGCATCGCGCCAGCGGGCGGCCCACCAGGCGGCGGGCTGGAGCATGGTCATGGTCTGGGGGGAGGTGGGCATGCGGGGGGACCGGTTGGGTGGTTGGGTGGTTGAGGGGTTGAGGGGTTGAGGGGTTGAGGGGTTGAGGGGTTGAGGGGTTGAGGGGTTGAGGGGTTGAGGGGTTGAGGGGTTGAGGGGTTGAGGGGTTGGCGCGCG
>CAITYL010000232.1 GCA_903896595.1 uncultured Lentisphaerota bacterium
CAGAATGGGGGGCTCCATCAGTTCCAGGTAGTGATGTCTCCAATTTGGCACAGTTCTGATACGGATTTGCCTTAAGTGCACAGATGAGCCATGCTTCACTTTTTGGATTAGGCAGCATTGGAACACCGTACTCAAATTCTTCTAATTTGAACCCATCCTCAATGGATTTCCATTTTTGATGGAAAGAGGCCTCGTTGTCTTTATCGTGGAAAAGGACCGCGCCAATCGGGGTTCCTGGATTATCCGCCATTTTTTTCTTAGCCAACTGGGCCAAAGAACGAGCATTTTTGGAGAAAAAAGCGGTTTCCAAACCATGCTTTTTACCTGGCATGGTTGGATATCGCTTTGGGGAACGCTTGGAATGTAAAGACACTTCGTGCTCTGAAACGAATTCCATGGCTTGGGTATCAAGCAACGAGTAATTAATGATAGGTTCAGCCAGCTTATCAATTATACCAGCCATTGGGCCGGCCTTGAAATCACTGCCAGCGCATTGCAATTGTCCATTGGTACAAGAACCGATATCGCCTGGCCCTTCGCCCGAAACGAGGAGGATCATGGCTTACACCTCCTCTTTGGTTACTGCTGGGGACGCACTGCCTGACAAACGCTCAACGAGCTTGGTGAGATCGGTGTCAACGAAGACCTCGCCCGGGCCCAGAGCCTTCAGTTTTTGGCTAGTTTCTGGTTGGTCAAAATAGCGGCATGACAGCGTTTTGCCGGCCGGGGTTTTGTAGAGCAGAATCACACTGTCGCGGGCCACTTGATCATCAAGAAAATTCAAGATCATCGGGCTGTGTGTGGTAACGACCACTTGCTTTCCCTGTTGTCCCAAGCCAACAAGGAAGTCCATTAGTTTTTCCACCAATGCAGGGTTGATGCCATTTTCGATCTCATCAAACAACAGGAATTGGTGTGGACTTTGGGCTTGAGCGAGAATGGCGATTACGCGCAGGAAACCGTCGTTGATATGCCCGGTCTCAATCATGCCGCTGTCAGGATATGATTCCTTGATGCGCAGGCTTTTCCATCCCGCCCGGTAGCCCCTGACATTCCAGGTCTCGAGTTGTGGGTAGAATGGGCACAACAAAGCATAAAGGTTGGTTTTCGCCGTTGATTGAAGTTGATCGAGGAATGGTGAGAGTTTTTCCCCGCCTGCTCCGATGTCTTGGGCCGCCCGTGCTTTCCGCCGCATCAGTTGTGGCGACAGCAATTCCAGTGAACACAAGTGCGCCAATGCGGTTTTCATTTCGGCAATGCCTGGATCCGCATCAACCATCTTCAAGCTGGACATCACCGCTCCCTCGTACTCCCAAGGCACCTTCTCATATCTTTGTTCAGGTACGCCAGGAGCCCCCGCCACGGTCAGCCGCCCCTCTTCAAGTTTCAGGATGTCTTTTCCCGCTGAGGTGATGGTCTCGGCTGTGCATTTTAATGAAGTGGTATTGAAGCGTGCCGTCCATTCGACAACGGTGCCCACCGTTGTCCGCAAGCCAATCGTAAAGATAATCACGGGGGTCTTTTTTCCGAAATGGCTGACCAGCTCCCCCTTCTTCCAATCCCGGCGTCCAAGCCAATCTTTGACCTTGCCGGTGGCGATATGCGCGATGAAATCAAAGGCCTGCAAGAGAGTGGACTTGCCGGAGCCGTTCAATCCGATCAAACAGGTGAAACCGCCCAATTCGCGCCCGGTTGGCGGCAATCCAGAATCCACGTCGGGGTCGTCTGGTGGCAGCGTAAAATTCACCAATGACTTGAAGTTCTCAATGTGGAATCGTGTAATCATAGAACCACTCCGTAACGCAAAAAGGAACAATCCTTCACATACCATACCTGCCCCGTTACGGATTGCCCATGGCTCAAAGGGCCCGTGCCCGATCCGCAACCGGCGGCGGGACGGTGGCCCGGGGGAGGTAGCGGACGGTGACGGTGATGCCGGTGCCGTGGAAGAGGGCTTGGAGCTGGGCTTCGGCGGCGCTCTTGGCGCGGGCCAGGATGCCCTGAGTGAGGGCGGCTTGGCGCAGGTCGCGCCTGGCCTTCAATAGCAGGGAGTTGTAGAGCTCGGCGTCCTTGAAACCCTGGAGGTCGTAGAAGCGGATGACCGGGTCGACGGCAAGGATTTCCGGCTCGGGCAGGGTGACGGTGACGTGGCGCGGTGGCTGGCCGTCAATCTCGACGTTCAGCCCGGTCTGGGCGTTGAAGCCGGCCAGGATGCGCGCGGTGGCAACGGCCAGGACACGCTTGTCCGGCAGGAACCATGGCATCTCGTCGTGGACGTCCAGGATGCTGGAGAGGGTGTACTCGACGGTGGCGATCTTGGTCACCTGCCGGATCTGTTCCACCACGGTCTGGCTGTTGTAGACCGGGGCGCCACCGCGGCTGGCGCGCCCGGCCCAAAAGCCGAGCCCGGCCAGCAGCACCGCCGCCACCAGCGCCAATACCAAGGTGATCACGACTTTGTACATACCCGGTACCTTATCCACGTTTTTGCGAAAACCCATGTGGCATTGAAGCTGGGGGTATGATGGTTTTGTCGGGTGATGTTGGGGCCACCCTTTTGGAAAAGGGTGCTCCCCAAGCCCCTTCCTAAAACTTTTGTTTCCTAAACACCGGAGGGCGCATTTACCACAAGCCATGTTGGCAAATCATGGCATTCATGCGTGTGGGCTTGTGGTAAATGCGTCCTCGCGCGCTTGAGGAAACAAAAAGGTTTGACGGAGGGTTTGGGAACCGCCTTTCCTTAAAAGGGGGTTCCCAACATCGTCCGCTAAAGCGGTCATGCCTCCTGCCGTTCGGGGGCTTCTTTCAGGACAGGCGGTTGCGGAGGCGGAGGAACTCGGTTTCCACCGTGTCGCGGCTGGCGGTGGCGGGCAGGCAGAGGAGGCGGGCGGCGGCGGGTGCCGGGGCGTCCGTGGCGACCAGGCCGGGCAGCGCCGCGTACAGGCGCAGCCGGGGATGGGCGGCCAGCCAGGGCCAGGGCCCGGTCAGGCACCGCGCTTTGAACAACACCAGGTTCAGCGCCAATGCCTTGCCTAGGCAGCCTTCGCGGCCGGCCCGGAGTAGCTGTTTGGCATAGGTGTCGGTATCGGACACGGGGGCGCCGAGGCGGCCGCTTTCGTACCAGAAGAAAAACGCCCGGAAGATGGCGAAAGTGCGGGCCAGTTCCGTTTCCAGGTCGAAGGCGTCGAATACGCGGGCATCGCCCCATTCCTTGAAGTCAATGGCGCGCCGATAATCCCGGACAATGGCGGGGGCATCGGCGAACCCGGCCAGATCGGTCTCGTTAAGGAGTTGTTTTTTCTCGGAATAGAGGATGGGATAGCGCCGGCCGAGAAGCAGGGCGCAGTCGCCGAAGGCCAGCCAGGCTTTGAAGATGAATTTGACCGTCTGTTCCCGTTCGGCGGGGGAGAGATTGGGGATTGGCGTCCGGCGGTGGCGGCGGCGCAGATCAAGCAGGAGTTTGCCGCGGTTGAGCAGGAGGCGGGTGCCTTCGGAGAGGGGGACGGCGTTGTGCGGATAGGTGGGGAGGGCGGCAAGACAGGCCGGATCGCCCCAGACGACGCGGTGGCCGTGCTTGAGCTCATAATTGAGCAGGGAAAACTCAGCACCGGGGAGGTGGTTGGCCGGATAGAGGCAGAGGTCCACGGGCAGGCCGAGGTCGCGGGTAAGGCGTTCTTCGAGCTGGCGCAGGCAGGTCTGGACCTGGGCGCGGCGGGCGCGGGTGAGCGGTTGGGAGACCACGATCAGGTCGTAATCGTTGAACGGCTGTTGGGCGCCGTCGCGGATCAGGGGCGTGCCCTCGCCGCGGCCGTAGCCGCCCAGCAGCACCAGGCCGCGGAAGAGCGGGGCTTCGGGGGTGGCGGCCAAAGCGGTGGCGACGCGGGCCAGGTCGGCGTCGATCCGCTGGTCTAGTTCGGGGGATCCTCGCAACGTGTAACGGGGCATGGCGTGGCGCTCCGGAAAAAACAGAAATGGGGAAAGCAGAAAGCTGAAATGGCTTTCCGTTTTCTGTTTTGTGCTGAGTGTCGTCCTTTTGCTACGGGAATAACCTACACCATAAAACACACCGGATTCGGCGGGGCGTGCTAAATTCTTGGACATGAATACGACCAACATCATTTTGGACAAACTGCGGGCGCTCCTTTTCACGCAGCGGTTTGCTGTGCTGGCCACCACCGGCAGCGGGGAACCCCATGCCAGCCTGGTGGCGTTCGTGGTCATGCCCGAGTTGAAGGAAATGGTGTTTGCCACGGCCCGGGACACCCGCAAGTTCGCCAATCTGCGGGAACAGCCGGTGGCGGCCATGCTGGTGGACGACCGCGGCAACCGGGCGGCGGACGTGCAGGACGCCATGGCGGTGACCGCCCTGGGCGCGGTGACGGAATTGGCGGGGGCGGCCCGCACGGCGGCGGTTCGCCAGTTTCTTGACAAACACCCGGAGTTGGCCGGCTTTCTCGCCGCGCCGACCACCAGCGTGTGTGGGCTGATGGTGGCCCGCTATCAGGTCGTGGACCAGTTTCAGCGGGTGACCGTGCTGGAAATGGAGCAAGGGTGATGGCTGATTGTAAACCGCGCTAGTACCCCGTAACATTAACTCCTTCACCACGAAGGCGCGAAGGACGCGAAGTTTGATCGAAACGTTTCAATGGCAAATACAGATCAAAAAGAACACCTTCGATTTATCTTCGTGCTCTTCGTGACTTCGTGGTGAATCCGAACGTTTA
>CAITYL010000233.1 GCA_903896595.1 uncultured Lentisphaerota bacterium
ACCTCAAATCCGTAATATATAAGTACATATCAGATAATCAAGTCGAAAAAGTGGTTGCGAAGAAAAAAAGTGTCAAGCCCCGCCAACCCCGTCAAAAACAAGCGGAATCTTGCGAAGAACCAGGGGATTATTCACTGCTGGCCGGCGCAAGTTGCTCGCGGGTGCGGGGGCATGACAAAATTATGTCGGACGACATTGGGGCCACTATTAAAAAAAAGGGTACTCCCCTCGCGCTTCGCGTTTCGCAGCCCCGGCTCCGCCGGGTGGCTCACCTGTTCGCGCCGCATCCCCCTTCCCAAGACGTTATTCATTTTGCGGATTCCGCAGGCAGCTTTCAAGCGACTAGCCAAGATCGGGACTGCGGGGCTGCCTGCGGAATCCGCAAACGGGGGTTCGCAAGCGACCGTACGATCAGGCACGCCCGTTCTTACCGGCAATCCGCGCGGGCGAGGGTAACCCGGAGCCAAGCGTCCAAGCGTTCCCAGGCCGCCGGATCGCAAACCGGCGGGGTATCGTCGGTTTCGGCTGCGGTGAGCACCGCGACGGCGGGGGCGGGAGCAAGGGTGGCGAACGCCGCCAAATTATCAGCGGGCAACAGGCCGTGTTCAGCCAGAAAGGCCAAGGTCGCGCCCGACCAGGCGGCTACGGTCATGGTGGCCGCGGGAGTGAAGCCGTCCTGGCCGGCCGCGGCGCGGTCAAGCCAGCGCAAGGCTTGCCGGAGCGCCCGATAGAAGCGCGGCGCGGGCAGCCCCGCCGGCGCATTGCTCAGGGCGAACTTGGCCAGGCGGGCCGCGGCGGCATAGGTGGCCACCCCTTGCGCCACGCCGCCCAGGTCCTCCACCACCTCCGCCTGATGCCAGCTCAGCAGGTCGCCGCGCCCCGGACGATAGGTCACGGACAAAATCCGAAAAAGGTCGGCCACCGGAAAGTCGCGCCGGCCCCAGCGCCGGGCGCCACGGGCCATGAAATGCAGTTGGCCATGATCCGCCGACAGGCCGGCCAGGACCAGACTGGTCTCGGAATAGACGGTCTTTCGCAGGACGAGAAATTCGGTTTGCCGCCACTCGGTCATGGCGGCATCATACCGGAGAAGTTTCCCCTGTCAACCACAACGTGTTATAGTAGAGGCTGGATTTTCTTGTATCAGCCATCAGGACCCACTGCGCATGAGCACCGCTTTCGCCCGTTGTTCACTTCCCCGATTAACCGCCTGCCTGCTGGGGCCGCTGGCCGCCGCGGCATTGGCCGCGGATGGCGACGTGCCAGCCGGCGGCAGCACCGTCCCCGCGCCCGAACGCGAAACCCAGGTGGCCGCCCAGGAACCCGGCGGCCGGCTGCTGGAAAGCGGGGCCGCGGACGCGAACCGGCCCGAGTTCGAGGCCGAAGCGGAGTTCGCCAGCAAATATTACTGGCGCGGCCTGACCATCAACAACGATCCGGTCATGTTCTCCTCGCTCAGCGCCTCCTGGCAGGGCTTCACCGCCTCGGTGTGGGACGCCTACGACTTCACCAACTACAACAACCGCCGGGACAATATCGAGGAAGTTGACTATTCCCTCAGCTACAGCCATGAGCTCGACCTGGGGTTCCAGCCCCTCACCCTCGACGGCGGCATGGTTTGGTACACCTATCCCAACACGGGACCGCAGACCGGCGAGTTCTTCGCTTCCGCCACGTTCGGGGAACTGGCGTTGTCGCCGGGCATGACGGTCTTTTATGACTTTGTCAAGGCTGATGGTTTTTACCTCAACCCCACCCTTGAACACAGTTTTGACTTGTCTGAAAACCTGAAATTGACGCTCAAGGGCGGCATTGGTTACGGCACCAGCAATTATAACGCCTACAATATGGGTTGCCGCGAAAACGCCTTCACCGACGTCACCGGCGAAATGAGCCTGAACTACCAGCCGCTGGAATGGCTGACCCTCTCCCCGTACGTCGCCGCCGGCGACATCTTGGACCACCGCATCCGGGACGGCGTCGAGGCCGACGGCGGCAGCGCCTCCGGCAAGGTCTGGGGCGGACTCCGCGCCACGGCGGGGTTCTAAGTCGATTTCTTTAGATGACGCCCGTTGATTGTCCCGGCTTCAGCCGGTGGAACGGCGACGGGGCCAAACAGGCTGAATCATGCACATTCCGGACGGGTATTTGGGACCGCAGACCTTCCTCCCGGCCTGGGGGGTAATGGTGGCGGCCTGGGGCATAGGCATGCATCGGGTGCGCAACCGGCTCCGTTCCGGCATGGTGCCGCTGCTGGCGCTCTCTGCGGCCTTCTGCTTCGTCATCATGATGTTCAATATTCCCGTGCCCGGGGGTACCACCGGACATGCCGTGGGCGCGGTATTGGCCGCCATCCTGCTGGGACCGTGGGCGGCCATGCTGGCGGTCTCCCTGGCGCTAATCCTGCAGGCCATGCTGTTCGGCGACGGCGGCATCACCGCCATCGGCGCCAACTGCCTGACCATGGCGGTGGTAATGCCGTTCACCGGCTGGGGCGTTTACCGGCTGCTGGCGGGCCGTGCCCCAACGCCGCGCCGCCAATGGCTGGCGGGAGCGGCGGCGGGCTATCTCGGGCTCAATGCGGCCGCCCTGCTCACCGCCGTGCTGTTCGGGCTGCAACCCATTCTCGCCCATGACGCCGCCGGCCGCCCCTTGTACTGTCCGTTCGGCCTCGGTATCGCCGTGCCCGCCATGATGCTGGAGCACCTGCTGTTCTTCGGCTGGGTCGAGGCCGCTGTCACCAGCGCCGCCCTGGCCTGGTTGCGCCGGGTCGAGCCGGCACTGCTGACCGCGCCCGCCACCGAACCGGCCGCCGCCGGCCGACCGGTCGCCCCGCGCTGGCACCGGCTGGCCTGGGGCATCGTCGTTTTAGCCTTGCTGTCACCCCTCGGGCTGTGGCTGCCCATGCGCTTTCATGCCGGTGCCGCCTGGGGCGAATGGAGCGCCGAAGAGATCGGCCAGCAATTGCATCGCACTCCCGCCGGCCTGGAACGGTTGGAAGCGCTTTGGAGCGCCCCCATGCCCGACTACACCCTGCCTGGCCAGGAAGACGCCCCCTTGCACCGGCTCAGCCTGCACTACGTGCTGGCGGGCCTGCTCGGCGTGGGCGCCGCAGCCGCCTTGACCACCGGCCTGGCCAAACTGCTGCTCCACCCCCGGCAAAAACCACTGCCGAAAAAGACTGGTACACTTGCCTGACCATTTTGACGCACCATGTTGGGGCCACCCTTTTGAAAAAGGGTGCTCCCCAAACCCCTTCCCAAAACTTTTGTGCCCTATACCGGAGGGAGCTTTCTCCACAAGCCCGCACGCGCAAATGTAATGATTTGCCAGAATGGCTTGTGGAAAAAGCGCCCTCCGCGTTAAGATACAAAAAGGTTTGACGGAGGGTTTGGGAACCGCCTTTCCTCAAAAGGGGGTTCCCAACCGACAACCAACAAAAGCCACCATGACTCATGCCGCGCCATCCCACTGTCCCTCCGCCGCCCCGCCGGAATTGCCCGCGTGGCTGTGCCGGGACGGGGCGATGGAACGGCCGTGGCCGAAACCGGGAAGGGGCCGGCGGCGCGGCGTGCGTTCGGCCGTGCTGCGCCAGACCCTGGACGCCCTGACCGGCCTGCTGCGCCTGACCACCGCGCCAGAGACCAACCCCACCGCGGCACCGCTGCCGTTCCTGGCCCGCGGACTCCGCAACCTGGACGCACAGGCCAAACTGCTGGCCGCCGGGGTGCTGCTGCTGGCTTCGGCCCTGACCCCGTCCCTCGCCGTCCTGGCGACGGTGTGCCTGCTGACCCTGACCCTGGCCACCGGCGCCGGCCTATTCCGGCACCCCGCCGCCAACTGGTGGTTGCTGGCGCCGCTGTACGCCATGGTCCTGGCGGCCCCCGCCACCCTTAACCTGACCGTGCCCGGCGATCCCGTGCTCGTGCTGTGCCAACTACCGGCCGTCCGCGGCCTGCCCGGACAGTTGACCGTCACCCTGCCCGGCCTGGTGGTCGCCGGCCGGCTGGTGCTACGGGTGACCCTGTGCGCCACCCTGGCCTGGCTGCCCGCCGCCACCACGGCACCGCATCAATTGCTGGGCGCCCTGCGCGGCCTGGGCGTGCCGCGGCTGGCCGTGCTCCTGCTCAACCAAGTGTTTCGGTATCTTGACGTCCTGGCGCGGGCGGCCACGGAACTGTACCTGGCCCGCCTCAGCCGCCGGCTGGCGCCGGATCATGCCCGGTCACTCCGCAGTTGGGCGGCCGCCGGCATGGGCGCGCTGTTCCGCCGCAGCCGCGTCCTCGGCCAGGAGGTCCATCTGGCCATGCTCAGCCGCGGATGGACCGGCGAGGCCCATCCCTGGCCGCCCGCCCCGTCCTGGCGCGCCGCCGACTGCTTCGCCGCCGCCGCCGCCGCCCTGGCCGCCGCCTGGATGCTGCTGGGGTAAAAAATAAATTAAACCGCAGATTGCCGAATATTGAACCGCAGAATATTGAGGTTGTTACTGTCCTTCAGCGGAGTTCCTTATCATCCGCGGATTCAACCTACGGTGACGCGAACCGTCCACCCGGGGACGGGCGGCTCCAACAGTCCGGCGGTGATTTTTTACCTTCAGCCTACAGCCTAAACAGCTTCAGCCTAGAAACAAACGCCCCGGGCATCCGAGGGGACGGATGACCGGGGCGGGATTACACTTCATTATTCTGCGGTTTTACAGTCGGCAATCCGCGGTTTTCGATCAGCCCTTGGCGGGGGCGATCGAGAGCAGTTCGACGTCGAACACCAGGGTGCTGTGGGGGCCGATCACCTGGCCGGCGCCACGCGCGCCGTAGGCCAGGTCGGAGGGGATGAAGAAGCGGTATTTGCCGCCGACGCCCATCAGCTGCACGCCCTCGGTCCAGCCGGGAATGACCTGGTTCAGGGGGAAGGTCGCGGGCTCGCCGCGGCTGACGGAGCTGTCGAACTCGGTGTCGTCCAGGAGGCGGCCGGTGTAGTGCACGGTCACCACGTCGGTGGCGGCGGGCTTGGCGCCGGCGCCGGCGGTGAGCACTTCGTATTGCAGGCCGCTGGCGGTGGTGGTCACGCCGGAACGGCTCTTGTTCTTGGCCAGGAATTCCTCACCGGCCTGGCGATTGGCGTCGCCATTCGCGCCTGCTTCCTCACCGGCCTGCTGTTGCTGCTGCTGCATCTGCTTTTGGAACGCCTGCATGACCGCCTGGAATTCTTCCGGGGACAATTGCAGTTTGGCGCCGGCGGCCAAGTCCTGAATACCCTGGCAGAAGGCGGCGACCTCGATCTTGAACGGCAGGCGGCGAAAGGAATTTCCCACATCGATGCCGAGGGCGTAACTGGTCTTGGCGGCAACGGAACTGAGTTCGAGCGACATGGCGCGGTTTCCTTGCTTGATAGATGGGTTAAAACAACTCCGCCGCGACAGGTCAAAAAACCTCCGGCAGCCCAAAAAACAGGGGACACCATAGGGTGCTCAAAGCAAATAGCAAGACGCCAGACGATTCGAGCGCATGGCAATCCTGTCGGTTGGGAACCCCCTTTTGAGGAAAGGCGGTTCCCAAACCCTCCGTCA
>CAITYL010000234.1 GCA_903896595.1 uncultured Lentisphaerota bacterium
GCAGGGCCTGTTCGGGCAGTTCCTCCTGGATGGCGGTTTTGCACCATGCAAGAAAGCCGCTTGACGATAGTATGTTATGAAATAAAGTCACACCGAGATGAACCCAGTTTTAAGCATAAAAATCAACTGCAACACTTGAGTTCTTTAGCCAAAGTATCCCTCGGGCCGTTCAAAAACACCTCACCACACAAGCCTAGGAGTTACCATGACCACCCCCCAGCCCCTACCTCGTGAACGCTTCATCGCCGCCTTGGAACGCCAGCCCCTCACCGGGCGCGTGCCGCATTTTGAACTGGTCTTTTTTCTGACCATGGAGGCGTTCGGCAAGGTCCACCCCAGCCACCGCGTGTTCAGCCAATGGGACCAGATGGAGGCCAAGGAGCGCGAGTTGCAACTGCAAGACATCGCCGACACCTACATCCTGACCGCCGAACGCTATGAACACAGCGCCATCTTCATTCACGGCCCGCCCCATGAGGAAAAGGATCTGCTGCGTCTGATCGAGATCATCCGCGAAAAGAGCGGCCACCGCTATTTCCTGATGGTCCACGGCGACGCCACTTACGACATTCCCTCCGGCGACCGGATGATGGAGTTCACCATGCGCCTGGCCGACGCCCCGGAGCAGGTCAAGGCGGAGGCGGACGCCATGGTCAATGCGGCCTTGGAACGGGCACGCCGGTTGCGCCGTCCCGGCGGCCTGGACGGTTTTGCCCTGTGCGCGGACTATTGCCTCAATGTCGGACCATTCCTCAGCCCCGCCATGTTCGGCGAGTTTGTCACTCCGTACCTAGCCAAGCTCGTCCAGGGCTACCGCGACCAGGGCTATTACGTCATCAAGCACACCGACGGCAACATCATGCCGATCCTGGATCAGTTGGCCCAGTGCCGCCCGCACGCCCTGCACTCGCTCGATCCTCAGGCCGGGGTGGATCTTGCCGAGATCAAGCGTTTGTACGGCAAAGAATTGTGCCTGATCGGCAACGTCAATTGCGGCCTGCTCGACACCGGCACCGATGCGCAGGTGGATGACGCCGTGCGCTACGCCCTGCAACACGGCATGCCCGGCGGCGGCTACATCTTCTCCACCTCCAATTGCATCTACACCGGCATGCGCCTCAGCCGCTACCACCGCATGCTCGACCTCTGGCGCCGCGAAGGCAACTACTAAATCGTGATGGTTGCAGGACCGTTTTGTCGGATGATGTTGGGGCCACCCTTTTGAAAAAGGGTGATCCCCAAACCCCTTCCTAAAACTTTTGCATCTTAAACCGGATGGCGCTTCTGCCACAAGCGCGTTTCTCTGACCTTACGCGTTGCCAGAGTAGCTTGTGGCGGAAGCGCCATCCGCGTTAAGAAACAAAAAGGTTTGACGGAGGGTTTGGGAACCGCCTTTCCTCAAAAGGGGGTTCCCAAGTGAGCATCGGCTCCATGATCCCGCTGGTGTCGTCGTGGGGCAGGGCGGGGTCGAGGCCGTCCAGAATGATGAACGCCGTGATGGCGCCGACCTGTTCCTTGGGCGCGATCCAGCTCCACACGGTGTTGCCCTGGGGGTCGAACTCGAACAGTTTCAGGCCGTGCCGGTAGTCGCTGTCGTTGTGCCCGTTCCAGTTGGCCTGGACCACGTGGCCGTTCGCCAGCAACTGGAACCCGGAGTAATAATAGCTCTCCAGGCCGGGGGGCTGGGTCACGGCAAAGGCGCGCAGGCAGCGTCCGTCCGCCGTTAGTTCAAAATTACCCTTGGCATAACCGCCAGAAAACAGGTAATGCCCATCCGCCTTGCGCACCAGTTGGTAGGCGTACTGGGCGCCGGGCACCGTGAACGACCGCAGGACCCGGGGCTGTGCTCCCGTCAGTTCCACCTCCACCGCACCGTCGTGATGGGCGAACAGCCAGGAACCGGCGGAGCTCCGGCGCAATTGCCGCAAATCCTTAAAGTCGTGAAAGCCGTACGTACGCACGGTCTTCCCGTGGTCATCAAACGCCACCAGTTCGATGCCCGCCGGCGTGTTGAGTCCGGCGAGCACGCCGCCTTCGGGCAGCAGACAAAGGGTGGCGATGCCGGTGACGCCGGTCTTCACCCGGCCCATTTCGCCGCCGTCGGCGAGCCGGCGGAAACTCCAGCCGTCGTCCAGAGAGACGATGAGCCGGCCGGCCCCGGCCAACTGCAAGTCCTGCAACATGCCGTCGGAGGGCACGCTCCAGTTCGCCGCCGGATTGTTTTCATCGATATGGTGCAGGCGCCCGTGCATATAATCCAGCGCCACAAACCGGTGCTTGATGTCACTCATGAAGAAAGTCGTCTTTTGTTCTGGCGTGCATGCGGATGTTTTTTAGCTTGCGCGGCGAATGCTGGCCCCACATGAGCTCAGCGCCGTCCTTAAATTTTTCATAGACGGGAACAAGCTCGGTTATGCCTTCAAAAACCCATTGAACGGCTAAGCCTTTCGGCCCGCCTTTGTACGGCTTGGTTTCTCGCAAAGCAAATTGCACCGCCTTGTCGTATGCTTTCCCTAAATTGCCAGCCTTGACAAGAATTGTGTTTTCCCACGTCAGAAAGCGTTTTTCGCGATCATTATTGCCCGGTTCACCAAGCTTGGTAAACCGCAATAAATAGGACGCGATGTACCAACCGTGGGGTGAAATATCCCGGGCCTGTGCTTGGGTTGTCGATTTCAGTTTCATCGCTCAATGCATGCTCTTTCGGAGGTCGATCAGGAGCTGGTCGGCGGCATCGACCCGGATCAGGCCCAGGCGGGGATATTCGAGGTCCAGGATCACGTACACCGACAGCGACATGATGCCCGCAAAGGCCACCGTGTGCAGCAGGGTCCGGCCTTGGTTGCCCGCCACATCGTAGCCCACCAGCAACGCGCCCACCAAGCTCAGCCCGATGAGCAGGACAAAAACGACCGGTGGTGGATGGTTCTGGCTTGCCGCCTTGCGGGTGGTGGTGATGTCGATCATGGCGTTCAGGGCGGGCAGCAGCAGCATGGGCGCGGAAGCAGGGGCTTCCGGCTGGCGGGCGGCGGCCAACGCCGTGGTCCAGATTTCCCCCTGCAACGCTTCCGTCTCCGTCAGCTTTGCCAGCGCCGCCACCAAATCCTTGCTCACCTGCTGATAGGTGGTCGTCCGCAGGTCCACATAGCGGCGGAACAGGTTGCGCAATTCCGGCTGGGCGGTGGCCGGCAGCAGGTCGAGGCGCAGATAAGCGGTGCTGATCGCATTGGCCTCCTCCGTGACCAGGGACCGGCGCGCCTCGAAGCGTGAGCCGGCGCCGGAAAAGGTGAAGGCGATCAGCAGTCCCAGCAACGCGAAGACCGCACCCTCCGCCGTGCCGATGCCTTTGGCCAGACCGTCCGGGTCGCGGGCGAGCCGGGCAATGCCGATGCGCCGCCCGAGCTCGGACAACAGCAGCATGGAGAGGAACAGTCCGACGGCAAGCAAGGAAAGGAGCACCAGAAGACTCATTTGCGGTTCCCTCTTGGTTGGTGATGTCCGCCCGCCGGCGCGCGACGGTTTCATTCTCGGGGACGCGACAACTATACTACCTTGTCCAGGTCCCCCAAACGGGTGAAAATGGTGGCTGGAACATCCTGACCGGAAAGAAGACGCCATGATCCGCAACCTGTTGAGACTGGCCGGAATAGTGTTGGCCGCCATCGCCGTCGCCGGGCCATCGCCGGCTGGCGGTGCGGAGTCCGCACGAATCGGAACGCCTGGCGTGGGTCGGGGATGTGGCGTTTGCGGTCGCGGGGCTGATCCGGCCGCTCGGGGAATTGCAACGAACGGCGCCCTAATTGGGCAGAATTAGAATAAACAAGACGACGTAAGACAACAAGGAACAGGTAACCCTGTTAAATTTCGGTTAAAACCGGCAATTACCGACAAAAGGTGACGTGAGACGACGTGCGTTTAACTAAAAGACGATTATAGTTCCCGCCCTATGAATTACCTCTGCGAAGAAAAATTGGTGGTGGTCGGGGCGGCCGGCGCGATCGGGTCCAATATCTGCCAACAGGCATTGACGGAACGGTTGACGCCCCGACTGACCCTGTATGATATCAACGAGGCCAGTTTGCGCGGGACCGCGCGGGAGCTGTGCCACTGCGCCTTTCCGGGGGCTCGGATCACCCGGACGGTTCATGTCAATGAGGCGCTGGATGGCGCCGATTACATCATCACGTCCGGTGGCGCGCCGCGCCGGGTGGGGATGAAGCGCGAAGAATTGCTGACGGAAAATGCCCGGATCGCCGCCGAGCTTGGTTTGAATATCCGGCAATATTGTCCCAAAGTGAAGTTTGTGGTGGTGGTGTTCAATCCGTCGGACATTAGCGGCATGACGCTGCTGGTGCAGTCCGGCCTGAAGCCGCGGCAGGTCACCTCGCTGGCGGCGCTGGACAGCACCCGGCTCCAATACAGCCTGGCCCGGCACTTCCGCGTCCCGCAGGATCAGGTTACCGGCTGCCGCGTTTACGGCGAGCACGGGGACACCATGGCCGTCTTCCACAGCGGGGTTGGCATTGCTGGCAAGTCGCTGTCCGAACTGATTGGCACCGCCGCTTTGAGTGCCGAGACCTGGCGGAAGATCCAGGACGATGTCCGCACCGCCGGCAAACAGATTATTGAGTTTCGTGGCCGCAGTTCGTTCCAAAGCCCGGCGCATCATGCTGTGCAAATGCTTCGGTCGTTCATCACGGGCGAACGCTTTGCCTGGCCGAGCGGCAGCTACCTGAATGTTCCCGAGACCGGCATGGGGCATTTGTTCATGACCAATGACAATACCATCAACGCCCATGGCGTCTCCTCCAAGATGCCGGTGGGCACGGCTGAGGAAATGGCGGCCTTGCAGGCCTCGAGCCAGCAGGTGGCCAGCCTGCGTGATATGGCCATCGCGGCCGGGCATCTCCCGCCGCTGGCGGACTGGGCGAAGGTCAATCCGCACCTCGGGTGAACAGGAGAAATCCGGAGAGAACGGAGAAAAACTTCTCTGTGGCCTCTGCGCCCTCCTGTTCAAATCCAGGACATACGAGCTGCTTTCAAAAGTCCCGATCAACGTGGCACCGTTCTTGGAGTGCGGCAATTCCTTTGCCGCTTTTTAATCTCGGCGTTATTTCACGAC
>CAITYL010000235.1 GCA_903896595.1 uncultured Lentisphaerota bacterium
GGGGCGGCGGCGGCGTTGTTCCCAGCCGCGCAGGGTGCCGGTGCTGACCCCGATCATGGCGGCGAAGGCCGGTTGGCTTTTCCCGAGACACGCCCGGATTTTCTTCACGTCCGGCTCGGGAAAGACAAAGTGCCGCGCCGGTGCTTTCTCGCCCCGGTGAATGCTTCCGGCTTCGTGAACGCTGGCTTCCAATTCATCCAG
Organism: uncultured Lentisphaerota bacterium; assembly: GCA_903896595.1. Lineage (GTDB taxonomy): Bacteria > Verrucomicrobiota > Lentisphaeria > Oligosphaerales > CAITYL01 > CAITYL01. The sequence continues at coordinate 202 of CAITYL010000235.1, forward strand.
GAACGCGGCTTGTCGGGGGGTCAGTTTGGCGGTCGTTTTCATCGTGTGAATTCCTGTTCAATCATACCCTTAAAACGTTGATAGGCGGCGCGCGGCAGGTCGGGCATTTCATTCTTGGCGTAGGCGGACAGCATGTACAAAACGCTTTCAGGAACCCAATGGTAGTAAATGACGCGGACCCCGCCGCGCTTGCCCCGGCCGCTTCCCGCCCACCGGAGCTTGCGAATGCCGCCCGTGCCCGGAATCACGGTTCCCGCATCCGGTTTTTCACACAGGAATTTTTGCAGCACGGCATATTCATCGTCTGACAGCAGGGACATGACGCGCCGGGTAAAAATGCAGGTCTCGCGAAATTCCATCACAGGTTTCCTGATGTTTCTTCAATATACGTCATTGACACACTGTTGACAAACTGGCGGCGGCCAGCATCCGGCGCAAGGTTTCGGCATCGGCGGCAGTAGCGGCGCGGTTCACGTCCCGGCGCAGGTCATCAAGCGTCACGGCCCCGGCGGGAACGGCGGTATCACCGGCGGGCAGGGCGAAGGCATCCGCCATGCTTGGCATGGCGTTCACGGCCTTGCGCATATCGTCGTTGTTCGTGTGCAGATAAACCCGCTGGATTGCTTCGGATGTATGCCCGACCAATTCCCGCACGTCGCCCAACGGTATGCCCCGGCGGTGAAGGGTAGAGACCAGTGTATGCCGCAAGCTGTGAAAGGTGGCGCGGGCCACTCCCATTTTTCGCCCTTCGATATGCTCCGCCGTTGCAACGCCGCACGCCTTGAAATGTTCGCGGATGATCTTGGCAATCTTGCTGCCGTTGTCATGCCGGTAACTTTCGCAAAACTCCGGCAGTAGCGGCCCCGTCCGGCTTTCCGGGGGTGTCTCTGACAGGATAGCGGCCAGTGTCGGATGAATACTGGGGGCAACGCGCTTTTTTGTCCGGCGCTTGGTTTTGGACGGCGCGCGGGTGATAACGCCGGCGGCCAGGTCGATTTCGTCCCAGCGGAGTTGTGCGGCGTCGGCAACCCGGAACCCGCAATACAGCCCCAGGGCCAGCAGCGTCCGCAGTTCGCCGGCGGCGGTTGAACAAATGCGCGTGAGTTCCGCCTCTGACAGTTCCCGGTGCCGTTCCGGTTCCAGGGGTTTCGGTTGGCAATCGGCGAAGGGGTTCGCCATGCCGCTACATTGCGAAGCCAACACACGGAAAACCAGGCGCAAGGCTTGAATGGCTTTATTGTAGCGGTTCGCCCCCAGCCCCAGCCCTTCCAGGTGCAGCAGGAAGTCGCCCGCGTCCGCCGCCGTTACATCCTCCAGGTTGCGGCGCTTCGGGTGGTTGGCTTTCATCCATTCCGCAAAACGTTTCCACTGCCGGGCGTAATCCGCGAGCGTATGCGCGCCGGACTGGGGGCGGTTGCGCGCGGCGATGTACTTGGGCCAGGCATCGGCCAGGGCCAGCCGGGCGCGGTGATCCTCTTGCCATTGCGCCAGTTCGGTTTCGGCGGTGGCCAGGGCGGCGGCGGCGGCTTGGGTCTGCTTCGCCCGGTCATTCAACCGCAACCCGGCCATGCGCTCATCAAATAGGCGCGCGGCCTCTCGCTTGTCAGTAGTTCCCAGGCTTTGGGCTATCTGCCGGCCGTTGACGTAATATTGAACGTACCAGCGTTTGCCCCGCTGAAACATCCGGCCTTTGGTGGTGCGTGCCATGTTGGGTTCCCCGGCGTTTTATGTATATTGCATCTTTACGCACCATTATAACCGTTTCGGCGCAGAATACAACATCATAACAACATCACGCGGCGCTTTTTGTGCGTAAAGTAAAGGACTGAAAATCCTCGTGTCGTCGGTTCGATTCCGACCCTTGCCACCAATTTAAATCCTACGAAACCAGCAGGTTAAGGCTAAAGCAGCCGCCCCGCTGGTTTCTTTATTCGTCGCTGTCTCAGCCTCACCGGTACCCCCGGCGACCCCCTTGCTTAGTCCCTCGGGATGGGCATGGTACGGGGCATGGAGCGGGTATGCGCGCCCTGGTTATTTTTTTGCTCAGTTATGTCGGGATTGCGTTCGGCAGCCTGCCGCGGCTGGCGCTGGACCGGACCGGGTTTGCCCTGCTGGGGGCGATCGCCATGGTCTGTTCCGGGCAGCTCGACTTGCACGGGGCGCTGGCGGCGGTGGATGTCGGCACCATTCTGCTGCTCTACGGGCTGATGGTCTTGTCGGCCCAGTTCCGGCTGGGCGGGTTCTATACCTGGACGGCGTTGCGGATTTCGCGAAAGATCGTCTCGCCAGCGCGGTTTTTGCTGGTGGTGATGCTGACAGCGGCGTTGTTTTCGGCTCTGCTGATGAATGACATTGTTTGTCTGGCCTTCACCCCGGTGCTGGCCGTGGCGCTGCTGCGCGGCGGCTGGAACCCGGTGCCGTTCCTGCTCGGGCTGGCGGTGGCCAGCAATATCGGGTCGGCGGCCACCCTCATCGGCAATCCGCAGAACATGCTGATCGGCCAGGTCAATCATTTGGCGTTTGGCCCGTTCCTGGTCTGGTGCCTGCCGCCCGTGCTGGTCGCGCTGGCGCTGGCCTACGGCTGGATCGCCTGGCTGTACCGGGGCGCCTACCGGTTGCCTGCGGATGCGGCAGCCACGGCGGACCCGCACCGGCTTGACGCCGTGGCGGGGGATTGGCCGGCCCTCAACCGCTGGCAGAGCGGCAAGGGGCTGTTGTGGCTGGGCGTCCTGCTGGCGCTGTTTTTCACCCCGGTGCCGCGCGAAGTCAGCGCCCTGGGCGTGGCCGGTGTCCTCCTGTGCAGCCGAAAAATGAAGAGCCGCGCCCTGCTCGGGCTGGTGGACTGGCATCTGATCACGTTGTTTTGCGGACTGTTCATCATCATCAAGGGACTGGAGACCACGGGGCTGCCGGGGGAGGCGGTGGCGTGGCTGGCGGCCCATGGCGCCGCCATGCAGGACCGCGGCGTCTTGACGGTGGTGACCGCCGCCCTGAGCAACGTGGTCAGCAATGTGCCGGCGGTGATGCTGCTGGTCAAGTTTGTGCCCGCCAGCGTTCCCGTGGACGGCTATGTGCTGGCGCTGGCCAGCACCTTTGCCGGCAACCTGATCACCATCGGCAGTATCGCCAATCTGATTGTGATCGAAGCGGCCGCCGGTTGCGGAGTCCGCATTGGCTTTCGCGAGCATGCCAGGGTGGGCGTGCCGGTGACCGTGGCCTCGCTGGTGGTGCTCCTGGCCTGGACCGCACTGGCGAGGGGACGGTAAAAAATGGAAAAACGGAAGGCTTAATTATGCCGCGTTGGGGGGGGTAAATTAAACCGCGGACTGCCGAGGCGTTTTCAACAGTAACGACGCTTTCCCAATAACCGGGAGCCGCCCGTCCTCGGGCGGACGAACCCGTCATCTGAACGCGACTTTGCCGAATCTCAAGTTTGACCAGTTATAGTACCGGCAGGCAAACTCTTAAGCACGAAAAAAGGACATGTAAGCCAATGATGAAAATGGCCGCAGATGTCTTGACGGAGTGGATGCTGGCGGTCAATCAGGGCGATCTTGAACGCCTGCTGGCGCTCTATCATGAGAACGCCGTGTTGATTCCAACCTTTTCCAATCGGCTGCTCAGCAATCCCGCTAAAATTCGGGACTATTTTGTAACGTTGGGCAGCCGCGAAGAATTGAGCATCGCGTTGCATGAGAAAACGGTGATTATTCAGCCCCTGAAAAATGAGATTTATGGCGTGACCGGCATTTACTGCTGGCGCTTCCTGCTGGAGGGGGAGCTGCTCAGCTTTGAGGCGCGCTTCAGTTATCTGTTGGACTTGGCGCTGTCCCGGCCGATCCTGCATCACCACTCGTCGCAAATTCCGCGCACGCTTTGATCTCAATTATTCATAAAATTGAACAGGATAAGTCGGGAGAGCGCGGAGAAGAACTTCTCCGTGGCCTCTGCGGCCTCCTGTTCAAAACTAAGTGTCTGGGGGGGGCTGGGGTTCTGGCCGCGCCAAATCAGGGTAACGGCGGGCGTTCGCCGCCGCTGACGGTCTGATGGGCGATGCGTTGCAAGACCGCCGTGTCCGCGGCGGTCAGGCCGGGCGGGACAAAGGGGTTGCCGATGACGTTGTCCTTGAAGAGGAACTCGTACCACACGGCGGCGGCCAGATATTCGCCGGCGGTTCCGGCGTGGTGGCCGTCGTAGTGCAGTTGGTGACCGCCTTTGCCGTCATCGCCCCAGGAAAAACCGGCGTGCAGGGAGCGGCGCTGGTCGGGCAGGGCGGGAAAAACGGCGCTGGCCGGGACGAAGCCGGGAACGGGGAACGGATTGCCCCAGGCCGGGTCGCGTTCGGCGTTGCGGAAGGCGTCCCCCACGGGGATGATCCGGCAGCCCAGATCCTTGGCGACGCCGCCATAGGCTTGGCGCAGTTGCCGGTACATGTCGTTTTGGGTGAAGCCGGTCCGGAATCCCGGGTCGTCGGCGCGGTAGGCCCAGGTTTCATGAAACACGACTTCCGCCTGGGGGGCATACTTTTTGATGTAGGCATACAGATGGTCGGCGTACGGGCGGTAAGTTTCCGGCCGGCCGCTTTCCATGCTGTATTGCTGGAGGGTGACATAATCCCAGCGGTTCGCCTGCAAGCGTTCGCGCAGGCCTTTGCCGGTCGGCTTGCTGGCGGGGGCGTTCGGGTCTTTCTCGAACGCCTCGACATTGGCCCAGTGGCGTTGCAGGGAGCAACCGCCAATGCATTCATGGTCGACGATCAGCTGTTGCCCGTTGCCCGCCTGCTTGACGATTTCGGGGAGGTAGCGCAGGGCGTTGGCCGAAAAGCTGTTGCCGACCGCCAGCACGCGGACTGTCTTGGCAGGGGGGGCATTTTCGGCCGCCGTCAAGGGTAGGGCGATGGCGACGGAACAGGCAGTGATCGTCAAGCAGGGCAGGTGACGCATGTACGGATACCTTATCGGTTGCAACTATTGGTCCGTGCCCGTCCGTGCGTGTCCGTGACGCCTACCCGGCCACGCCCAAGGTCGGCCAGCGTCAGTTCCGCCAGACTGGCCCGCACGACATGGGCACCGGCCTTCAGGAGCTGGGCGGCGGAAAAACTGGTGGCCACGGCGGCGCAGCGCATGCCGGCCGCGCGGGCGGCGGCAACGCCGTGAATGGCGTCTTCCACGACGCAGCAGGCGGCGGGAGGCACGCCGAGGCGGGTGGCCGCCGCCAGGTAAAGGTCGGGGGCCGGTTTCTTGCGGGTGGCATCCTCGCCGGCCAACACGGCGCCGAACCAGGCGCGCGGCACCCCCATCGCCAGGAGGTTGGCATCGACCTTGATCCGGTCCGCGCTGGAGGCGACGGCAAAGGGAATGTTCTGTTCATGCAGGGTGCGCAGCAGTTCCGGAACGCCGGGGAAGGGATGGCCGTCGCGGGCGACCAGATCCAAATACCGCGCGTAAACCCGGCGCTTCATCTCGCTCACATACGTCTTTCCGTACGCTTCGGCCACCCCGCCGATATAGCGGTCCTCGCCGGCACCGACAAAGGGCAGGAAATCCGCCGCCTGGGCGTGAATGCCGAACTCGGCCAGGCCGGCCATGGCCGCCCGGCAGATCAGCGGTTCGGAGTCAATGAGGACGCCATCCATGTCGAACAGCACGGCGTGGGTCGGCAGCGCGGATAAGGTCATTTTGCCTGGGCCAGATATTGAAGGTAAAGCGAGAGTTCACGGCGCAGTTGGCTGCGGGGCACGACGCGGTCGAGCAGCCCCTTGGCCAGGACGAATTCGGCGGTCTGGAAGTTGGGAGGCAGGGCGCTTTGGGTGGTCTGCTTGATGACACGCGGCCCGGCAAAGCCGATCAGGGCGCCCGGTTCCGAAATGAGCAGGTCGCCAAGAGTGGCGTAACTGGCCATGACACCCGCGGTGGTGGGGTGGGTCATGATCACAATGTAGGGCAGGCCGGCGTCCTGGTGGACCGCCAGCGCGGCGGAGGTCTTGGCCATTTGCATCAGGCTGAGCATGCCCTCATACATGCGGGCGCCGCCGCTGGCGGTGGCGATGACCAGCGGCAGGCGTTCCTGGGTGGCGCGCTCGGTGAGTCGGGTGACCTTCTCGCCGACCACCGACCCCATGCTGGCGCCTAGAAAACGAAAATCCATGACGCCCAGCGCCATGGCGCGGCCGTCCAGTGCGGCGGTACCGGTGACAATGGCATCCGTCATGCCGGTCTTGGCCGTCGATTCCGCCAGTTTTTGCGGGTAGATGCCGGTGCCGGCAAAGGCCAGGGCATCCACACTGGTCAAATTGGCATCCATCTCCACAAACGACGCTTCGTCGGAGAGCAGCCGGATGCGCTCCGCGGCGGTGAGCGGATAATGGAACTCGCAGTGCGGGCACACCTGGAGGTTCTCTTCCAGTTTGCTTTTGTAGATGACCGTCGCGCAGCCCTTGCACTTGAGCCACAAGCCCGCCGGAATCTCTTTTTTGGCGGGCGGGGTGATGATCGTGTATTGGGCGCGTTTTTTGAACAAGGACATGTCCTGTCTCCCTGGCGCGTCCGAAGCCGGAGTCGCGAAAGCCGTAAATATAGCGCCTCAATCGCGCCCGTCCGGCGGCCAGTAACGTGGGGGGGATGATAGGATAATTATGGTGGTTGGGAACCCCCTTTTGCGGATTCCGGTGCGTCAGTGAAACCAGTGACCTCTAGTGAACTGAAAGGAGTTCACCATGGAATGATCCGTCAGCCATGTAGTCAGCCGGGCGTATGTACGGAGTAATCCGTGCGGACGAAGCATCCGGTGGAC
>CAITYL010000236.1 GCA_903896595.1 uncultured Lentisphaerota bacterium
GGCCACCGTCCGCCAAACCAATGATGCGCGTCTCCGACGATGACGGGTTCGTCCGCCCGAGGACGGGCGGCTCCCGGGTATGGGAAAGCGTCGTTACTTTTGAAAGCACCTCGAATATTCAAGATTTTCCTTTCGAGCCCGGAACGATGGTCTGGTTCGTTGTACCGACTTTAGTCGGGGCTGTTTGTCCCTGTTGCAGCCCCACCGGCTGAAGCCGGGACAACAAACAGGCGCCAACCGCGTCACATGAATAAGTTATGAAATTAATTTCTCCGCACCTGCGCGGGCGGCTTCGGGAGTGACGTTGTAGGGCACGCCAAGGTTGATCGCGCGCGCCACGATATCCAACGTCTTCTGGCACATGCCGGGGGTGTATTCGATCTTGCGCTGCGCCCAGGCGAACGGGTTCATTTTTGGATGGAAGGCGCGCTGTTCCAGCAGCGGTTCCCAGTTGGTGTAGACGTGGCGCCCGGACTCGCTGATGGGGGACAAGTGGTGCTTTTCCGCATACGCCTTGGCTGAGGCGGCCTCGGGAAAAATGATGGACATGTTGACGGCACTGGCTTCGTCATGGTGCGGTGCCGGGCGGAACTGGCCGGTTTTGGCAAACACCTGGGCCATGATCTTCCGGCTGGCCTTCAAATTGTCCAAAATCCCATCCAGCCGCTTGAGCTGCTCGAACATGATCGCGCCCTGGATCTCCGAAACGCGGTAATTGACCCCCGGAAAGAACGGTTCCTTGATCGTGGACGCATGGGAACGGGTGAAACAACCGGCGTCGTGATACATCAGCGCCCGTTCATAATACCGCTCGTCGTTGGTGAGCACCGCGCCGCCTTCGCCGCAGGTGATGTTCTTGAACTGGTTGAAACTAAGCGTACCGGTATGGCCGATGGTGCCAACCCGTTTGCCGTGATAGCTGACGCCGCAGGCCTGGCAGGCGTCCTCGCAGACCAGCAAATGATGCTTTTTGGCGATCGCCATGATCGCGTCCATGTTGCAAGGCTGGTTGATCATGTGGACCGGAATGATCGCTTTGGTGTAGGGGGTGATCTTCCGTTCAATGTCTTCCGGGTCGATGGTGAGGGACTCGTCAATATCGGCCATCACCGGCACCGCGCCGACTGCCAGCGGAGCCATGGCGGTGGCGACCCAGGTGTAGGCGGGAACGATCACTTCGTCGCCGGGGCCGATCCCCATCGCCGCCAGCGCACAGATCAGCGCGCTGGTGCCGCTGTTGACGGTCAGGGCGTGGCGCACCTGAAATTTGTCCTGCAATGCCTTTTCGAACTGCTCGGTATAGCCGCCTTCCCCGCCGCGATAGCGCATGAATTGCTTGCTGGTGAGGACCTTGGTGACCGCCTCGATTTCCGCTTGTCCGATGTCGTACATGTGGCATCTCCACTTTCGTCATTATTCACTTACCTGCATACATAATAACTCATTTCACGCACATATCCATTGGAAATTAAGCAATAATCATATACTTTTAGGCATTATGACTCCCTCCTCTATCGGCCAAACATGGATGCCCCGCACCGGGCTGTGTCCCGCCATCCACAGCCTGGCCGAAATCCGCGACCAGCTGCCGCAGTCCCTGATCCGCATCAGCGTCCAGCAATGGGTGATCGACTATGAGTTCCAGCCGTTCGGCCGTATCCGCTGCGGCTCGGCACAGGCGCCGTGGCGGGCCCGGCCGCCGTTCGTCCTGCATCTGTACGCGCCCGAAACGGTGATCTGGGAGGACACCCAGGGACCATCGGGGCCGCGCCACAGCGCCTGGATCTTGTTCACCGGCGGCGAGGAAACAGGATTGCGCCGGCTGATCCATCCCATGGCCGGGTATGCGCGGGTCCTGGATGAATCCGGGGAGTTGGGCCGGGTCTTTCTGGAGACCGCGCGGATCGCCGCCGAATGGGGCGAGCCGGGATTTTGGCTGGCGCAGGCGCAACTACACCGTGCCATTCATCTGCTGCACACGGCGGAACATGTGGAAGCGGAAACCTGGCGGGTGCGGGAACACGCCCACGGCCGCGGCGCCGGCGGCCCGCAGGCGGAACTGGTGCGGAACGTGGACGACCTGCTGCGGCGCAATCTCGGCGGCCGCCTGTGGTTGCGCGATGTCGCCCGCCGCCTGCATGTCAGCGAGTCAACCCTGTCGCACCGCTACACCGCGCTGACCGGCGAAAGCCCCAAGGCCGCCTTCATTCGGCTGAAAGTGGCCCAGGCCCGGCTGCTCCTGCTCAAGGGCACGCCGGTCAAAACCGTGGCCGCCCAACTCGGCTTCTCCAGCCCGTTTCACTTCTCCCGCTGTTTCCGCCAAGCCACCGGCACCCCGCCACGCGCCTTCCAGCGCGCCGGCAGCCTGTAATTGAGTGAGAACACGGGATGTTGGGAACCCCCTTTTGAGGAAAGGCGGTTCCCAAACCCTCCGTCAAACCTTTTTATGCCTTGTATACTGCGTTAGGTTAACTTTTTAATGTCGGCGCTATTTCAGGACCGGGAGCCGCCCGTCCCCGGGCGGAACTCGATGGCGTCACACCAGTTCCGCCCTGAATTTATGGGGCCACCGTCTGCCAAGCTAATTATACACGTCTCCGACGATGACGGGTTCGTCCGCCCGAGGACGGGCGGCTCCCGGTGATGGAAAAACGTCGTTCCTCTTGATGGCTATGGGGTTGCAGCCCGGCGGAACGTGATCTCACGTTTCACGTGTCACGATTCACGTTTCACTTCAGCTTTCCGCTTCCCCGATTTCCGCTTTTATCGGCTTGCTCCTGACCAGTTCTTCCTCCACGGTGGCCACCAAGTGGGCCAGGGTGAACGGCTTGGCCAGGAAACGATAGCCATGCTCGATGATGGCCGGCCAACGGGTTTGGTAGTCGGTGTAGGCGCTCATCAGCACCACCCCGAGACGGGGCTGACGCTGACGCAACTGGTTGGCCAGGGAGATGCCATCGCCATCCTTGGTCAAAACCATGTCACTGATCAGCAGGTCGACCGTACCGCCAGCCTGGTCGTATAGGGCACGGGCCTGTTGCACGTCATGGGCCACCAGGATGCGGTATTGGCGCTGCCCCAAGACGAGCTTGACGATTTCCAAAATATGCTTCTCGTCCTCCACGACCAGAATGCACGTTCCCGAACCCGCGCGGGCGTCCGCCGGCGTTTCGGGGGCGAGCGCGGCGGCCAAGGCGGGCAGAAACACGCGCACCGTTGTGCCGCGGTCGGGCTCGCTGTCCACCTGCATGGCGCCGTCATGTTGTTTGACGATGCCGTAGGCGGCCGGCAGCCCCAGGCCCGCGCCGACAAATTTCGTGGTAAAAAAGGGTTCAAACAGATGCTTGCGGGCATCAGCGGTCATACCGCACCCCGTGTCGGTCACGGACAGCCGGAAATAGTCTCCCGCCGGCACTTCGGCGGGCTCCTCGGTATTCCGGGTTCCGGCCAGGGAAACCGGCTCCAGACCGACATCCAGACAACCACCGGCCGGCATGGCTTCGATGGCGTTTTCCACCAGGCAAAGCAACATCTGCTGAATCGATTCCGCGTCTGCCCTGACCATGGCCGGCCGGGATGAGGGGCGGACATGCACGGCAATGGCCGGGCCCGCCAAGGCTGTCCATTTGGGCGCCAGGCCGGCCAGCAACAGATCTAGGTCGATCGGTTGCCGGGTCAGCATGGACCGGCGGCCAAAGGCCAGCAACTGCCGGGTCAGGGTGGTGGCCTGGTTGACTTGGCCGATAATCGTTTGAAGGTCCGCCGCCGCCACCGCATCCACCACCTGGAAGCGTTCTTGAAGCAGTTCCGTATAGCCGCGAATGGCCTGCAGGATATTATTGAAGTCATGGGCCACGCCGCCCGCCAGAATGGCCACCGCCTCCAGCTTGCGGGCGTCGCGCACCTGTTCTTCCCGCAAGGCACGCTGATGATGCAGGCTGCTGGCCAGGGACCTGGCAAACTGGCCCACCACCGGTCGAAGTTGGTTCAACTCCACTTCGGAGAACGGGGCGACACGCGCCATAGAATAAAATTTGAGCACGCCCAGCCCGTTCAGGGACAACAGGGCGAACGCCCCCTGTGGCGCGATGCGCCGTTCGGTCACCAATTCCGCGAACCCAGGCTGGCCGGCCGCCACGGAATAGGCGCCCTGATCTCCGAGCAACGCCAGCATCGGGTGATTGGCAGGCAGCACCGTCTGCTCCACGCGGTATTGGGGATGGGCATAAACCAGGGCCAACGACGGGCCGGCCGCCTCTGGAACCGCCCGATTCAGAGGCGTGTCGACCATCAAATCACGCCGCAGCCAAACCGCCGCGTAACTGAGGTTCTTCCGGGCCATGAGGACACGGATGAACTGCTCGCAATTGCTCCGCAAATCCAACGAGCGCCCCACCGCCATCGCCAGCTCGTAAAGGAGGGCGATCTCCGCCACAATGGCGCCCACGGGATCCGGCGGCGGGCCGGGGTCAGTGTCGTCCGTCATCAGGCCCGCACCCCCGCTGGCGCGGCGGACGGGCGGGGCAACTGATAGAGCAGGCCTGTCACCACGGTCTTGTTGAAGAATTCAAGATACCCTTCGCCATACGAGGCGATCTCGCCCAAGGTCAGCGCCCCCTCCAAAGGCAGGCCGGGGGCGACTGCCTGAAACCGCCGCTGAATAGCCCCCAGTTCATCGGCGATCCGTGCGCCCATGAACAAGCGCCGGGAAATACAATCCATCACCAAACTGTGCAACGGCTGGGCGCCCGCCGGCAAGCGGCAGGCCAGCGACGCCTGGTCGGCGGCCGCAATCAACCATTCGGGCCGCCCCTTGAGCACATTCAACGCCGCATGTTCCGGAATCTCCCCCACGCAAATCAATTCCCCCGCCGCGTTGACGGCAATGGGATCGCGCACCACGTCCTCCTGCCCTTCCTTGAGCAGGCCGAACGGATATTCCTTGGCGACGTCGTAAAACGTTTGCGGCTCCAGGGGACGGTGGGCATCCGCCTCAACCGTCTCCCGGTAAACGGCAAAGGCATTCCGCCAGTTCAGGCCGGCAATCACATTGCGCCGGGTCTGGGTGGCAACCACCGGGCCGGCCAGCCGGCGCCAGCCATGACGCACGCCAATGGCGCTGCCGGCGGCGACCACGGCCACCACGGCCGCATCCTGAAAAACCCCGTCTTGGGTAAAGACACAGGGCTGCTGTTTCAAACTCAATGATCCCGCCCCCGCGCCCAGGTAATGCACCTCACCCCCCCAGCGGTCGTAGAGTTCGGCCAGAAACAACGCGATATTGGCCGCGAACCCGTCCACCAAGACGATGGCCGTCGCCGCCGATTCCCCCTGCCCGGCGGAGGCGATGGCCAGATCAGGTGGCGCTTCCGGCTGACGGTCCAGGCCACGCACCACCACCGGTTTCATCCGGGCCGGCAGTTTGAGGATCAACGCGCCGCTCTCATAAACCACCGCATCATGAATCAGACCCGGGAAAAAACCGCCAAAAAACCATATCCCGCGGCACCGGAGCCGTTCCACCAACGCGCCGAGATCGGGCCGGTTGGCATCCCCCAGCAAGATCATCATCATCTCGCCCGCGCCAGGCTGCTGGTCCGTCACGGCCTGTTCAATGGCATCCAAACTGGCTTCTGGTAGATACATGGGCCACGTCCTCTCCCGTTGCCGGTCGATTCACCTGTCACCCCGCCCGGTCACCCCGCCCGGACTTTTGCTCACCATGTTTCATTGACCGGACTTGCGCATCCCTTGATAGTCTTACGGTAACCCGAAAAATCACTTCCGGCAAATCCGGCCCAAGTTCCCGTCCCAATCAGGCCGGCGTTATTTCAAGAAACGGGTTCGTCCGCCCGAGGACGGGCGGCTCCCAATAAAAGCGGTGTCGAGCCACCGCCACTCAAAAGGTTCCGGCCGTGGCCGGAACCGGTAACACCATCACCCAGAACCGAGAACGGGGGGGCGGTTAGGGAGCGCGAATCACAAATAGCCGAACATCCGTTTGGCGATCTCGGCGGGCAGTTCCTGGTACCCGCACGGCTCCATGCTGAAGGAGGCGCGGCCGCCGCTGAGCTTGGGCAGCGCCTTGCCGAACCCGAACATCTCGGCCAGGGGCACTTCGCAAAAAATGCGCTTGATCCCCGGGGCGATGGAGGAAAGCTCGTTGATGACCACGCGCCGCGGCTGCAGATGGGCGGTAATCTCGCCGATGCTTTCGTCGGGCGCGGTGACTTCCAAGCGCATGACCGGTTCCAAAACGGCGGTGCCGTTTTCGCGAATCATTTTTTCGACGGCGTGGAAAACGGCGGCGGCCACGGCGGCCTCCGTGGTCTTGTCCGCCTGAATGGAAAGCTCCCGCAGTTCGGCGGCGACATGAATCAGCGGGTAGCCGTGCGCGCCGCCGGTGCGCAGACTGTCGCCCAGGGCCTTGACCGCCGCTTCGACCAGGTTGCGCGGCAGCATCCCCTTGTCATGCACGGCGTTGCCGGTCGCAAACAACTCGCCGCCCCGCGGCAGCGGTTTGAAGGCGATCTCGACTTCGGCAAACAGTTCATTCTCGCCCATGGTCTTGCTGAAGACGCAATGGATGCGGGCGGGGGCGGAGAAGGTCTCGCGGTAGGCCACGCGCGGCTCGCCGACTTTGGCCTCGACCTTGAATTCGCGCCCGAGCCGGTTGATGTTGATTTCCAGGTGCAGCTCGCCCATGCCGGAGAGCAGGCGCTGGCCGGTATCATCGTCCATGCTCAGGGTCAGGGTGGGGTCCTCGCGGCACATCAGCCCCAGTACCTCGTTGAGCTTGTCCTTGTCCCGGCTGAACTTGGGCTCCACGGCAATGGAAATGACCGGCTCGGGAAACTGGATCTTCTCGAAAGTCACCGGCTTGTGAACGTCGCCCAGGGTGTCGCCGGTACCGCAATTCTGCGGACCGATGATCCCGACAATGTCGCCGGGCCCGACCTGCTCCACCACCTCGGTGTTTTTGGCGAACAGGCGCAGAATCTGCTTGATCCGCACCTTTTCGTGGGTGCGGGAATTGTAGAGGGTCGCCCCCGCCTTCAAAGTGCCGCTGTAGGTGCGCAGGTACAACAGGTCAGCGCTGGCGTTGGCCACCACCTTGAAGACGAGCCCGGCAAAGGGGCCGTCAGGATCGGGATGCAGGACCACCGGCTCGTGCTCTTTGCCCCGGTGGGCGGGGATGTTGGGAATGTCCTCCGGGGACGGCAGGTAGTCGAGCACGGCGTCCAGCAGCGGCTGAATCCCCATGCGCTGCTTGGCGCTGCCGCATAGGACCGGCACGATTTTCTGGCTGATGACCAGCTGCCGCAGGACCTGGCGGATCAGGTCAGCCGGGACCGGTTCGCCCTCCAAATAGAGGTGCGCAATAGCGTCGGAAACATCGGCGAGCCGTTCCAGCAGCACTTCGCGGCGCAACTGGGCCTCGATCTCAAGGTCGGGCGGCAGGGGCAGACGGTTGACGGTCTCATGGTTGTCATCCGTGAAGGTCAGCAATTCCATGGTGATGAGGTCGGCAACGCCGCTGAACTCGTTCTCGACCCCCAGGGGCACCTGGACGGCCACGGCGCAGTTGTTGAACTTCCGGTTGATCTCGTCCAGCACCCGGGTGAAGTCGGCGCCGAGCCGGTCCAGTTTGTTGATGAAGGCCAGCCGCGGCACGTGATAACGGTCGGCCTGGCGCCAGACCTTTTCGCTCTGCGCCTCCACGCCCTCAACGGCGCTGAAAATGACAATCGCGCCGTCAATCACGCGCAGGGAGCGCTCCACCTCGGCGGTGAAATCGATGTGTCCGGGAGTGTCGATCAGGTGGATGAAATGGTCCCGCCACGGCATGGTGGCGGCGGCGGACACAATGGTGATGCCGCGCTCACGCTCCTCCTGCAAGTAGTCGAGAATGGTGTTGCCATCATCAATGTTGCCAATGCGATGGGTGCGCCCGGTGTAAAAGAGCATGCCCTCACTGGTGGAGGTCTTGCCCGCGTCAATGTGCGCGATAATGCCGAGATTGCGGATGGTGTTCAGCGATTCCATATGGGGAAGAAATATAACCCGCCCCATCCCAGCCTGCTGTCGGGATGGTTGGGCGGTTGAGGGGTTGAGCGGTTGAGGGGTTGTTTTTAGGGGAAGTATACGGCGTTAGGCTGAAGCTTTTTAGTGCCTTACGAGTGAAATCAGTTGCAAGATGTGCAAGATTTTAAATCGAACATTCAACGTTGAATGTTCGATGTTCGTTTTGGTTCCGGCTATGCCGGGTTAGGCTGTAGGCTGTAAGGTAATCAAGACCTCACCTTAACGCAGTGTAAACAGGGAAAAACCACGGCGTTTTATCCCGCACGGGAGTCGCCCGGCCTCGGGCGAACCTGTTGTTCATTTTTGCGGATTCCGCAGGCCGCAGTCGTGCGACCGACCACGATTGGGACACCAGAGGGGCGGCCTGCGAAATCCGCAAAAAGGCACAAACAGGTTTGACGGAGGGTTTGGGAACCGCCTTTCCTCAAAAGGGGGTTCCCAACGACGGCCCCACTTTCCCCCGCAGGGTCAGGCCAGGCTGGCCAGATCGGGAAAACGGGCGGCGCGGGTCTCGTCCAGGCGCCGCACCGTCTGATGTTCGGGGGCGCGGTGCAGCGCCTCGGGATCGCGCTCGGCCAGCGCCGCAATCTCCAGCATGGTGGCGATGAAGGCGTCCATGGTCTGCTTGGACTCGGTCTCCGTCGGCTCAATCATCACCGCCTCCGGGGCGATCAGCGGGAAATAAATGGTGGGCGCGTGAAAGCCGCGGTCCAGCAGCGCCTTGGCGACATCCAGGGCATGCACGCCATGCGCCTCGGCCAGCGGCTGGGCGGTGAGCACGCACTCGTGCATGCAGGTCCGGGGATAGGCTGCGGGAAAGGCGTCGCGCAACTTGGCGCGGACATAGTTGGCGTTGAGCACGGCGGCGGCGGAAACCCGGCGCACCCCTTCGGCCCCCAGGGTCAGCATGTAGGCATAGGCCCGGAGAATGATCCCGAAATTGCCGTAAAACGGCGCCACATAGCCAATGGTGTCAGGGAAGTGGTATTCAAGGGCGTAACTGCCGTCGGTCCGTTTGAGCACCCGCGAGGTGGGCAGGAACGGCACCAGCACCTTGGCCACGCCCACCGGCGCGGCGCCGGGACCGCCGCCGCCGTGCGGCGTGCCAAAGGTCTTGTGCAGGTTGACGTGCATGACATCGAACCCGAGGTCGCCGGGCCGCACCCGGCCGATAATGGCGTTGAGGTTGGCGCCGTCGCCATAGACCAGGCCGCCCGCCTCATGCACCAGCCGGCAGATTTCCCGCACATTCGGATCGTACAGTCCAAGGGTATTGGGACAGGTGAGCATAAGCCCGGCGACCTCGGGCCCCAGAGCGGCCTTGAGCGCGGCCAGGTCCACATCGCCGTTGGCGTCAGAGGGAATGGTGCGGGTGGTGAAGCCGGCCAGCGCGGCACTGGCGGGGTTGGTGCCGTGGGCGGCGTCCGGAATCAGCATCACCGGGCGCGTTTCCCCGCGTTTCTTGTGATAGGCGGCGATCAGCATGACCCCCGTCAACTCGCCATGGGCGCCGGCCAGCGGCTGCATGGTAAACGCGCTGAACCCGAGCAGTTCGGCCAAAAACTGTTCCGCCTCGAACAGCACCGCCAACGCGCCCTGGGTCAGGGCACCGCCGCGGCGAAGCTGCGGCAGCAGCGGGTGCAACCCGGCAAACCCCGGCAGTTCCGCAATGCGCTCATGGAACTTGGGGTTGTACTTCATCGTGCACGACCCCAGCGGATAGAAACAGGTGTCCACGCCGATATTGAGCCGGCTCAGATTGACGAAGTGCCGCACCGCGTCCAGTTCCGACACCTCGGGCAGCGCGGCGGGCTTGATCCGCCGCAGCCCGGCGGGAATGGCGTCCGCCGCCGGCACATCCAGCCCCGGCAACGTGGTGCCTCGCCGGCCAGGAACGCTCAACTCAAAAATCAACGACATGACGTGACTCCAAACCTGTGGCGCCTAACGAGTGAAATCTGGTGCAAAATAAATCGAACATTCAACATCGAACCCGGACATCGGCTAACATCACGCCTCCCCCGCCCAAGATCAAGCGCGTAAAACGCGCCCGCCCGATGTTGGGAACCCCCTTTTCAGGAAAGGCGGTTCCCAAGCCCTCCGTCAAACCTGTTTGTTGCCATTTGCGGATTTCGCAGGCCGCCCCTTGCCGCTTTTTAATACCCGGCGTTGAGAAACTACCCCCCTTGATTCAGTCAAAACACATTTTAACAGAAGACCGCAAAGAACGCCTTACACATTCATAATATCCGATCAATCCTTCGCGATCTTTGCGTCCTTCTGTTAAAAATCCGACGTACCTGTGCGGCCCGCTTTTGGGTTTGTTTTCCCCGCCACCCGCGGTATCTTCGCGGCGGTTATGGCCAAAAGACGAAAAAACGCAACTGCCACTAGAAAATCAACAGGGACGATGCCGGCCGGTGGCGGCCACTTGGTGCTGGTCGATTCGACGGCGGTCAAACAGGCCTATGTCCGCCAATGGCAACAGGCGCAGCGCGACTTTGCCCGGCGGCAGCAGGAATGGCACCGGTTTTCCCACGAGGAACGACCGGCCTATGAGCGCTGGGTGGGGCAAACCTTTGGCGCCCGCATCTCGGAACTCCGCGCCACCCATCAAAAAACCCGGGAATTGCAGCAGCTGCTCGAAGCCATTGAGCACTATGGCGAGGCGTGCGGACAAACGCCCCATGCCGTGTACCAGGAACTGCTGGCCGAACAGCAGGACGGCGTCAGCCTGCTCGAAACCTTGTGCGCCAAAATCCGGGGCGCGAACCCGCCGGACGAGGCCAGACCTGACGCGAGTGACAACGATGGTGCCCCCTGGACACACGAGCCGTTTGACGATGCCGACGACGCGGATGCAGATGCGGCCGATTTCGATGACCTCCTGGACACGCTCAAAGAGATGCTCGGCGGCCACCGCCGTCCCAAACCGAACCCGAAAGCGGCCAAAGAGCGCCAGCTAAAAATCCGGGACCTGTATCGGAAATTGTGCCGGCGCCTCCACCCCGATACCGGCGGCACCTTCAACGCCGAAACCGAGGCGCTGTGGCATCAGCTGCAGGACGCCTACGAAAAACAGGACCTCGACCGGCTGGAAGCCCTTCAGGCCGGACTGGAAATCCGGCTCGACCCCATGGGCAAGCACGTGTCCTGCTCCCAACTGGCCGCCGTCATGGCCGACCTGAAACAGGGCGTCCAGTCGCTCCGCGCCATGCTGGGCCAGGCCAAGCAAGATGCGGCCTGGGGCTTCAGCCACTGGACCGCCAGGGAGAAGCAGCGGACGGCGCAACAGCTCGACGCCGATCTCGAGCACGACTACTCCCTGCTGTCCCGCCAGTTGCAGTACCTGGAAAACATCGTCAAAAAATGGCGCAAGCCACTGAGCTGTTTTCAAAAATCCCGATCCAGATAGCACTGTTCTTGGAGTGCGGCAATTCCTTTGCCGCTTTATTGATGTCGGCGTTATTTCAAGACCGGGAGCCGCCCGTCCTCGGGCGGAA
>CAITYL010000237.1 GCA_903896595.1 uncultured Lentisphaerota bacterium
GAATTTATGGGGCCACCGTCTGCCAAGCTAATTATACACGTCTCCGACGATGACGGGTTCGTCCGCCCGAGGACGGGCGGCTCCCGGTGATGGAAAAACCATATTACTTTTGAAAACACCTCAGGCATAAAAAGGTTTGACGGAGGGTTTGGGAACCGCCTTTCCTCAAAAGGGGGTTCCCAACTGAATTACGCCAAAAAATTGTACTTGAAGATGTACCAGAATGCCGCCACGCCGTCTTTCCAACCGATCTTCTTGCCCTCGTCAAAGCCGCGGGCGTGATAGGCGATGGGCAGTTCATAAATCCGGCAATGGGTGCGGGCCAGCTTGGCGGTCAGTTCCGGCTCAATACCGAAGCGGTTGCATTCCAGGCGGAAGCTCTTGAACAGGTCGGCCCGGATCATTTTGTAGCAGGTTTCCATGTCGGTCAGCCACAGGTTGCTACAGACGTTGGAGGTGAGGGTCAGGAGCTTGTTGCCCAAGTAATGCCAGCAGGTGTCCACCCGGATTTCACTGCCCGAGAAGCGGCTGCCGAACACGGCGTCGGCGCGTCCCTCGGCGATTGGCATAAGCAGGCGCGGGAACTCCTCAGGGTCATATTCCAGGTCGGCGTCTTGGATCACCGCCACGTCGCCGGTGACCCGGGCCTGGGCCGTGCGGATGGCCGCGCCCTTGCCTTGGTTGTGCGGGTGGTGGACGATGATCAGGTCGGGGCTGGGCGGCAGCGCGTCCAGCAGCCGCCGGGTGCCGTCCCGCGAACAATCGTTGACCACGATCAGTTCCAGCTCCGGCACGCCGCAGGCCCGCACCCGCCGGATCACGTCCAGTACGGTCTTTTCCTCATTGTACACGGGGATGAGGACGGAAAGCTTCATAGGTGGGGGGAACTCCGCGGCGCGGTCGTTGGCCACGCCGTTGAAAGCTCCCGGAACCGGGAACTTACTTGTGGTCGGAAGAGTCTAATCTACCGTTTGGACAGGGTTTTTTCGAGTCAAGTTCCCCGCCGGTTGCTTTTTGGCGGCCCGGCATTAGTCTTTAAGGCTCCCGTCGCGGTGACGGGAATTGACCAACCGAGCCGAGCACGAAGTGAGTGAACCATGTCTGTTCTTGCCTGGACCGGCCTGATTTTGTTTGTGGTGTTTTTCTTCGGTCTGTGCATTTTTGTGCATGAACTGGGGCATTTGCTGGCCGCGTTGTGGCGCGGGTTGGTGGTGGAGAAGTTCTCCATCGGCTTTGGCAAAAAACTCTGGGGCTTCCGCCGCAACGGTGTGGAGTACCAGATCAGCATGATTCCTTTTGGCGGTTATGTCGCGTTACCCCAGTTGGACCCGTCGGAACACCCCACCGCCAGCGACGGCAAGCCGCTGCCGCACGCCAAGCCTTTGGACCGCATCATCACCGCCATCGCCGGGCCGGTATTTAATATTTTGTTCGGGTTTCTGCTGGGCCTCGTCGTCTGGTGGGCTGGCGTCTACAAACCGGCCCCGGCCGCCTGGTGCGATGTCTACAGTGTGCCCGCGACGAGCCCGGAATATGCCGCTGGCCTGCGTCCCGACGACCGCATTATCAAGGTCAATGGCGCCGGTTTCGCCAATGGCTGGAGTGATGTCGCCGAGCGCATCGTTTTGAGCAGCGGCCAGGTGACGCTGACCTTCCGACGCGGTGCCGGGGTCAAGGAGATCACCTACCAGCCCAAACCCAACCCCGATACGGAAGGCCTGGGCTACCCCTTATTCAAGGTGCGTTCCCCCACCGTGTTGCACATGGTCCTGCCCGGTTCGGGCGCCGCCGCCGCCGGCCTCAAGGCGGGAGACCTGATTCTGAAGGTGAACGGACAGCCGGTGGAGGACTCTTTGGCCTTTATTGAACAGATCCGGGCCTCCGCCGGAAAGCCGATGGTCCTGCTGATCGAGCGCCAGGGACAGCGCCAGGAAATCCCCGCCGTCTGCGCCCGTGCCGACACCGTGGCCGGCCAGCTTGTTTACCGCATCGGCGCCGAGATTGATGCCCCCGTGATCCTGGCCCATCCCACGCCGGTGGAACAGTTGTGCGAAGTCTGGCAGAAGACCGCGGACACCTTGAAGCCGCTGTTCACCCGCGGCTCGCTGGTCAAGGCCAAGCACATGAGCGGCCCCATTGGCATCGCCCAGGTGATCGCGGTCAAGGTGAGCCGCGGCATCCGCGACGGGCTGGCGTTCATCGTATTCATCAGTTTCAGCTTGGCCCTGTTCAACCTGCTGCCCATCCCGGTGCTGGATGGCGGCCATATATTTCTGGCGGTGGTGGAATGGGTCATTCGCCGGCCGGTGCCGGTCAAGGTGGCCTACCTGCTGCAGAACGTTTTTGCCGTTCTGCTCATTGGCTTCATGTTGTACGTGACCGTCTTCGATATCAAGCGCTCCGGCAAAATCTGGAAGATGCTCCGGCCCGAACCCGCCGCCGAAGCCCCCGTGGCCACTCCCGCTGTTCCCGCCAAGCCAGCCGCTTCCGCAGTTCCGGCGGCGGCCCCGACACTCCCTGCCAAACCGGCCACTGTCAAATAGAGTGGCGAGAGGCTTTTGCAAAACGCCGTTTTACCGGTGCGGTGTTCAAGGTTCGGGGTTCGCTGAATAAAAGCCCCGGTGTCGGGGCCAATGTAGCAAAGCGATTGCATCGCGCTCTTCGGTTGGCACGTGGTTGATCCGGCGGGTTGCAAGCCCTTTGCCATCGGACGGAGGGAAGAGACACATGCAGGCAGCCTGGCTGGAAAATGGACAGGTGTCGGTGCTGGATCTGCCCTTTCCCGAAGTGGCGCCGGGCTGGGCGCTGGTTCGGGTGACCTTAGCCGGTCTCTGCGGCACTGATCTCGAACTGGCCCGCGGCTACAAGGGCGGGTTTGCCGGCGTGCCCGGACATGAATTTGTGGGTGTCGTCGCTGCCGTCCCGACGGCCCCCGGTTGGTTGGGCCGGCGGGTGACGGGCACCATCACCATCGCCTGCGGTGCCTGCGATCTTTGCCGGGCCGGCCTGCCCGGACACTGCCGGGAGCGGCGGGTGCTGGGCCTGCTCGGCCATCCCGGCGCCCTGGCTGAATACGTGACCCTGCCGGTGGCCAACCTGCATGCCGTGCCCGAAAACGTGTCCGATGTCGCGGCCGTGTTCACGGAACCGCTGGCGGCGGCGCTGCGCATTACTGAACACGTGCCGATGACGTCTCAGACTCGGGCGGCGGTGGTTGGTGATGGCAAGCTCGGCTTGCTTGCCGCCTGGGCTTTGGCCCGCGCGGGTGCCGCCGTGACCCTGGTCGGCCGCCATCCGGAACGCGTTGCCTGGTGCATGGCGATGGGCATTGGTTGCCTGCCGGCGGGCGGTGGCGAACCGCGCGCCTTCGACCTGGTGGTGGAAGCGACCGGCACCCCGGACGGCTGGCAGGCGGCCCTTCGTCTGACCCGGCCCCGTGGCACGCTGGTGCTCAAGAGCACGACTGCCGCTCCGGTTGAGCTCAATCTGGCACCCGTGGTGGTGGATGAAATTACCGTTGTCGGTTCGCGTTGCGGCCCGTTCCCCGCCGCCCTGGCCTGGCTGGCGGCCGCCGATGCCCCGCCCGTTGCGCGTCTGGTGGCGGCCGAATACCCGCTGGAACGCGCCCCGGAAGCCTGGGACCATGCCGCCCGCCCCGGCACCCTCAAGGTGCTCATCAATCCCAGCGTTGCCGGCTAGTACCAAAGTAAAGCTTAAATCTTCACCACGAAGGCACGAAGGACACGAAGTTCGATCGAAGCACTTCAATGGTAAAATGAGCGCCCAAAACAGATCTTCGATTTATCTTCGTGCTCTTCGTGTCTTCGTGGTGAATCCGAAATTTTAAGTTTTACAAGGTACTCGCGCTCCGGTCTCTCCCCCGGCACCACCGGTGTCGCTGGCACTGGTCACCGCAGCCCGGAAACGCGAAGCCGAACGCTGGCGCGGTTGAGGGCGGATGAGAAACGTTTTATACGCCCATCTTTAATCGGCTCTTGACAAACTGGCATTTAACTGGTATTATACTTGAGGGTTAGGGGTGAATGGATCTCTGATGCCATAAAACCGTAACAAGGTTTCAGTTCATGTTCAAAGCCGAACAGCCATTGTATGTCAGAGTGAAGGAACTGTTGTGCGAGAGAATCGTCAGTGGCATCTATCCGCTCAACTCGTTTTTGCCCTCAGAAAGGAAACTGGAGCAGGAACTGGGCGTTTCCCGCGTTTCCGTCCGGGAGGCCTTGAGAAATCTACAACGGCAGGAAATTATCGAGAAGAATACTGGCAAACGGTCAATCATCAGAAAAATGCCCTTGATGAAGTCCCGCAACATCGGCTTTGTCACGCCCGTCCGCCGGGAAAGCCAACTGGAAGTGTACCGGATGTTTTTCGATTCGCTTTTTCTGCTGTGCAACCAGGCCGGGCATAACCTGTTCTACATTGACATTTCCGACCGGCCCACGGATTTTCTTCAGACCCTTCACTATGATGCCCTCTTTATCGCGGGCGCATGCGATCGGAACGTCTTTCTAAAAAAAATGATTTCTGCTGAGACGGTGGTGATCTCGCTTGATGATCTCGACCAGCCATTGGCCGACATCACCATCTGCGCGGATAATTATGACTGCGGCAGGAAGGCCGCCACGGTTTTGACGGACTCGGGGTGCGCGCATGTGGCCTTCATTGGAGTCAGGGGGACTTATGGGGCATATCCTCCGAACCGGCTGCGCTTGGAAGGGTTCATCGATTATCTGCGCGCCGCCGGCCAGCCTTTTGCCGATGACAGGCGTTTGGACCTTGTGTGGCCGGTCGAGCAGCAAGGATTCAATGCCCAGATTGCGCGGTTTCTGCGACGCCATCCGCTGACGGACGGGTTTTTCGCCTGTAACGACGGTTTGGCCATCAGGACGCTGAAGGCACTGGGCGACCTCGGCATCAAAATTCCCGACACGATTGCCGTGGTCGGCTTGGATGGCTTGGAGATGGGCTTGTACACGATTCCGGCGTTGACCACCGTGGCGCAACCCATCCACCAGATCATCACGGCCGCCTTTGCAAAAATCGGCCAAGGCAAACCGTTGCTGAGAAAAGCGGGAAAACTCAAGATCGCACCAACGGTCATCATCCGGGAATCAACGCGGCCGCTATTTCAGGAAGGATCCTGACAAAATGACCACCAATCGTTTTTCAGGGAAAGCGACCGCTTGCCAATGGGACGGGGGAATTTCGCCGGTCCGGAATGAACGGGGGGCTTGGCCGGACGTCTGCGCGTTGGCCGGCGAGGTGCGTCAGGCACGCCGCAAGCCGTTGCTGGTTAGTAGGTTCACGCTCATTGAGCTGTTGGTGGTGATTGCGATCATCGCCATTTTGGCGTCGTTGTTGTTGCCGGCGCTTAGCCAGGCGCGTAACACGGTCAAGCAGGCTTTATGCATCTCAAACCAGAAGCAATATGCGCTGATGCTGAGCTCGTATGGGGCAGACTTCAATGATTGGTATCCAATCAATTATTACAATGCCAACCCTCAAGGCGGATATCGTATTGGCGGGATAAATGTTGGCGAGATAAATGCGTTCACTATCCTCTATCTCACGGGATACGCTAGCAAACCACAGCATGTCGTGTGCCCGAATCTAAAAGAGGCAACGGAATCTTTTTATCCGGGTTGCTATGATGGAATGTCATATGGCGTTCCCAATGGAAGCGTGAGAATTTATGGTGGAATTGAATATGGTTATCTGTTACAGGCCGGCATTGCCCAAGGCCAACGGCTGAGCCTGCAGAACCTGCGGTTAAACAGCAACTATCTAGCGGTGCTTTCAGATAATAATGTCACCTCGTGGTATTCCTTCAAAACGTTGGCCATGCCGTCGTCGTTGATCTGGTTTCTTGACACCAAGAGAATAACGTCTGGTGGCAGTTTCGCCGAGGGCTATACGATTGGCTCCTCGCATTCCATTGGCATTGATCCTGCATTCATGCCGGTGCCGACGGCTGAGCACCGGGACAATATGCTGAACTGCGCGTATGCGGATGGTCATGCCGGAGCCGTCGGGCGGGCAGAGCTGAAAGCACAAGGGGTAACGGCCTATTACAACCATGGCCTGTATTTTCAAGACACCACACCCTAAATTTGGTATCAGGATCGATAAACATAAAAAAGAGAAAAGAAGATGCGAAAAGCGAAAAGCATGAAGTTGCGCTTTTTTCTGGCGGTTGCGTTTGCCTGGTCAGCGGGTGCGCAGGCAAAGGAGCCGTTCAACATCAACGGTGCTTTGCCCAAGGCGGTGCAAAAGGCAGCGCAAGTGAGCTGGGAGGGGGAGAAAATCGACCAGTGGCGCGGTTACACACGTCATAATTTCGTTGTCGACGGCTGCAACGCCTGGGTGGTTGAACCCAAACAGGCGCGGCCTGGCAATCCATGGACCTGGTGCATGGAGTTTCCCGACGCCTTTACGGACCGTACCGGCGTTCCCCAACTGCTGGAAAAAGGCTTCTACAATGTACACATCGCAGTGGGAAACACCTTTGGTTGCCCGGACGCCTTGAAGCATTTTGACGCCATGTATGCTTCCATCACGGCACAGGGGCTGGCCAAAAAAGGAACGCTGATCGGCATCAGCCGCGGCGGACTTTACGCCTACAACTGGGCAAGCCGGAACCCCGATAAAGTGAATTGCATCTACGGCGATGCCCCGGTCTGCGACTTCAAAAGCTGGCCGGGCGGCAAGGGCAAGGGCAAAGGAAGCGCAGACGACTGGAAAGCGCTGATCAAAAGTTATCATTTCAAGGATGAGACCGCGGCACTCGCCTGGACCAATAATCCGGTCGACCGCCTTGAACCAATCGCAAAAGCAAAAATTCCTCTTGTTCATGTGGTCGGCGATGTGGACGATATTGTTCCAGTAGACGAGAACACCGCCATCATCGAGCATCGCTATAAGGCGCTCGGTGGCGAGATCACGGTGTTTCATAAGCCGGCGGTCGGGCATCATCCACACGGGCTTGACGACACCAGGGAATTGGTCGGTCTGATTCTCCGTTACACGGAAAATTCAATGACGGACAAGTAATCGCAAGAAAAGGAGTTTTATCATGAGAAACCTTGTGGTGATCGGACTAATCGCCGTGGCGACCCAGGTGGTTGCCGACGCGCTTCCGGAGCTGACCGAGTTCAAGAAGGAAATGAATAGTTCTTCAGCCCTGCCGGTTTTCCAGGAGAACTTTGAAGGGGACCTGAATAACTGGATGCTGCCTCCCGGGTTTACGGTCCAAGCAGGTGTCGGGCGCAATTACAGCAAAACGTTGTCCAGAGTTTCAAAAAGCAAAGCCGACTACAGGATCGCTCATTATAAGGTGAAAAATCTTGAACCCGGGGTGGAATACCTGCTGTCTGGATGGGCCAGGGGCGAGGGCTATGGCGGCTCGCCCATGGCCATTGAATTCTACAAGGACAACACATATATCAGTGGCTCTTACTATCCGATCGGCGGGAACCTGTCGGACAACCAATGGCATGAAATGAAGTACCGTTTTACCGCGCCGGCCACTGGCGTGGATACGGTGATCTGCCTTTTCATCACGGACAACGACAGACAGGAACAGCGCAAACAGGTGCAATGGGACGACCTGAAGATTGTCCGGCACACCGACAAGGGGGCCGTCTTGTATGTCATGAATGTCAAAAATCTCCAGTTGGACGATAGCGGCGTGATCACCTTCGGTCAGTCGCTGATTGGGGGAACCGCAAAGGAAAAGGACGAACTGGCGCTTGAGGTCGAGATCAATGGCGTTAAAAAACTGCTCCGGGCGGAAAAGGGGCTTTATCAGGCGGATTTCGGGAAATTCCCCGGTGGGGAGGTCAATGTGGACGCGAAACTGCTGAACCTGAAAAATAAAACCATCGTGGCGGAAGAGACCTTCAGACTGTATAGCCCAAGCCTGGAAAAACCGCCCACGGGCGCGGCCTATATTGACCGCCATGGCAGGACGATGGTTGATGGCAAGCCGTTCTTTCCGGTGGGCATCTATGCCAGCGATCTGTTGCCGGAAGACATGAAAATCCTCTCAGCATGCGGGATCAATTGCGTTCTCCCATATGAGTTCACCATCACGTATCGGCCGTTGGGCACTGAACGTCCTAACACGTTCAAGCGGATGACGGAAGATCTTGACACCTTACAACAATACAACCTGAAGCTGATCGTCCCCTTGCTTAACTATGGGGTTGGCGGTAATAGCCGTTTCGACGCTTGGCAAGGAAGCGGGGCGGACGTGATTGGGAAATTCGCGGACACCGTCAAGCGCCATCCGGCCATGCTCGGATATTACATCTCGGATGAACTTCCGCAGAAAGACATGCCAAAGCGGAAGGCGGTGCGTGAAGTGCTGGCGAAAGTGGATCCATTTCATTTCGTGCTGGCGGTGGCCTATGTGCCTGATGAGTTTGCCTTCCACCGGACCATCTGCGATGTGTTCGGTTATGACTCATACCCTATAACAAGTCAGGTCGCCCCTGAAATGAGATCATCGAGAATCGAGCTTGAACGGCTCAATAAGATGGACGCTTACCCGCTGTGGTTTGTGTCGCAAGCGTTCGCGGCTGACGGTGTGGTGATGCCGACCCAGGAGCAGATCCTGTCGCATGCGTTGCTCGGGATCGTGAAGAACGCCAAAGGAAGCCTGCTTTATGCGTATAACTGCAATGCCAACAGTGACGCGATTCATCGGGGAAAAATCTTGCCCGGCATTGCGGCGACCGCCAAACAGCTCAATGAGCTGGCGCCATGGGTGTTGAGTCTCGAACAGGCCCCCGCCGTCAAGGTGGAACCGCTGGTAAAAAATGAATCGATCACCGATGCCAAGGCGTTTAGCGTGGAAGGTAAAAGCTGCCTGGTCATTACGGCGACCGGTCCGGGAGCGGCCGATTCAATGATCACGGTTGAAGGCGTCGATGATCTCAAGTCGAAGTACGGGAAAACACAAAACCTCGGTGGTGGGCGATACCATTTCGTCGGCAAGGACATCTGCGCCGATGTCCTGTTTCAGAATCCCCCCGTGAACCTGCGATCATCCAGCAAGTAGACGGTCGGCCCGCACAGCGGAAGGTGCTTTATGAACAATCTCAGGTTCAGGCAAGTGCATTTGGACTTTCACAATTCCCCGGCGATTCCAGGGATTGGCGAAAAATTTGAGAAGACGCATTGGCAGGAAACGTTGCAAAAAGCGCACGTTGATTCGATAACCTGTTTTTCATCCTGCCATCACGGCTGGAGCTACCATCCGACGCACGTTGGCACGCAACATCCGGGCTTGAGTTTCAACCTCCTGCGCCGTCAAATTGAGGCGTGCCATGAGATCGGCGTCAAGGTCCCGGTCTATCTCAGCGGCGCGCTCAACAATCTCGCGGCTTACCATCATCCTGAATGGCGCGAGATCACGGTTGACGGCGGGTATCCCGCATGGTGGTCTTCCAGCCCGCTCTCCCCGAGTTTCCACAAGCTGTGTTTTAACACCCCGTATCTTGACTATCTTTGCCTGATGCTGAACGAAGTGCTCGCCATGTTCCCGGATGCGGACGGGATTTTCATTGACATCATTATTCAAGGTGAATGCTGCTGCCGCTGGTGCTTGGAGGATATGATAAAAGAAGGCTATGACCCGGGAAAAGAGGATGATCGCCGCCGTTTTTCCAAGCGGACGCTTGATAAGTATTATAAACGCATTTTCGACGTGATTCATGGAGCGACGCCCACGCTGCCGATTTTCCATAACAGTGGTCATTTGGAAATTGGCAATACCGCCATTTTGAACTATTTCAGCCATTTGGAGCTTGAGTCGTTGCCCACGGGCGGCTGGGGCTATGATCACTATCCGTTGTCCGCTTCCTACGCCCGCAAGCTCGGCCTGGATTTTTTGGGGATGACGGGAAAATTCCATACCTCCTGGGGCGAATTCGGGGGCTTTAAACACCCCAATGCGTTGCGATATGAGTGCGCCTTAATGCTCGCCCAAGGCTCGAAATGCAGTATTGGCGATCAGCTTCACCCCGGCGGGCGGCTGGACGAGAGCACCTATGAAATGATCGGGCAAGCCTATGCCGAGGTCGAACAAAAGGAAGCTTGGTGCGTGGACGTCCAGAGCGCGGCAACCGTGGCGCTGCTTTCCAACACCGCCTTCAAAACCCCCTCGGCGGTGAACTCACGTTCCCCCATTTCCGAGACGGGAGCCTTGAGAATACTTCTCGAAAGTCATATCCCGTTCGACACGCTTGACCCTGAAATGCCGTTCGACAACTACAAAATACTGATTCTCGCCGACGACATGCGGATTGCTCCGGAGTTCAAGGCGCGGCTTGACAAATATCTGGCCGCCGGCGGCAAGATTATCCTTTCCGGAACCTCGGGCCTGTGGGCGGACCGCGATGAATTCGCCTTCGCTTTCGGCTGCGATTATTTTGGCGCCAGCGAATTTTGCCCGGACTATGTTCAAGCCGCTCCGCGATTCGCGCCGGATTTTGTTAAAACGCCGTTTGTCATGTATCTGGCTGCGCAACGCATTAAAACCACCAGAGCGCAATCCCTGGGCGACATATTTGATCCGTACTTCAATCGCGATTATCAACATTTCTCGTCGCATCAGCATACGCCTTATAAACCGGAGAGCTCCGGGTTTGACGCCGGCGCCATGGCTCCGCAGATTCTGTATTTCGCCCATCCGGTCTTTTCCATTTACACCAATTACGGGAATGTCGCGTTAAAGCAATTTGTTTATAACGCCATCGCGGCGTTCGCGGGCAAAGAGCTGCCGATTCGGACCACTCTGCCGTCCCAGGGGCGTGTGACCTTGATGCGGCAGCTGAAGGAAAGACGCTACATCCTGCATCTCCTCTATGCCAATCCGGTTAAACGTGGAACCCGGTTTAAAATGGATAACGGGTATTTCCGGGAGCCGATCGAGGTCATTGAAGATTTAAACCCACTGGTCGATGTCTGCGCCGGAATTAACGTGCCTGAAACCATCCGGAAAGTCACGCTTGAGCCGCAAGGCATGGAACTTCCGGCAACCCGTTCAGAAGACGGATACCAGACCGTCACCCTTGGCACCATGATCTGTCATCAGATCCTGGTTTTCCATTACTGAGGCAAGCGTCGCCGTTACCCCGTCCATCTCAACGGGGGCCGGCGTGGGTGGTAGGCCGAGTTATGGGGTGGCGTTTTGCGCGCGGCTCAGCTGGAGAACGGTGAGTTCGTTGGCCGGCACGGCAACGGTCAGGCCGTTGAGTAAATTCGTACTCCACGGGCCGGTCAACTCACGCACGCACGGATCCTTCAGATGGCAGCGGACAACCCCCGTCAGCGGCGTCTGGCCGGGGTTGTAGAGACATGCCGTGTAGTCATCGGGGGCGAGGCGATTCACGGCGTAGTAGAGGCCCGGCGCATCAACGGTAACGGGCATCGCTTGCCGCACCCACTGTTTGACCTGACGCTGGATGCAGTGAAGCAGTTCAAATGGGTGTTCCGGCGTGTAATCCCAGCGCGCATTCATGTCCAGTCCCGGGGCGGTAAGCCGGTCGGTGAGACCATGATCCGCCGCCAGGAAGGTCACCTGCCCGCGCCCGGTTTGGCGGGTTGCCAGCAACGGATCGCCGGCTTCGGTAACCACCGACACGTTCCACGTCTGGTCGAGCGGCAAAACGCGGACGGCATAGTAGTTTTCCCGGATGCATTCCCCCGTCGCGCCCAACACGGCATGCACCGCCGGTTTTCGATCATCGGAGATGGCGATGCCAAACCAGTCGCGCGCAAGCGCCGTCATGGCCGCGCCGCTGACGATCAGGTGGCCGCCGTTTTCCACATAATCGCGCAACCGCCCGCTGAAGGTTTCGCCGGGCACGTTGTCGCTCAGCTGCCAGAGGATGGGATAGGCGGCCAGCGCCTCGGGTGCGGCATCGCTCAAGAGCACATCGACCACGTCGCCCTCCGGGGTTGGAGCGACAAACCCCCGCTCGTCGCGGTAAAAGCCAGAGTCCGTGTAGCCGGGATAGAACAGATCGTAGGCACGATCCATGCCGTAATCAGCGGGGCCGTAGGGCAGCGAATGCCAAACGGTGAAATGCTTCATGGAGTAGAGGTGCCGTGGCGGTGTCCAGCCTGAGTGATAATCGAGCAGGAGCGCCAACGGCCGCACCTGTTCACCGCGCGGCAACGGTGAACGCGCCCATTCACGGAAGGACATCCAGCTGCGCCCGAGCGGGCTTAGCATGCGCACCCCCCGTTCGTCAAGCGCGTCGGCGTAGAAGCCGCCATCCAGTCCCATGGCGGCCGCCCCGGCAAAATAGCCGATGAGCCACATGGCGTGGTGCAGGCCGATACTATGGCCGGCAAACGCATCGGCGCGGAAGACGATCTTCCCGCCGTGTTCGTCCGGCATTGACGCCGGCTCGATGTCCTTCGCATAGCAGGTGTAGCCCCAGCGGTCGAACACGCTGGTGATGATCTTCGATTCAAGGCCGTATTGCCGCTTCGCGCCACGCAGGAATGAGGTGTAGACCTGGTAATTGAGCAGGGCTTGCCCGACTTCGGCGCCCAGCATGCGGATGCCAAGCTCATGAAAATAGTGGGGGAACGTACACCCAACGATGGTGCAGGCGTTTTGATAGACGTAGCCGTGCAGCCGTCTCAAATAGTCCATGAAGCGCGCATGCGCCTCCGGGCGTGTTTTCGGCAGTTCCTCCGGTTTCCAGTAAAAGGCGATATCCCGGCCGTAAAGACCATCGAACTCCCCCAAGTCCCACCCAATAAACAGGTCGCCCACGCGGTCCATCAAGTGGCGGTATTCAGCCTCGGGCATCAGGCAGCCGGTAAAGCCGTACCCTGGCCCCTCGGGTAATTTGCCACCGTTAAAGATGCCGAAGAACGTGAACGGTTTGCCGAGTTCGCGCAGTTTTTCCAGCTGTGCCCGCCACACGGCTGACAGTGTCGCGGGGGTGATCGCCGGGAATGGTTGCGCCGGGGTAGGATTCAGCGTCATGCCGCTGCGGTCGGTGTAACCATCCCAGGTCTGCGGCGGACAGGAGAGGTGCAGCAGGTCCGCGAGATCGTAGTGCTCGAACTCCCGGTCGAAGCTGAACCACGCGACTTGCGCGTAAGTCAGAAACCGTTTGGGATGTATCGGTTCAGTCACCGCTGATGCGGAAAACGGGGGTGTTTTAGACGCTGTCATGGGGGGGGCCACGTGTTGGTGACGGACGGTTGGCAGAGCTGGGATTACGCGGTTCCATTCGGAAACATACTATCCCCCAGCATGATGGTCCAAAAAAGGCACCCAGTTATTCTGGGTGCCACATCAAGACCCGCGTCCGTGTGATGGTGACGTCTCGGTGACCGGCCCGGCGGGAGAAACCGGCTTGGACGCGGTGGTCAGCGGCGACGCGGCGACGTTTTCCTAAACCGCGAGCACGCCAGCACCCCGCCAAGAACCAGCAGGCTGATTGCGCCCGGCTCGGGAACCACCACCACATCCACTTGGAAGTTGTCAACCCACGTAGCCGCGGGTGTGCGATAGTTGGTGTCATACGCGCCGAAACCGGCGTAGCTCAACACGGGAGTGTAGGCCAGGGTGACCCCATTCATCACTTGGGTATTGTTAATCCAAGCACTGGCTTTATTGCTTTCCATATCGTACGACAACTTCAACAGATTTGAACCCGCGTTGCCAGTCATATTGCCACTGGTAAGTTGGG
Organism: uncultured Lentisphaerota bacterium; assembly: GCA_903896595.1. Classification (GTDB taxonomy): domain Bacteria; phylum Verrucomicrobiota; class Lentisphaeria; order Oligosphaerales; family CAITYL01; genus CAITYL01. The sequence continues at coordinate 13,740 of CAITYL010000237.1, forward strand.
CAGCGAAGTCATTGCTCCAGATAATGTAATGTCCTAACGTGGGATCCGTTTTATCTTGGTGGTAAGACAACAGCAAGTCGGATTTGAAAACGTCATTGCCGACATTGCTGAATTGGACGCTCCCCCAATCATTACCCTTGAAGTCTGCCTCCGCCTGGACCGTGACAATTTTATTGCCCGCCGGGGCGCCTGTCAGAGGGACAAATGCGACAAAACTGGCTCCGTTGCTGCTGGTGGCGTCTGTGTTAAAGCCAACCGCGTTACTGGCCGTGAAGACAGGTGAGACGCCCCCGACCCAGGTGGCACTGCCCGTTGGCGTGACCGTTGCGAGCAACGGCTGGCCGACCGCCCGTGGGGTCTCGCCGGTGGCGAACGCATCCGCGATGAATACTGACGCCTGAGCATTCAGTCCCGTCCACAGCATGCACGCCGCCAGCACACTATTGCGAAGGAAGTTGTCGTTAATAGCCATGGTTTCCACCTTTCCTAACCTTGTTTTACTTAGACCCATGATGCGAGCGCCACTGCGGCTGGGTCGTTTGCCACCGTGCCGTTGGGTCGCCTCTCCACAGAGCTGATGGTTTCGTCGGTTTTGCCGAAGGAACGTCACGTAACGCTGTTTTTACCCTCCCGTTTTTAAATTATGGGGCGCCACGGGCCGTCCACCAAAAAATCTCCGTCGACTGAATTTGTTTTCGTGAACAATATAAGCCCAAGCCAGGTCTTGTCAAGGCGTCCCCGCCACTAAGCTGTCACCGGACCGCAAGAGGCACGCATCAGTAGCCGTCCTGGCAGGCGCAGGCGCACCGGCGGGTGGTCTGGTTGCGTGATGCGCGTCAGCAGGAGTTCCAGCGCCGTGGAGGCGATTTGTTCAATCGGTTGTGCCACCGTGGTCAGGGCGGGAATGCAGAAGGCCCCGTTTGCATCGCCGCAGAAGCCGCCGACCGAGATGTCGTCGGGAACCGACAGACCGGCCTCGTGCAGGGCGGCCATGGCGCCGATGGCCACGTAATCGTTGACACCGGCTAGCGCGGTGAAGTCGCGGGTGCGTTTCAGCAGGGACTTGGCGGCCGCATAGCCGCCGGTGTAGGAGAAGTTTGAATGGATGACCAACTCTGGGTGAAAGGCGAGATCATGGGCCTGCAACGCTTTTTTATACCCGGCCAGGCGGGGGTCGCCGGTCCGGCTGCCTGGGAACCCGGCCAGAAAGGCGACGCGCGTGTGTCCGGTGCCAAGTAAATGCCCGACCAACTGTTCCATGCCCTCTTCATCCTGGGTGCCGACAAAGTCGAAGCAGTCGAGTTGCGGCGGGGCATCCACGAAGACCACGGGGAGCTTTTCATGCGCCAGCCGCGCCTCCACCGCCGGGGGCAAGGTCATATCCACCACCAGTCCGTCGATCTGGCGCGACAAGAGGAACTCAATGTCCGCCCATTCCAGGGTCACCTTGGTCTTGCTTTGGTCACCCTGGCCGACGATCAGATGACAATCCGCCTGGCGCGCGTCCATCTCCAGTTGCGTCAACATCCGGCCATAGAAGCTGTGATTGAAGGTGGGCACCAGGACGCCGATGGAATTGCTTCGGTTTCGCCGCAACGAGGAGGCCAGCGTATTGCGGCGGTAGTTGAGGGCTTGGCAGGCGGCCAGGACGGCGGCCTTCGCTTTCGGGGAAACATTGGGGTACCCGCTGAGCGCGCGGGTGACCGTCATGTGGGAAACCCCGGCCAGCTTGGCAACCTCCGTTCGGGTGATGGAAGGTCCGGTTCTCAAGAAGCGTGTTCCATTCCCAGTCGTTTTTTTTGACATCATATGTATTTTAAGTATAGGTACTTGCAAAAAATGAAACCAAGAATTAAAACAGGAGAGAACTGAGAACCACTTCTCTGTGGCCTCGGTTTAAAATCAGAACACCCGCTTCCTTCCGAGCCCGGAACGTTAGGGTCAATAATCAAAAGCTGAAATTAAGAAAGCAGAAAGCAGAAATAAAATCCGATATTCATTTCAGTTGTGGCAAAGGGCTTGCCGCCCGCCAGATCGAAAACGTGCCGCCCGAAGAGCGCGATGCAATCGCTTTACCACAGATTCACCGGACTATGGACTATTTTTCCTGAAAAAGCAAATTGTTTTCAAAAACAAATGCAACACGGCGAACGGAATAGGGACAGGTGAAACGATCACTCTACTCGGAATTTTGAGTCTATTTTGGCCTAGGCGCACACGCAGGCAGGATTGCCTGCTTGACGTTGGCACAGGCAAGAGTGCCTGTGTCACGTTTTGGCCGGGTCTGTGCGTCGGGGTGGCGGGGGCGGGATGGAACTCCACCAGGCGCACGTCCGCTTCCGCGACGGTGCCGTGGTGGCGGTAGCGGAAGCGGACGATGCCGACACCGTGGCAGAAGCTGACGGTCGTGGTGTCCGGGAGCGATTGATAGACCACCTCATAAACGGGGCGGGGCGCGGCGGCGGCCGCCAGGCCTTGGACGGGCCAATCGAGCGTGCCGGCGGCGGTGACGTGCCAGCAGTAGCTGCGGTCCAGGCGGCAGAGCTGGCCGGTTTCGCCAAATACCTGACCGTTTTGCAGAGGCAGTTCCAGTTGCAGAACGGGTTCCGCAAGTTCGAGACCGGACAGCTCGTCATGCGCATCCTCCAGCCGTTTCCAGAGGCGCGGGCTGTCTTCGGCGTCCAGCAGATAGAAGGTGGCGGCGCCCACCTGGAGCAGGACGCGTTCCGCCGGTTTGGCTCCCGCCTCGTACCAGGCCAGGTCGGTGGGAACGCCGCGCAGCTGCCAGCCGGTGACGTGGCCGCGGACGGTTTTGGCCAGCACCTCCATGGTCCAGGTGACGGTGTCGGTGCGGACCTGGCTGCGGTTCGGGGCGGTCCATTTCACTGTGCCCTGGTAGATCCAGCGGGCACCCACCGCCAGCGGGAAGGGCGGGGTGGCGGCGTCCGGCCGGGCGGTGGCGGCCGCTGCCGCGGGCGTGCCGTTTTCCAAGGGCTTGGTGGCGGTGGAATGGCGGCAGCCGACGGCCAGGACGGCCAACGCGAGCCCCAGCATCAGGGTAAGGTGTCGCATGCTTCCGCCTCGGGATGCCCCCAACGCAGGCAAGAATGCCTGCGCCACCTTCTTCACGCACTCCGCACTCCGCATTCCGCACTTCGCATGCGGTCGCCCGGCCTTTGCCAAAAGGTTTTGCACTTTATACCCCGGCGGCACGGAAGGCATCAGCGACGATCGCCTGGGCCTCCTGCTTGATGGTGTCGAGGTGGGCCTGGCCGTTGAAGCTTTCGGCGTAGATCTTGTAGACGTCTTCGGTACCCGAGGGGCGGGCCGCGAACCAGCCATTGTCGGTAATGACCTTGAGCCCGCCGATGGCGGCGCCGTTGCCGGGGGCGGTGGTGAGCTTGGCGCGGATCGGTTCGCCGGCCAGAGTGGCGGCGGTGACCTGTTCCGGCGCCAGCTTGGCCAGCACCCGGCGCTGGGCGGCATTGGCCACGGCGTCCTGGCGCTCATACAGCGGCGTGCCGAAGCGCGCGGTGAGTTCGCGGTAATGCACGCCCGGATCCTGATGCGTGACGGCGGTGATCTCCGCGGCGAGCAGGGAGAGGATGATGCCGTCTTTGTCGGTAGTCCATACGGTGCCGTCCCGGCGCAGGAAGGAGGCGCCGGCGCTTTCCTCGCCGGCAAAGCCGTAGGAGCCATCGACCAGGCCGTCGACGAACCACTTGAAGCCGACCGGCACTTCGGCGACGCGCCGGCCGAGGGCGGCGGCGACGCGGTCGATCATGGAACTGCTGACCAGGGTTTTGCCGATGGCGGCGTCGCGCCGCCAGCCGGTGCGGCTTTGGAACAGGTAATGGATGGCGACGGCGAGGTAATGGTTCGGGTTCAGCAGGCCGGCACTGGGGCAGACAATGCCGTGGCGGTCGAAGTCGGGATCGTTGCCGAAGGCGATGTCGTACTTGTCCTTGAGCCCGATCAGGCCGGCCATGGCGGCGGGGGAGGAGCAGTCCATGCGGATCTTGCCGTCCTTGTCCACGCACATAAAGCGGAAGGTAGGGTCAGGGAAGCCGTTGAGCAGGTCGATGGTGAGGCCGTAGCGCGCGGCGATCGGTTCCCAGTAACCGAGGCCGGCACCGCCGAGGGCGTCGGCGCCGATGCGCAGGCCGGCGGCCTGAATGGCGGGGAAGTCGATGATGTTCTGCAAATCCTCGACGTACGGGGTGACGTAGTCGTAGCTGCGGACATTGGCGGCCTTGAGCGCCCGGGCGTAGGGGAGGCGTTTGACGTCGCGGTTGCCGTTTTGCAGCAACGCATTGGCGCGGTCGGCGACCCATTGCGTGACGGTGGTGTCTGCCGGGCCGCCGTTGGGCGGGTTGTACTTGATGCCGCCATTGTCGGGCGGGTTGTGCGACGGGGTGATGACGATGCCGTCGGCCAGGCCGTCCCGCCGGCCGCGGTTGTGGGTGAGGATGGCGTGGGAGATGACCGGGGTCGGGGTGTAGGCGCCGTCCTGGGCGACCCGGGTTTCGACGCCGTTGGCCGCCAGCACTTCAATGGCGGTGATCTGGGCCGGTTCCGAGAGCGCGTGGGTGTCCTTGCCCAGGAACAGCGGTCCGGTAATGCCTGCCTGTTTGCGGTGTTCGCACACGGCCTGGACAATGGCCAGGATGTGCGCCTCGTTGAAGCTGCTCTTCAGCGAGGCGCCGCGGTGGCCGGAGGTGCCGAAACTGACCGCGCCATGGGGGTCGGCGGGGTCGGGTTGGAGCGTGTAATAGGCGCTGACCAGGGCCGGAATATTGGCGAGAATGGCGTTGGGCGCGGGTTTGCCGGCAAGTGGATTCATGAGGAGGTTCTCCGCGGAAGGGCGTTTATGAAAATGAAGGAAAAGGTGAAGCTGCGGGGGCAGGAAAAACCTTTTGAGGAAAGGTTGTTTCCTTCCCCCGCGCCCCCTACTTCTTCCAAACCTGTTTATTGGCGGTAAAACCCGAAATATACCGTGCGAAGGGTTGCCGTGGCAGATTCCCTTTGGGGGTGCGGCAATACGGTTGCGGTGTTCGCATGGGCACGGGAAATCCGGTTGCCCCAACCCGGCATAGCCGGAACCAAAATAACGTCATTTCACCACAGAGGACACAGAGGGCACAGAGGTGCGAGACTGCATTATGCCGAAAAACCGAACTGCCACCCGGTATTTTTTCCTCTGTGTTCCCTGTGCCCTCTGTGGTAAAATCATGCGCATCTTGCAACTGATTTCACTGGTAGACGCTAAGTGTTGCTGGATATGGCAAACAATTGGAGCACTACCAGCCAGGCAACGGGTCTGCTGAACATACCAATTCTCCGCCCCTTAGGTCCCTTGGGTCCTTTAGGTCCTTTTTTCACTCCCCCCTTGCGCCTATTGCGCCTCGACGATCACCGGGGTGCCGATGGTGATCATATCGCCCAGGCGTTCCACATTCCAGTTGGCGAGGCGGAAGCAGCCGTGACTTTCGGTCTTGCCGATCTCCTCCGGCTTGGGGGTGCCGTGGATGCCGTAGCCGCTCAGCGGCGGTTGTGTGCTGCCGCGGGCGCGGCCAATGGAGAGCCAGAGGACGCCGACGGGGTTGTTGGGGCCGGGGGGAACGATCAGTTTCCGGCCGATCGCCTGGGCCTCGGGCGATTCGGGGAACACCTTGGGGTCAAAGGTGTAATTGGGATGGGGCGCCAGGGCGACGATCTGCAGGTCGCCGACCGGGCGGCGCAGTTTGTCGCGGCCGATCGAGCAGGGAAAGAACGCGCACAACTGTCCGGCCCGGTCGTATACCGTGAGCCATTTCTGCCCGAGATTGATCCGGATTTGGCTGGCTTTCGGCAGGGGCTGGTCGGTGAGGACATTGGGCACCAAAACGGTAGCGGGCGCGCGTACGGCGTCCCAATTGATCTGCGGATTGAGGGCGCGAATAAAGCGTTGGGTGGCGTGGAACCGCTCCGCGACCAGTTCGAGAATGGTCTCATAGGGCATGGCGGTTTGGGCGGCGCGGGCTTGCCAGTCCGCCGGGGCGAGGCCGAGCTGGGCGAAGTCTTCGGCGGTGAGGGTGTATTCGGCGATTGGCGGCACATCAGCGGTGAGGGTGGCCGCAGTGGCCTCATCGTTCACTCCGGTGACGGGCAGATGGTGGGCGTTCTGCCAGGCGCGCAGGGCGGTTCGGGTTTGGGCGCCCAGGTGGTTGTCGATGCAACCGGGGGAGAACTGGCGCCGGTCCAGGGCGACCTGCAAGGCCGCCACCGGCCACGACTCCTGGGCCCATGCCAGCAGTTGGGCGCACAACCACACGCCGGTCCCGAACCGGATGCCCGCTGTCCGAAGATTGGCGACCATTCCCGTTCTCGTCATGGCTGGTTTCACCGCCCCCGCCTTGCGTTCCCGCGCATCTTTGGATAACCCTATCGCCGCATGCCGGGAAAAACAAGATGTTGGGAACCCCCTTTTGAGGAAAGGCGGTTCCCAAACCCTCCGTCAAACCTTTTTGTGCCTTTTTGCGGATTCCGCAGGCCGCCCCTGTGCCCCAATCATGGGTTGTTGCACCGGAGCGGCCTGCGGAATCCGCAAAGGGAGCA
>CAITYL010000238.1 GCA_903896595.1 uncultured Lentisphaerota bacterium
CGGCCCCCAGCCGTTTGGCCCGGCTCAGAATCCGCGTCCGAAGTGTGTTTTCTGATGTTTGCATATTTTTACCTCAAATCCGTAATATATAATTACATATCAGATAATCAAGTCGAAAAAGTGGTTGCGAAGAAAAAAAGTGTCAAGCCCCGCCAACCCCGTCAAAAACAAGCGGAATCTTGCGAAGAACCAGGGGATTATTCACTGCTGGGTCACCCGGGCGGGTTCAGAGACAGACGGCCGGGGCGGCGGCGGCCACCGGCTCGATCTCGAAGAATTCTTCTGGAGCGAAATTGCAGGCACTGGCGATGAGGTTGGACGGCACCTGTTCGGTGCGGGTGTTGTAGTCACGGACATTGGCGTTGTAGAAGCGGCGCGCCGCCTGGATGCGGTCCTCGGTGTTGGCCAGTTCCCGCTGCAGCTCCAGGTAATGCCGGTCCGCCTTGAGGTCGGGATAGCGCTCGGCCACGGCCAGCAGCTGGCGCAGCCCCTGGACCAGCTGGTTTTCGTCCGCCGCCTGACTCCCGGGCGAGCCCGCGGAAGCCAGCGCCACGCCGCGTAACCGCACCACCTCCGCCAGCACCTCGCGCTCATGTTTGGCGTAGCCCTTCACGACCTCCACCAGGTTGGGGATCAGATCATAGCGCCGTTTCAGTTCCGTGTCCACGTTCGACCATGCCTCCCGGCACTGGTTGCGCAGCTTGACCAAGCCGTTGTAAATGGCGCACAGCACAAGAATGACGAATAGCGGAAAGCCCAGCATGAGCAGCAGGACGATGAGCATGGCGTGTGTTTCCTGTTAAAGTTGAGGTTGTCGCAAAATTATACCGGCAGGGCATTCGGTGTTCCGGTGAATAACATGCCAATGTAGCAAAGCGATTGCATCGCGCTCTTCGAGCAGCACGTTTTCGATTGGACGGGCTACAAGCCCTTTGCTACAGAAGACGTTCGCGTTTCATGTTAAATTAGGTTTGTCTTCCTTCAATTCCCGGCGAAGATACTCCGGCGTCAGGTCGAGCAGGCCTTCAACGTGGACCACGGCTGCCGCGAAACCGGCCGGCTCCCAGGTCCGGTCATTGGTGATCAGCATCACTTCGCCCAAAAACTCCAAGGTATACGGCGTCGGCTGGGCCAGCAGGTATTCCATGGCCCGGGCATGAAACAGGTCAAAGGCGAACTTCCGGTCCTCCGCCTTGACGAAAAACTTGCGGCTGAATTCGGCCGACTCGAAATCAATGTCGTCCATGCCGACGAACTCGGCGACCTTGTCCAAAAAGTTTTCCGGCCGAACCCGCAAATGGGGAAAGAGATAAACCGTGCCGACGAGGGCACCGGAAAGACAATGAGTGGATTGGTTTTTTCCCGAGCCCGTCTTGTACCGGTAATCGAAACCGACAATTTGCCGGCCGTTGCGGCTGCCACTGAAGACATTGCTGGCATGCCGGCTGTGGCCGCGGGCAAGGGCGGAAAAAGCGCCGTAGCGGACTTCAATCTCGAGCGGATCCTTTCCACCGAACCAAGAAAACCCCGATCTTGCGGCAAACGCCGCCAATGCCTCCCGCCGCCGGCCCGCGGCCACCCAGCCAACAATCGCGATGGCCGCGACGACCACCAGAACAAAAATGGTAAAAAACGGGCTCATACGCCTTTCTCCCCCGCCTCAAACCCGGCGGGGGTGGCGGTTGGACGATGATCCATACCGTATACGGCCGCACCGCCCTGGCAACTACGCCGCCACGTTGTCCACGGAAAGAACGACCCGAAGGACAGACCCCGAACCTTGTTGGAAACCCCCTTTTGAGGAATGGCGGTTCCCAAACCCTCCGTCAAACCTTTTTGTGCCTTTTTGCGGATTTCGCAGGCCGCTCCAGTGCAACCATCCACGATTGGGGCGCAGGGGCGTCCTGCGAAATCCGCAAAGGGAG
>CAITYL010000239.1 GCA_903896595.1 uncultured Lentisphaerota bacterium
CTTCGCCCGCCTGCCAACCGGTGATGCGCCGGCCGCCTGAGAGCACAACCCGTTCGCCGGCAAACGCCGAGATGACCACCGGCGCCTCTGCCGTGCCGGAGTCTTCCGGGGTGAGGGTCAGCGATTCCGACAGATAGTAGGTACCCGCGCGCAACTGCACGGCGCCCGCGCCGGCCGCCGTGCCCGTCTGACGCAACTGGCGGAGCGCCGCGAGGGCGGCCGCCGGGGTGGCCAGCGGCCCATCCGAGCCGTCCGCGACCGGTTCCGGCCGGAGTCCCGACCAATGGTCATTGCCGCAGGGAGAGACGAACACGGTTACGGTTTTGCTCATGGTGAACCTACCACAGGTGCGAAATAACGTTACGAAAAAAGAGGTTGCCTAATTTAGCTCGCCTTTATATAACTCACACGAAGTTCGGTTGATTTCTTTCATATTGCGTCCAAGGGGGGCGCCTGACCTTGGGTAATGTGTCTTGGGAGCCGCCCGTCCTCGGGCGGACGAACCTGTTATCGTCGGAGACGCGCGTCATGGGTTTGGCGTGACGGCGGCCTCATAAAAAGGGCGGAACCGGGGTGATGCCGTCGCTGTCCGCCCGAGGCCGGGCGGCTCCCGGTCTGGAAATAACGCCGCACCTTGTCTTGGGAACGCTTGTACCTTCAGACTCCTTGAACCTGAATTATTCATGAATTTGAACAGGAGAAATCCGGAGAAAACGGAGAAACACTTCTCTGTGACCTCTGCGGCCTCCTGTTCTCATGAATAATCCAGGTTAACCTCATTAAAAAATATAATTTCCGGAGGATTTGCCGAATCTTATTTTGTGGTTTATGTTGGTTTATGTAATTGGTTTAGGTGCGTGATTAAGTGTGGATGAACCAGGCGGGATGGCATGAGACACGGCGAGGCGCAATCCGGGCATGTGCGGGTGCAGGAAAGCATCCGCAAGCGGATCTTGGACGGCACCTGGGGTGTGGGCGTCAAGATCCCCTCTGAACGTGAATTGGAGCAGGATTTGGGTATCAGCCGGCTGACCATCAGCAAGGGGCTGGCCCATTTGGTGGCCGAAGGACTGCTGACCCGCCGGCGCGGCCAGGGCACCTTTGTCACCGATCAAAGCCGGCAGACCCGTCATAAGGGGCTGTGGGTCAAGTCGATTTCCCCCATGGTGGGCGGGCAGGGCGGCGTGCCGGTCAAGCACGGCGTGATGGAAGGTTTGTACGACGCCGTGGGCGGTTTGGGTTTTCAGGTCGGAGTGGATTTTTACCGGACACCGGCGGAACAGATTGCCCTGCTGGACCGGCCGCATGATCCGCGCACCGGCGGTCTGATCATTTGGTTCGAGCCGGCGGCGGACACTGAGGTGGTGTTGTCCCGCCTACAGGAACGAGGTGTACCTTTTGTCCTGCTGGATGCCTATCCCGGGAAACTGGAAACCGATTATGTGGTGTCGGACAATCTGGAAGGCGGTCGCCTGTTGGTCGAGCATCTGGTGCGGATGGGGCACCGGCAGGTTGGTTATGTCTCCCGCCCGATCGACCGCACCAGTCTGCGGGACCGCCAGGCCGGGTTCTTGCAGGGGGTGGTGACCCATGGGTTGCCGTTGCAGGCGGGGCAAGTCGTCCAGTTGCCCCAACCGGGCGAGGCGGCTTTGGCCGAAGTCCCGGCGGTGGTCGAGCATTTCCTCGCGCTCACCCCGCGGCCGACCGCGCTGTGTTTTTGTAATGACGATCTGGCTTTGGAGGCGGTTGATTATTTGCGGACGAAGGGGATCCGCGTTCCCCAGGACCTCTCTGTGGTGGGGTACGACAATGTGGATCGGTCCAGGTACGGATTGGTGCCCCTGACCACCATGCAGCAGGATTTCTACGGCATGGGCAAGGTGGCGGGGGAGATCCTCGGCGAGCGGTTGAACGGCGCCGGCAACGGCCGGCCCAACCAGTTATCCTTGAAACCCGAATTGGTGGTTCGGGAGTCGGTGGCCCGGATTTCCCAGTCTGACTGAAACCGTTTATTCCAAAATCATACGTTAATTTAATTCCAAAATTAACCGCAAAGATCGCAGAGATCGCAAAGATAAAACAATCTAAAAATGAGCAATTAATCTTTGTGTTCTTTGCGTTCTTTGTGGTAGAACGAAGAGTCAATTTAAGCTTTAATTGGAATTAGGAGACGGGGCGGATGCGGCGACGACGTTTCACCTTGATTGAACTGCTGGTGGTGATCGCCATTATCGCCATCCTGGCCTCCATGTTGTTGCCGGCCCTGGGCAACGCCCGCAAGACCGCCCGGCGCACGGCCTGCATGAACAATCTCCGCCAGATCGGTACTACCATGGTCTTGTACGGGGACGACAGCAATGGGAAAATGATCAGCCTGCCCTCGCGTTCTCCCTATTATTATTGGTATTTCGGCTGGGATGCCCCGGCGGTCACGGCGTTGCTCTATCCGGCCTATGGCACGGCCAAAACCATCTTTTACTGTCCGGAAAACAAGCTGATGACGGTGGCGGAATTTCCCAACCGCTGGGCTTTTATTGTCAACGCTGACGGGCGGCCCCTATTTGAATCCAACCCCGGTATAATGATTTGGGATTCCTCATATCGCGGATGGGGTGACGGCAGTTACAACAACCACGTGGACGGCATGAACGGCCTGTACACGGACATCCATGTGACCTGGATTCCGCGGGGCTCGCCGGCGTTTATCGGCGACTGACCGGCGGCCAGCGGGCCGCCGATCCATAACTCATCAGCAAAAAACCGAAAGGAGGTGTCCGACTACCGAACACACCAAACAGAGCAGACGAGAACCGATTCGGTTAATGAGACTCAAGGTATGGCAACACGTTCTTGAACAGCAGACAAGGAGCACAAACATGAATAAAATGATGCAAAAACTAGTGATCGTGGGGTTGATGCTGGGACTGGCGGCCACCGCCGGGGCCGGCAGTATTACGATCGGTGATTTTTCCACCGGTAATGACGGCTGGATCCTGGTTGGCAACGGAGAAAATCCGGAGAACCGGTCGATGGAGCGGGTTCCTGCGGGCTCCACCACGGCGTTGCGCCTCAACTACATTCCAACAGGAACCGGAACAGATGCCACATATCCTGGGTGGGTGGGAATTTCCAAGACTTGGGATCCCACCGGTCAGGATGGGATCTACCAGTTGAAGCTTCCTGTCAACAGTGCTTACCCTTGGGTGATCAATGTTCTGGCGTCGTTTAACGGCGTTGGCGAAAAGGACTCGGGGTGGACGTTCTGGGCCAACGGTACGTATACGTTTACCGCTGCCAGTTTCGGCGTGACCGCTGAACAGTTCAATAATATCAACGGCGTACGGATTACCATGGATGGCACGGCAGCGACTCATGGGGGGGCTGATCCTTTGACGGGAACGATGTGGCTTCAAGTCTATGACGTGGTTCTGGTGCCTGAGCCGGCGTCCTTGGGGCTGCTGGCCCTGGGCGGCCTGTTGCTGGCCCGCCGGCGGAACCGGGCAGAGTGCTAACCGGGATTATTCATGACCAAAGGATAATGTCCATTGTAGCAAAGCGATTGCATCGCGCTCTTCGAGCTGCCACGTCTTGATTGGGCGGGCTGCAAGCCCTTTGCTACACTCATGAATAATCCAGGCTAAGGTGTGAAGCACGTTCAGCCGAGTGCGATTATGTGCTTGGCTGATTCATCCGTGTAGCCCAGGGCTTGCAGCCCGGCGGAGAGTTGCCGCCGCGCTGCAAGCGCTCCGCTACAACGGAGACCCAGCCGCGTCCGTGAGACTTGATGCAAGCGGCACTTGCACCACTCCATGGTGTCGGCAGGGCATTCGGTGTCCAGCGTAAATGTGGCAAAGCGATTGCCTCGCGCTCTTTGAGCCGCACGGTTTCGCTTGTGACCCGTCACTAACGTTCCGGGCTCTGATGCCCGCCGCTCCCCGTTTGCCCGCCTTTCGTCCTTTTTAGCTGTTCTGGATTTTGAACAGGAGGCAGCAGAGGCCACGGAGAAGTTTTTCTCCGTTCCCTCCTGATTTCTCCTGTTCAAATTCATGAATAATCTGGGTTAGTCTGAGGTGACGCCAACGTGTCCGCCCGGGACGGGCGGCTCCCATGCGTGCGGAAACACCGTTACGTTTTAGCGTTGCGGTGAAATGGGTGTCGGTCTTTTTTTGTCAAAAATCTCCCGCCTGGGCAGACTGGGACGCGGAGTTTGCAAGGATGCCATCATGCCAAGCCATCCGGTCTCGGTTTCATCCATCTTCGGCGCGGTCTGCTTGCTGGCGTTTTCCTGTGGATCCGTTCTTGCCGTGGAGACGGAAGCCGAGGCGCTCGCCAGGATTGCCCAGAAAATCACCGGCCCAACCGCCCTAGGGCAACCGGCTGCCGCCGTTGACGGAATATGGGTCGATGGTCTGGCGATGGAGGATTGGAAGGAGTTGGGCGCCTGGCGGTTGGAAGGGCAGGGGGCCGGGCCGTATCCGCAGGATGTCGCTGCCATCACGGATGGAGATGCCCCAGCCATCGCCTTCACCTGGCGAAAGACCAATGGGCACGCCAGTGTCTACTCGCCGGCCATTGACTGCCGTCCCCTCCGGCATCCCGCGAAAATCAAGTTGCGGCTCCGGAACCTGGGCCAGTATCCCAAGACCTTCATCTGGCTGGCAGACGAGTCGGGCAACCATTGGCTGGCCGTCACGGAGCTTACCTCTGACTGGAAGGAGTATGTTTTTACTCCGAACCAATTTGGTTTTTGCCAAGGACCCACGCCCGGCAGTCTGACGGATTTCAGCCGGGTGAGCGCCGTGCGGATCGGGCTTGACCCGCGGCTCAACAACGCGCTCTTTCCGTCATCGATCGGCATCGGCTCCATCCAATTCTACGGGAAGCCCGAGCCGTTTGACGCGGCCGCGGTTTTCGCGGCGCTCAAGGTGAAGGCTCTCCCGCAGCCCTGGGCGGCCGGCAAACATGCGGCCGTGATTTACGAAGACGGCCTTTACCGGAAGGCGTCGGATTCCCTCAACGTCTTTTCCACCGTCAAGATTTTGGTCGGGCTTGGTTTCCAGGTGGAGATACTGGGCGCGCCGGCGGCCGCCGACCCTGGGAGGCTCAACTTCGGCAAGGTCGACGTTCTGGTGTTGCCGAGTGCCGCCTTCCCGGAAGCGGCCGCTGAGAACATCCTCGCCTACGTGCGGTCCGGCGGTTCCGTGGTGTGCTTGGGGGGGCAGGCCCCGTTGTCCCGGCCGCTGGCGAAAAGCGCCAGTGGCCGTTGGCGCGAGAAAGCGGCGCAGGGGTGTCCGATGGGGGCCAGTGTGGCCGGCGCCGAACTGGCCAGGGCTCTTTTGCACGAGATTGACGCGCCCAGTCTCACCTCTCCCCTGACGCTGACCCCGGCCGGCCGGCGGCTGTTCGGCGCCCTGCCGCTCCCCGCCGCCCCGACGCTGCTGGTCCGGTCCCTCACCAACTCCGCGCTTGGCCGGATTGCGCCTCTGGAGTGCGAAATCACTGATCTGGTGGCTTGCGTCTACAAGGCGAAGAATTGGATCCAGCAGGAGGACCTTTTTGATGCCGTCCCCATTTTTGTGGCGGAGAGCCGCGACTTTGGCTATTCCGGCGCGAAAGTGGCGTTCTGCGGCCTGCCGAACGTCAAAGGCACTGCCACCGATCCGGAAGCGCCGGCTTACGCGACTCTACTGTCCGGGCTGGTTAAGTCCGTCATGCGGGAAAGCACCGGCGTTTACGTCGCCGCCGCCCGGCCGGTCACCACCACTGACGACGGGCAAACCCTGCGCATCAAGCTGGTGAATGCGTCGCGCGTCACGTCCCGTGACGGTTCCCTGGCTTTTGAGGTGAGGGACGCCGCGGGTGGGGTGGTGCCGCTTTCTGGCCTTCCCGGTCGGCAGACCGTGCCGGCCCGCAACTCGGTCATGGCGGAATTCCGCGTGCCGAGGGCGCTGCTGAAGCCCGGGCTTTACACGGTTTCGGCCCCCGGCGCGGCCAGCACGCAATTTGTCGTGCAGGGGGTTGAAAAGGTTGCGTTGTCCAAACGCAACTATCAAAACTACCCCTACATGATCAGCTCCCCGCTCTCCTTCGCCTTGAAGGAATATGGCCCGCGTCTCTTTGAGGTCATGGACGGCGTGGGCGCCAACAGTATCACGCTCACCATCCCGATGCTGGCCGAACAACGCGCCGACGGGGAGATCGTCGACCTTGATGCCGTTGAACGGCAGTTAGCGGAGGCCGATGTGGCGGGCAAGGGCGTGGTCTTCGACGGCTGGACCATGAAGTCGTTTCCCTATTTCGACCCGCCAATCGGGCCGGCCGGCGGCACTGATTTTGGTTTCTCCATCTACTCGGAGCGGAGCATTGCCATGTTTACGGCGGCGTTGAAGCGCCTGGCCGGCCGCGCCAAGGGGCATAAGTCCCTGATGGGGTACTTTCCCCTGTTGATCACGGGTTGCCAAGTGCAGTTCGACTTTTCCGAGGTCGGCAAAAACGCCTTCCGCACCCATGTCCGCGACGGGCTCAAGCTCTCCCTGGCGGCGGCCTCCAAGCGTTACGGGGAGAAACTGAAGACGTGGGATGATCTAGTCCCCCCCAGACCCGATCCGAAAGCGCAATGGAACACCAATCCCAAGTGGAAGGACTACATCGATTTCTCCACCCAGGCGGCCATCGCCCTGCGGACGCGCTGCATTGACGCGATCCGGAGCGTTGACCCGGACGCTCAGATCTTCCTGCGCGCCAATTACATTGAGGGCGGTATCGACTTCCTCGTCGCCTCCCGGTATCGCGGCGTGTATGCCCACATGGAATGCTGTGAAACCACCAGCGACACCGAAGGCTATTTCGCCGGTGCGGCCCGGGCCTGGAAGGTCCCGATCTCCTGCGAGAACGGCTGGTGCAAATGCCAGGGGCCGGCGTTCAAGATGGCCATGGGCGACATTCTGCTGGGCGGCTACACCGACTACCATTTTTCCTGGGCCGGCCCGTTCTTCATGATCCCCTCCACGGCGGACCATCTCAAAATGATTTTGGGGGCCGCGATCCTTCGCGGCGGTGTCTATCCGGAGCCGCAACTCGGCATCCTTCTTCCCGACACCGCGGTTTTTGCCAGCAAGGAGTTGAACTTCTTCGGCACCCGGTCCCTCCCGCAGATTGAATACCAGGTCGAACGCCTCGGCGTCCCCTATCAGTCCATCAGTTCCTACTTGCTGCCCATGGACCGGCGGCTGAAGGTGCTGATGGATGACGGGCAGAACCTGGTTCTCCCGCTGGCCAACATGGACCGGATTTTGCAGTGGGTCCGGGAGGAGGGCGGCGTCTTCATCTTTTACCCCCATACCGGCATGCTCTCAAGCGCCGGCGAGCTGAATGCGCCCGGCCGGAGCGCGTTCCTGCGCCGGGCGTTACCTGGCACGGAGATTGCCGTGTCGGACGAAGGCACGTGCACCATCGTGACCGGCGGGGAATCCGCCACTTTCGCCGCCTACCGGAACGCCGTGCTGCCCGGCGCGAAAACCGTCCTGATGGATACCGCCAACCGGCCGGCGGTCCAAGAGCTGGCCTATGGCAAGGGCAAGCTCGTCATGCTCTCTTTCGTTCCGAGTGACTGGGGCAAACAATGGGACGTTGTGACGACTCCGTTAAACAGCACGGCGGGGCTTTCCGTGATGGACACCCTGCTGGCCGCCCACGGCCTGGTGAAGCCGGTTGCGGTCAGCCCGGCGGTGTCCACGGCCTATTATGAAAAGGACGGCGCGCTGTATGTGGTGCTTTGCGCCAAGGATCCGCGGGTGGTCGGTGCGATGTTCACGGAGTCGGTCTATAAGGGCATTGGCAAGCTGCAGAAAGATCTTGACCTGACGCTGACGCCGGCTTTTCCTTTTGCCAGGGCGGTCGACGCCATCACCGGCGAGACTCTCGCCACCGGGGCGGGCCCGTTCAAGGCCAAGCTCCCCGGCGGCGAATGGCGGCTTATCCGCCTGGAACGGAAATGAGGGTTGAAGAAATGCCGATTCCGGAGAAAACCGCCATCATGGCCACGAAGAACGACGCGCCGGCCAATGTTTTCTTCACCTGCGCGGTTCATCTTCAGCACATTCCGCCCTGGTTGATGAAATGGGATCCGCCCGCCGTTCATGGGCTGGATGAGGCGATCACCAAGATGGACCGCTTCTGCCACCAGATCCACCACGTTCCCATTACCTGGCTCTGCTCGTATGCGGCTTTGCAAAAATACGGCGACCGGCTGGCCCGGTTCATCCGTGACTATGGGGATGAAGTGGCCATTATGGAGGGCGGTATTGCCACCCGCGAATCCCTCAACGGCCAGGAAGCGGAATATCAGGGCTGGGTCGAGGAATGCGGGCTGAGGCGGCCGGACGACGATTACCAGTCCAAGGAACCCGGGGTCTCTTCCGCCCGGGCGTTCCATGACATGTCCGCCGACGAACAGACCATCGCGCTGACCTATCTCAAGCAGACCTATGACCGGGTGTTGGGGCAGAATACCCGCATCCTCGCCTGCCCCCATCAGAACCAGAACACGATCCGGATCATGGGGGATCTGGGGCTGGAGGTTTCTTGGGCCTACAACTGGGATTATTTCTGCGAGGGGATCAACAACAAGGGCTGCCTGTTCTACCCCTTTTATGTCAGCCAGTTGAACCATAACATCCCGGAGCAAGAAGCGGGCCGGAACCGGGTGCTGGCCGTGCATTGGGGCCCCATTTCCCCGGTCATCATGAATCATGTCGGCACCCACTGCCGCAATGGGTTGCCTGGCTATTGTCTGAACGCCCTCGAAATGACCCAGCGCGGCGAGGGGTTGGACAAGTTCAACTTCCACCGCAAGGTGATCGAGGAATGGGCGGGCTGGGGAAAGTGGAATCCCTTCGTTCACATTCCGTTGCAGTTGGAAGCGGTCTGGATGGACGAGGGACCGTCCCCGGCGGGCGTGTACGACATGTACCCGGCCTTCAATCCCGCTAACACCGAGGTCTTCTACACCCAGATTGAAACCGCCCTGCGGGTTGGCGCCCGGCCCATGACCATTTCCGGGTTCGCCGACTGGCATCGCACCAAGATTGGCGACACCGCCGAAATGATCTGGCACTCCGCCGATCCGCTGCCCGATCTTCGCGGCAAGGGCAAGGACCAGGCCTACCAGCCGTTGGTTCTTTACGGTGACAAGCACCGGCAATACTGGTTCGACAAATCCCGCGGTTTCAATTACGTCCGCAAGTACACCTATAATCCGGTGGTGAAAGAGGCGGACATCGAAGACGAGTACCCGTTTGCCACCGAGCCCCGGGTTTACTTGCGGGTCAAGCACCAGGACAATCTGCGGGCGGGCATCGCCATCCGCCAGGGCAAGGCGTCTTATGAGCTGGCCGAGTTTGACCTGACCGCCTACCATGACGATCCCGATTATGCCGCCATCCTGTGGGAGGCGAACCTGCCGTTCTATGTCACCGATGCCGACCTGGAGACCGGCGGCGCGGTCACGGGCTTCCGGACGGTTCGTGAAAAGAACCTGGCCATTCTCTTCGCCAACCTGAAAAAGGGGACGAACCAGACGGTGTTCCGCTCGGAGCTGCCCGGCCGTTTCATTCGCGTGGTGTCCAGTGAACGGGTTGGCCGACGCTATGAAATCTGGATCCAGAACGACGGCGATCCGGTCGGCCTGCACACTTTTGAGGCCGATCTGCCGCCCGGGCTCGCGTTCGGCGGTTTCTGGTGGGACGGTCAGCGGCATCCGAGCTTGTTCCGTTACGGCTGGTTCCATTATGATCTGGAATCCGGTCGCATGACGCTCAAGATCATGTACCCAATCACGTTGCCGATTCATTCCGGCCTGACCCGGTTCAGCCTTGAACTGCGCTGATCAACGCCCTCAACTCTTGGAGAATTGACTATGCAATGGAATAACTGGCTGATGGGGACCCTGATGGTTGGGCTGGCGCTGGCGGCGGCGGTTGCCCAAGGTGAGACCGTGGTGCGGTTGGACGATTTTGAGGACGGCAGCGACAGCGGCTGGCAGCTGGTCGGGCACGGCTCGCTGATGGGGCAGTACCACAAGCAGATCGTCTCTCCCGGCTGCAAGAGTGCCTACGCCCTGCGCCTAAGCAAGGGAACGGCGGAGGGCTGGTGCGGCTTGGGTACGTTGGATTTGACGCGATTGGGGCTGACTCGGTGTGACGGCATCCGGCTGATGGCGCGGGGCGCCCGGAACGTGACCGGCATCCTGGTTGACGCCCAGCTCAGTGACGGCAGCCGCTGGTGGTACAAGGCGTCGCTGGCCGCGGATGGCGCCTGGACAACGATTCTGGCGACTCCCGAGCGGTTTTCCCCCGTCGAAAATCCGGGGAAGGCCGCCCGGCCTGATCTGGCCAAAATCCGCACCCTGTGGCTGACCTTGGATAGCGTGGCGGAGAAGAGTGCCGCCCCGTGGGAAATGGAGATCGACGATGTGGTTCTGCTGGGCACCGTGGGGGCGTCCGCAACGACCGCTCCGGCCGGCGCACCCCGGACCGGGCCGGCGAAGCCGCCCGTCTATGCCGGGCCCTCTTGTCGTGTCGTGGTGCTGGACGGCGAGGCGTTCCGGGGCGTGCGGTCATCCGGCAATGTGGCCACCGGCCTGGACTGGACGTTGCGCCGGGCCGGGCTCAAGGTGACCCTGGCAACTCCGCAGGCGTTGGCGCCCCTGCTGGATGCAGATGCCGTGGATCTGCTGATTTTGACCGGGCCGGCTTATCTGACGGGGGACGAACGGCGCATTTTGGAACTGCTCAAGCGGGGTCGGGCCTTGTGGTACATCGGCACCGCGCCGCCCCTGTCCGAGCCGATGGTGGCCGCCGGCGCCGGATTCAAGGCCGCGCCGGACTACCGGCCGCCGACGGAACTGAAATGGATTCTGGATGCCGTTCCGCAGGGGCGGCATTTCCTGGAACTGACGGCGCCCCAAATGGAACTGACTTCTGCCGGCCAAAAGTGGTGGCCCGAACTGCCGGCCACCCTGCCGGTGGGGAAGTGCGCTTTTTTGGCCGCCAATGACTCGATTTCCTGGCCCAGCACGCCGCCCTGGGTCGAGGTGACCCCGTTGCTGCAGGTGACCTATGAATCCCGGAACTGGATCTTTGAAAATGACCGGTTCACCGGCTGGGTGATGGTGCTGCTGCGGCACCGGTCCGGTCCGTTTGCCGGCGCGCGGATTCTCTACTCCGGCCTAGCCCGCGACAACCGCTCCATTCTCGCCCCGGCCCATCCGGACTTTGCCCAAGTGGCGGTCAAATGCGTCGAGGAACTGGCGAAACCGGTCACGGGCCGCTGGCCTAGTGTGCCCCCGGCGCCGCTGGCTGGCCTGCCGGAACTGACCCGCGCCAATTTCCTGCACTATCCGGGACCGGTGCTGGCACCGCTGAATATTGGCGGATTCGACCTTGCGGAGGGCACCACTGTCGGCGCCGATCTGAACCTGATCGGGTTCAATGCCATTCACATCGAGGTGCCGTGGCTGGAGCAGATGGACGCCTCCGGGGCGGTCATCGACTTCGCCAAGGCCGACGCCTACATGCGCTTTGCCCGCGACCAGCGCAAGCGGGTGGTTTGGGATCCCTACGATTTCAATTGGGGGCGCTTCCAATGGACGGGGCCGCAAACCGTGGCCAACCCGCAATTTCGCGCCCGCTTCACGGCGGGGATGAAGGCGCTGGTGGCGCGCTACCAGCAGGATCCGACCCTGGTGGCGGTCATGGCCACGCCGCACACCGGCACCTCCGGGTTTGCGGTCGACAAGAGCGAGCCCGGCCGGCTGGCCTGGCAAACCTACGTACGGGAGAGCTTGAAACTGTCGCTGGCCGAGGCTGGCAAGCGCTACGGCAAGCCGTTGCGCGGCTGGGACGAGTTGCCGTTGCCGGAACACCGGTCGGGGGCACCTTACAACCTGGGGCCGCTCTGGGCGGATTATCTGGACTTTTTCTCCAGCCAATTTCATAACTTCATGCGGCAGGTGATCACCGCCGTGCGGAGCGAGATCCCGGACCTGCCGGTGCTGATGCGGGGCCCCTATCTTGAAGTGGGTTTGGGCATGCGCGTGGCGGCCGAGTTCAAGGATGTCGCCCTGCATTGCGAGTGCGTGGAAACCACGCCGGACGTCGAGGGCTATTACCGCAGCTTGGCGCTCTCCTTCGGGGTGCCGATCACCGGCGAAAACGGCTGGCCCAAGAGCCGGGGCGGCCCCATGCGCATGGCGCTGGCCGACTGGCTGCTCGGCGGCTACCGCGCGGGACTGTATTCGTTTGCCGGTCCGACCTTTGCCCGGCCGAGCATGCTGGATTTCCACCAGTATGAACTGGCCGCCCGCGAGATTGGCCGTGCCGCCTATCCGGTCTCCGATCTGGCATTGCTGGTGCCCGACACCACCCTCTATGCCAGTGAACCGCCCAATTTCTTCAGCATGGAGAAATTGGCGCACTTGGAATTCGCCTTTGAACGCTTCGGGTTCCCCTTCCGTGCTGTCAGCAGTCAGTTCCTGGATCTGAAGGGGGTGCGGATTCTGGTGGACGACGGCAGTAATTTGGTGCTGACCCCCGCGGCCCGGCGGCAGCTCGCCCAATGGGTGCGGGACGGCGGGACGCTGGTCGCGTTCCCCCAAACCGGCGCGTTCGACCTGGCCGGCGGTTCGGACACGTTGGCCCGTGATCTGGGCCTTTCGTTCGCCGCCCGCCGGGAGGCGATACCGGTGGGCAAGGGACGGGTGGTGGTGCTGCCGAATGTGCCCGTGAGCGATTCGGACCTTGGCCGGCTGGAAAAACTCCTGGCCCAACTCGGGGCGCGTCGCGATGTGCAGATCACGCCGCAGGTTAACAATGCCTGCTTCGTGAATGGGGATGGCCGGCGGTTTCTGGTGCTGTTCGCCAAGTCGTCCAACCACGTGGGCGCCTTCTTCCGGGAGTCCCGACTGGCCGAGGTTGAAGCGGCACTGCCCGACTTGAACCTCCAGGTTCGCCCGGCCTTCCCGTTCCGGCGCGCCCGGAACGTGGTGACCGGTCAGGCGTACGCCATCAAGGACGGCGCGTTCGCGGTTCCCCTGCCCAAGACCACCTGGGTGGCAATCGAGCTTTTGCCCTAACCAGGATTATTCATGAAGCGTTTTGTAGGCCTTTGGAGACATCGTTTCATCCCAATTCCGGCGGAGCCGGTGTAGCAAAGGGCTTGTAGCCCGTCGGGACGCCGCCAGCGCGATACAATCGCTTTGCTACAAAACCCCCATTTCAACTCCTTCATGAATAATCCAGGATAAAGCCGTTTTTAAAAATAACGAGGTTTTTCCATCACCGGGAGCCGCCCGTCCTCGGGCGGACGAACCCGTCATCGTCGGAGACGCGCATCATTGGTTTGGCGGACGGTGGCCCC
>CAITYL010000240.1 GCA_903896595.1 uncultured Lentisphaerota bacterium
AAAACAGGTTTTTGAGGCTCTTGCAAAACCATGGGGAAAGCCGCGTGTCAGGGTTCAAGATGCCAGAGTTCAGGCCGGAAACGTCACCTGAACCCCGAACCCTGAACCCTCCGCTTGCAAAACCGGAGGTTTTGCAAGCGCCTCTTTTATTAATGATACACACGACCAACGCAAGGATCAGGAGGATGATCAACATGGTGGCCATCAGTTTGAGTGCGATCGCCTTTGCCGGCGATGCTGCGAACGTTGAGGCGGCCCAGTCGGTTCCGCCGATCCCGGCGCAGACCTGGCGAATGACTGAGATTACCCTGTCCAGCGATCGCGACTATGCGAAGCCGCTGGAGGCGGTCATGGTCACTGCGACCTTCACCAGTACCGGTGGGGTCACGATCGTCAGACCGGTGTTTTGGGATGGCGACCGCTCCTGGCGCGTGAGGTTCGCCGCACCCAGCCCCGGTGTTTGGACCATGCTCACCGCCAGCAGCGAGCCAGGCGATGCTGGATTGCATGGAGTACGGCGTACGTTAGCCGTCAGTCCTTATCCGGGCGATCTTCCCATCTACCGCCATGGGTTCCTCAAGATCAGCTCGACTGGCCGCTATCTGGCGCATGCGGACGATACGCCCTTCCTGTGGATGAGCGAAGATCACGCCTGCCTTGACGGCGAACGGTTTGACGAATCCAACAAGCCGGGCACTACCTCCCATTTCAAGCACATGGCCGAGTTGCGGCGGAAGCAGCAGTTCACGGTCTACCAGTCAGTAATCTGGACGGTCAGCAATTGGGCGACGCCCGAGCTGCCCAAGCTGGATTATTATCGTGGTCTGGACCGGAAGTACGCCTACCTGGCGGACCTGGGGTACGTGCATTCGATCGCATTGGGCTACCACAAGGATCTGGGCGACGGCCAGCTTGATCCGGCAAAACTCGCGGCCATGCGTCGCATCGCCCGTTATGTCGAGGGCCGCTACGGTGCCTATCCGATGGCCTATTACACCTGCGGCGAGTTCAACATCCCGGCGGACAAGGATGCCCAGCCAGAGCTTCAGGGTCCTGAGAAGACCTACAACCGGCATTGGTGGGGACAGGTCGCGTCGGCTATCCATGAGAACAACAGCTATGGCCATCCCAGTTCAATCAACTATTGGCAGCCCCAGGGAACTTGGTTTGCCGACCAGCCATTCATGCGATTCTGGAATCTCCAAGCGTATTCCTTGCGCGATCATGCGTACTATGGGTTCTGGTGGAAGCGCCAGTCGCCCCGGCCTATCATTGATTCTTTTTCAGGGATGGATCATGGCACGCCTGCCAGTCAACGCGACCAGCGGGCCATTGCCTATGTCGTCATGCAGAGCGGTGGCGCCGGCTGGGGATTCCTTGTCGAGGGGATCTGGAATAACTGCTATACCAAGGACAGCGGAATCTGCGCGGCGCAATGGGGCGGAACGCCATGGTCCACCACCATCGACTGGGCTGGCGTGACCGGCCTGACGCATGCCTATGCGTTCTACATGGCACGGCCATGGTGGCGGTTAACGCCGCGCTTTGGCGATCCAGCCTGGGCCGATTTCGCGGACGCCACGCGCTCGCCCATGACCGCCGATGATGCCGGCACCGTCGTAGTATATTTCTATGGTGACGGCACCAAGACCGGGAAACTCAAGCGCCTGCCGGCTGTCATCACCCAACGGGCGAGTTGGTATGATCCGCGGTCCGGTGCCTACACGCCGATAGGGCCGGTCACTCCGGCAGCCGATGGCACGTGGACGATCCCGCAACGCCCTGACGCCCAGGACTGGGTGCTGTTGGTGGAACCAACAGGCTCTGACCAACAGGCTCTGACCAACGTCGCTATCCTGTCCAGGCCGGCGGGGTTCACGGCCACGGCGGCGGTGACCAACGCGGAGACGAAGGGCAAGAAGTAGGAGAGGTAGCTACGCTTTGTCTTTCCGGGGACAGATTAGGACCTGAGATTAAGACCCGAGATAATGAGAAGTGCTGATCTGGTGCACGGTCTTTATCCTTGTTACGAACGCGCCTAAAGTACGCGATGCACGGACATACAGATGATTGTCGGTTTCAGGCGTTCTTCTGGTGCGCGTCTGCCTGCCGTCCCCGGCGGCCTTGTGC
>CAITYL010000241.1 GCA_903896595.1 uncultured Lentisphaerota bacterium
CTTTCACCACAAGCCATTCTGGCAAATCATCGCATTGATGCACATGGGCTTGTGGTGAAAGCGCCCGCCGCGCTAAGATACAAAAAGGTTTGACGGAGGGTTTGGGAACCGCCTTTCCTCAAAAGGGGGTTCCCAACATCTCCGCGTCTTGACTCGATCCTAGTTTTTATGGGTGTTTAGCTTTTGGATGAACTGGTGGATGATCGGGTCATAAAGTGCCCGGTCCCGCGCCGGCACCTCTTTCAGATAAACCGCCAGGCCCGTGGCGATGAAGTCGCGGTTGAAGATTTTGGCGGTGGTGTCGTCAACGACATAGTTCCGGTCGATGTCCGCCATGATCTCGCGAACCTTGGCCTGCTTCTGTTCCGGCGTGGTCAGGCCGTCGAAATTGCGGCGCAGTCCGGCCAAGCTTTTCCGAATGGCGACCCGGACCACCGCGGCCTTGACATTGGCGGTGACATTCCCCAGCGTCTGCAACACTCCCTGCTTTTCCTCGCCGCTCATGGCCTGCGGCTGCACCACGGCGGCAGCCACGGCGTCCAGTTCTTGCGGCGGCACCGCGGCCAGCTCCGGCTGGGCGGCAATCTCGTGTTCCGGCGATACCGGAACCCGCTCCGGCCGGCCGCCGAAGCGCTGCACCACCAGCCACCCCGCCAAGCCGCCAGCCACAATCACCCCGATGGCGATCGCCCAAATGAGAGTACTGAAACCGTGGTTTTTCGGCGGGTGATGCATTGGGTTCACGCTTTATCTTTATTCTACCACAAAGAACGCAAATATTATACTGCGTTAGGGTTAAAACTTAACACGAACATCGAACATTCAACGTTCAACATCCAACGTGGATTATTCGACGTTGGACGTTGAATGTTCGATGTTGAATGTTTGTGACAATAACGCCTCTCAATGAAGTTATACGCCTGACCAACGCAAAGGTTACACCGGACGAAACGCAGGCTTCCTGAAGCTGTGCGTGCCGGTTGGGAATGAAAACCGGGCGGCACCGGTGTGACGCCGTCGCGGTCCGCCCGGGACGGGCGGCTCCCGGTGAGGATTGGCACGCCGCCGCGTCCTCGTTGTCCTCAACGTCCCCGGTTTTTGGGCTCGGGCGCCGTGTCCTCACCGTCCTCAGCGGCGGCACCGATTGGCCGTTTGGCGGCAGCGGGGCTGAGGACAGCGAGGACCTGCAACCCACTGGAGGACATTGAGGACATAGAGGAAAAGACCGAGCAGCCTTCAGTCTCGTATCTCTATGCTCTCGGTGTCCTCTGTGGTTAGAAAAATGGTTTCGGCTGCGCCGGGCTGAGGTATAGTAAGCACAGACATTAAAACGTTTTGCGTGTCCTGCCGAAAGCTCGCCGCCCCATGCCCGTTTCCCTGAAGAAAATCGCCGCCCTGGCCGACGTCTCCATCGCCACCGTCTGCCTGGCGCTGCAGGACGATCCGCGGGTGGCGGCGGCGACCCGTCGTCGCCTGTGCGCCCTGGCCGACCAGCTTGGCTACGTCCCCAGCAACCTCGGCCGGGCGCTCCAGTCCGGCCGGAGCCGGCTAGCCGGCTACCTGATCCATACGGTCAACCAGTCCTATTTCAACGACATTCTTCAGGGGTTGGGCCGCGCCGCCGCCGCCGCCAATTACGGCCTGTTGGTGACCATCCCCGACGGCTCGGCCGCGCAGGACAAACGGGAATTGCGCCTGCTGAAGGAGAAAAACATTGACGGCCTGATCGTCTCCATGTTCCACCCCGCCACCCTGCCGGCCCTGCGCGAACTGGACCGGCGCGGCACCCCCGTGGTGTTCTGCTCCGACGAGTTCAGCCCCCCGGACGCCACCCTCGTTAGCAACGACGATTTCCGCGGCGGTGGCATGGCCGTGGAACACCTGGCGGAACGCGGTTGCCGCCGCATCGCCTATGCATTTAACCTCAAATACATAGAAAGGCGTTTTGCAGGTTGTCAGGAGGCCGCCCAGCGCTTGGGCATTCCCCCACTGATACACTGCGCTTCGGAAGCGGCACTTGCGACGTTCCTGCGGGCCGGCGACGGCAAACATCCCATGGGCATTGCCGCCTATTACGACTTGGACGCCATCCGCGCCTTGCATGTGGTACGCCGGCTAAAGTTGCGGGTTCCACACCAAGTCAAGCTGGTCGGGTGCGACGATTCGCTGCTGGCGACCCTGCCGGAGTTCGATCTTAGCAGCGTGGCACCGCAAAAACAGGAAATCGGCGCCATGGCCTTTGCCCTGCTCCAGCAACGATTGGCTGGCCAAACCCCCGCGCCCTGCCTGCTCCCTCCCGCCCTGATCGCCCGCGGCAGTTCAGCTTGACCGTAGGCTACGTATGCCTCCACGCGGTGACCTCAAAACCATGTCCACACGGGCGACTTGCCTTTATTTTAAAACGTTTTATATTAGGTTTTATCGCGTAGATACCGCTAATGACGAAAACCGCAACGCGACCAGGACCCGACACGCCATGCGCATCACCGGCACATTTTTGGACGAGATTAGCTTCGACATTCCCCACCAGAATTGGGGACGCTCGGAGTGGGACCGCGATTTCGCCGCGATGAAGGCGATGGGGATCACGCGCGTCTTCCTGATCCGGTGCGCCTGCGGCTATTTCATGACCTATCCGTCGCAGGTGCTGGCGCGGAGCGGAACCTACCATCGTCCGCCGCTTGATCTGATCGACCTGTTTCTCGACTTGGCGGAAAAGCACGAATTGGAGTTCTTTGCCGGAACGTGTCATCATCATCCCGGCAACTGTGGCGCCGGCTGGAGCACGGCGGATTTCGCTGCTGAAATCGCCTTCAACAAGGCGATCATTGAGGAAATACAGGGGCTTTATGGCCACCGCAAGGCGTTTGCCGGCTGGTACTTGACGCATGAGGTCCGAGCCAACGATCCCGGCGTGATCGAACTGTTTGTCGAGCAAGGGCGATACGCCAAACAGCTTTCCGGCGGCAAGCCGAACCTGATCTCACCGTATTTCGCCGGAGTCAAGGGCGCGGCGGCTTGCGGCGAAGCGGCGATGGACGTGTTGTCACCGGAAGCCCATGGCCGACACTGGGACACGATTTTTCAGCAGATCGCCGGGGCCGTGGACTATGTCGCCTTCCAGGACGGGCATGTCGATTATCCCGAACTGGCCGAGTATCTGCGGGTGACGCGCGAGATGGCGAACCAATACGGCATTACCTGTTGGAGCAATGTGGAAAGTTTTGACCGGGACATGCCGATCCGCT
The DNA here is from genome assembly GCA_903896595.1 of uncultured Lentisphaerota bacterium. Taxonomy (GTDB): domain Bacteria; phylum Verrucomicrobiota; class Lentisphaeria; order Oligosphaerales; family CAITYL01; genus CAITYL01. The sequence continues at coordinate 3,249 of CAITYL010000241.1, forward strand.
TCCCCCCCATCAAGTGGGAGAAGTTTCTGTGGAAGCTGGAAGCCGCCGAAGCGGCCGGCATCCAAGAAGGCATCACCTTCGAGTTTTCGCATTTCATGAGCCCGAACAGTTGTTATCCGCAGGCGGCTGGCCTCTTCGACCGGTATTGCGAATATCATAGCCTGCCTGCCCGCGCCAGGGACTTTAAGGCATGAACATCTTCAACGTACGTGACTTCGGGGCTCGGGGTGACGGCGTGGCGCTGGACTCTCCGTCCATTCAACAGGCGTTCGACCGGGCAGCGGCCGCTGGCGGCGGCACGGTGTGGTTTCCTCCCGGCATCTACCTTGCCGGCAATCTGCAACTGCGCGACCACCTGACCGTGCATTTGGCCGACGGCGCCGTCCTTAAGGCCGTGGCCGATCCGACGGCGTATCCCGAAGACCGCACGGTCCATCCAACATGGTTACGCCATTATCTGCTCGAAGGGCGCAAGGTCAAGAACATCACCATCGAGGGGACGGGTTGCATTGACGGCAGCGGCCCCGCGTTCTGGGAAGACCATTATATCAACGACGAAGTTCTGGCGCCGAAATCATGGCGGCCGGCGGTGATCTATTTGATTGATTCGCAGGATATTATCCTGCGTGATTTTAAGATCATCGACGCCTCCAGCTTCACCGTGTGGCCAATCGGTTGCGAAAACGTCACCATCGACAACCTGACCATCCGCAGCCCGCGCAACGGTCCCAATACCGACTGCCTGGACATCGACTGCTGCCGCAATGTCCGCATCAGCAACTGCAATCTGGACGCCGGCGATGACTGCATCGCGCTCAAAAGCGACGGGGTCCGGTTGGGCCGGATGATGCCGTGTGAAAACATTGCCGTGACCAATTGCACGCTGTCCACCACCACCTGCGGGGTCCGGATCGGCTACGAAGGCGATGCGCCGATCCGCGATTGCGTGTTCAGCAATCTGACCATGCACCAGTGTTGTCATGGGATCGATCTCTTGTCGATCCGTCCCGATGCCAAGGCCAACCATATCGTGCAGGGAACGCCGATTGACCGGATTTCGTTTAACAACATCGTGATGCATGATGTCGGCAAGGCGATTTTCCTGTGGGCCGGGCGCGAGAAACCGGAATTTGATTTCACCGGCCACATTCGCGGGGTCAGCATCACCGGCTTGCAGGGCGAGGTGACCGACAGCAGTTACATCGGCGGCAATCTGGACTATGCGGCGATCGAAAATCTGCTATTGCGGGATGTGCGGCTGGTACAGAATGGCAGGATTGACGGACCGGGGGCGGATGGCATTCCCTCGCATTGGGGCGGCGGTTTTATGCCGTGGTCGCTGACCTTGCGCCAAGTCCGGGGGATCATCATGGAGAATGTGGCGTTCCACAAGGGCGAGGTCAGCGGCGCCTGGGGCGGGGCGCTACGCTGGCATGGCGCCGACGACTTCCGGTACAACGGTGCGGCAATGGCGGCCGACAGTCAGCTGGCCTGACCTCTCGTTTCCTGGGGCATTAAACGGTGGAGAGCATTCAATCATGCCAGCAGAAAATCTGACCTTCCGTCCCATGCCGTTTTACTTCCTGACCACTAACGAGGAAACCGCCTACAGCCGGGAGGAGATCGGGAAGGCGCTTGACCGCCTGAAGGAATGGGGCTTCGGCGGTTGCGTGCTTTTCAACAAGCCCCCCACCGGCTTTTCCCCGGACGAGTTTCTGGGCGACAAATGGTTCCGAATCCTCCGCCGTTTCGCCGAGGAGGCGTTGACGCGCGGCCTGGCTCTCTGGATCAATGACGGTTTCGACTACCCGCCGGGTGACGCCGGCGGACGGATTCAGAAACTAGCGCCACATCTCAAGCAGGTGAAGCTCGTCCTCAAAAACGACGGTTCCGTCGCCGTCGTGGATGGCGGCGGGGCCTTTCCCTGTTTCGAGGAGCCGGAAAGCTCGGCGCTCTTCATCAAACTGGTTTACGAGGAGACCAAACGGCAGCTGGGTGATTTTTTCGGCACCAGCATCGTGGGCTTTTTTTCCGATGCGGACAACCGGCGGGTACCTTGGGATGCGCGTGAACCGTACTATCCCTGGTCCACTGGGTTTGCGGCTGCCTTTGAGCAGCGTTACGGCTATTCAATCGAACCTCATCTTCCCGCCATTCTCCGGGGTGAAGGAGGAAAGGCGACCCGGGACTACTGGCACTTCGCCGGCTGGTTGTACCAGCAGTGGTTTGCGAACAACCAGCGGTGGTGCCAACGCAACAACTTGAAATACACCTTCCACTCCGGCGACGCCGGCCCCTTCGCGCTGCACGAAAGCGTTCGCAGTTCCATTTTCACCGAAGGCGACGGCTTCGAGCTGCACGCCCACGCCGACTATCCCGGCACCGACCACGAACTGAGAAGCCTCCACAGCGCCACGCCGGCCCAACCCGCCAAGCTCTGGCAGGTCGAGAATGCTCGCTGGGGCGAATGCAAGGGCAACATCCGCTCCGCGCTCTATCCCGTCATCCTCGGGGATGTCCGTGCCAAGATGGCCGCCTCCGCAGCCTACCTCGACGACAAGGCGCGCACGCTGTGCGAGTGCTTCGCTGGCTCGACCTGGGGGGTGGAAACGGCGGAACTGCGGCAGATCGTCGCCTGGCAGATCATGCAGGGCGTAAACTTGTTCGTGCCGCATGCGGTCCACCACCGCTTTCAGGGCGGCACCAAATATTTTGCGCCGCCGGAGTTCATGCGGTGCGGCGTGCTGAAACAGGCGGTGCGGGCGCTCAACGACCACATCGAGGAATTCGCCCGGACGGCGGCCGCGGGCGAGCTGCTCGCCCCGGTGGCCCTGCTGGCGCCAACCGATGAGATCTGGCGGACCGGCAGGGGCTTCCCGCGTTTTTTCGAGCTGTGCGTGGAACTGGACCGCCTGCCCTATGGCTATGTGCTCGCGCCGTTGCGGGCGGTGCTTGACGGGAAAAAGACGTTCGCCGCAGTCGTCAATCCGGGCTTGGCGCTGGCCGCGGACGAGCGGGACGGCATCACGAGGACGGGCGCCCTGCTGCTGGAAGAAAACGAGCTTGACCGCCTGGCGGCCAGGATTCCGTTGCCTTTCAGTTATGTCGGCACGGGACGTCCCCACTATATGCGCCGGTTGACCGGCGGCCGTGAGACGGTGCTGCTGGCGAACATCGACGACGCGGCCGAGATCGGCGGGCAGGTCACTTACTACGGCGAAAAGCATCCGGTGGTACTCATGCCGGGCGAGATTGCGGTCTTCGCACCCGACCGGCTGAACTACCGCCAGCCGCTGGCCGTCCGGGCCAGGCTCAGTCTGGAGAAAACCGTCCCGGTCAAATGGTCCGCTCCGAACGCGCTGACGCTTTTCCGCTGGGTTGAGGCCGACAGCGGACAGGTCAAGCTGGCGACGGAGAATGCGTCACGCTTCCTTTTCAAGTGGAAGAACGTCGAGGACATCCCGAGCCTGCGGCTGCTCGCGCCGGAGAAGGAGTGTCCGCCGTTCTTGCTGGATGGCGTGCCACTGGCCCCAGGAAAACCGACGATGCTCTTTGACGATCCATACCTGGTTTTCGAGTTGCCGGGGGCCGGCGCCCAAGGGGATCGGGAAATAAGCGTTGCCGGCTGCGGCGTCCACGGGTTTGACTGTCCGTTCTACCTGGAAGGGGACTTTGACTGCGAGGTTGTGCTCTATCCCGACATCTTCGGGCCGACGCCCGTGGCCTTGTCCTACTACAACTACATGCTCTGGCTTCCGCAACGCGCCTGGGTGTACCTGTCCAAACGGCGGCAGACGCTGGAGACGGGGCGCTCCTGGGTTGAGCAGGGACATCCCTTCTATTCCGGCCTGGCCAATTATGCGTTCACCCTTGAGATTCCGGTGGCCTTCAAAAAGCCGGCCTTGCTCTTGGGCGGGGTGCATACCCGCGCGGAACTGGTCGTCAACGGACGGAACCTGGGCAGCCAGTCCTTTCCGCCGTTCATCTTCTCCCTGGACGATTTCTCCGGGAAATGCCAGGCGGAACTTACCGTCGAGAACACTTTGGCCAACCGGCTGGACGGCTATGGCGCGCCGTCCGGGCTGTCCGCCACTCCGGAACTGGTCGATCTCGCCATTCCCCACCGCCGATCCGGCCCGTGAAATGAAAATTCTCATCAATTCGCAATCGGTCGTCATGAACTCCATGCTTTCCCGGTCCTCGGTGGGCCGCGTTCCCCGGCGCCCGTCCCTTATTTCCGTCTGGCGCAACCAGAACACCGCCAAACCATGCGCGAAAGCACCGCCTGAAGGCGGAACTCCGAACTCGGAGTCCGCACAAGACGATTCGGGTGTAAATTTTCCAAAACACAACAACCGGAATGGCAATCGATGAGCATCTTCAATGTGCGTGACTTCGGAGCGCGGGGCGACGGCGTGGCGCTGGACTCTCCGGCGATCCAACAGGCGTTTGACCGGGCGGCGGCCGCGGGCGGCGGCACGGTGTGGTTTCCTCCCGGCATCTACCTTGCCGGCAATCTGCAACTGCGCGACCACCTGACCGTGCATCTGGCCGGCGGCGCCGTCCTTAAGGCCGTGGACGATCCGGCGGCGTATCCCGAAGACCGCACGGTCCATCCAACATGGTTGCGCCATTATCTGCTCGAAGGGCGCAAGGTCAAGAACGTCACCATCGAGGGGACGGGCTGCATGGACGGCAGTGGACCCGCGTTTTGGGAAGATTATTATATCAATGGCGACGTTCTGGCCCCGAAACCATGGCGGCCGGTCGTGATCTACCTTATTGATTCGCGGGATATTATCCTCCGTGATTTTAAGATCATTGACGCCTCCAGTTACACCGTGTGGCCAATCGGTTGCGAAAACGTCACCATCGACAACCTGACCATCCGCAACCCGCGCAACGGCCCCAATACCGACTGCCTGGACATCGACTGCTGCCGCAATGTCCGCATCAACAACTGCAATCTGGACGCCGGGGATGACTGCATCGCGCTAAAAAGCGACGGAGTCCGGTTGGGCCGGGTAATGCCATGTGAAAACATTGCCGTGACCAATTGCACGCTATCCACCACCACCTGCGGGGTTCGGATCGGTTACGAAGGCGATGCGCCGATCCGTGACTGCGCATTCAGCAATCTGACGTTTGCCAACTGCCGGCATGGCATTGACATGCTGTCCATTCGGCCGGCGGCGACCGGCACGGTCATCGACCGTGGAACGCCGATTGACCGCATCACGTTCACCAACGTGACCATGCGGGACGTGGGCCGCGCCATTTTCATTTGGGCCGGCAAGGAACGCCCGGAATTCACCTATGGCGGCCATGTCCGCGATATCCTGATCACTAACCTGATGGGCCAGGTCAACGACAGCAGCTACCTCGGCGCACAGGAGCGGGGTGCCATCAGTAACGTGACGTTACGCGACATCCGGCTGGTGCAGGATTGGCAACGGGAAGCGCAGCCGGAAGTGACGATCCCCTCGCACTGGGGCGGCGGATTTATGCCCTGGTCATTGAATCTGCGCAACCTGGACTCCGTGCGTCTGGAGAATGTGGAGATCCGGCCGGGCGCGGTTGCGGCAAGCTGGCCGGGGCGCCTGGCCTGGGACGGGGTTTCCGACGGGTGGTTGAATGGCAAGCCGTTGACCGAACCAAGTGGCCGCTGGCGATAATCCATAAGACGTCGCGCCGAGCTGGGGCTCGGCGGTGGGTGTATGACAATTATGTCGGTTGGGAACCCCCTTTTAAGGAAAGGCGGTTCCCAAACCCTCCGTCAAACCTTTTTGTGCCTTTTGCGGATTCCGCAGGCCGCCCCTGTATTCTTGAGAACGAGAACGATGGATGCGTTGGCCAATAACCCATGAGTACTACAACAAATGACTTGACGGCGTATGCGCCGCTGTATGCGAAGGTATTGCGGGAGGACGTCATCCCCTTTTGGCTGCGCCATGGCCCGGACCGGGAACAGGGGGCGTATTTCACCTGCCTGGACCGTGATGGCTCGGTCTACGACACCACCAAGTTCATGTGGATGCAGTGGCGCGTGGTTTGGATGCTGGCCGAACTGTACAATAAACTTGAACGCAACGAGGAATGGCTGGCACTGGCGGCAAACGGACTGCATTTCCTGCAACAGCACGGCCGCGACGACCAGGGGCGCTACTACTTCGCCCTGGCCCCGGACGGCCGGCCGCTGGTCGCCCCATACTCGGTTTTTTCTGAATGCTTTGCCGTCATGGGGTGCGCGGCTTATCACCGGGCATCCGGCGACCCCGCGGCGCGCGAAGAGGCGCTACGCGCCTTCCGCGGCTATCTGGCGCGTGAGGACCGGCCCAAGGGCGAGTGGACCAAGGAACTGCCCGGCGGGCCGGCCATGCGCAGCCTCGGGTTCTACATGATGAAGGTGAACTTGCAGGCGGTGCTAGAGGAAAACCTGGGGCTCGCCGATTTCCGCGATGACCTGCTCGGCACGGCGGAGTTTGTGCTTGACCGCTTCTGGAACCCGGAGTTGCGGGTGATGTTCGAGAATGTGCCGGAAGCCGGCGGGTTCGACCTAGCCTCCATGGCCGGCCGCCATCTTAATCCCGGTCACGCACTGGAGGCGATGTGGTTCATCATGAACACCGCCGCCAGGGCCGGGCGCCACGACCTTGTGACCCGCGCCGCCGAAGTGGTGCTGGCGGAACTGGAGTTCGGCTGGGACCGCGAACACGGCGGCCTGTTCTATTTCATGGACGCCCTGTGCAAGCCGCATGTGGAACTGCAATGGAACATGAAGCTGTGGTGGGTCCACAACGAGGCGCTGCTGGCCGCCGCGCTCGCCCACCGGCTTACCGGCCGTGCGGAGTTCGCAACTTGGTTCCACCGCCTGCATGACTGGACCTGGACACACTTCCCCGATCCGACATACGGCGAATGGTTCGGCTACCTGAACCGCCGCGGCGAACCCACCCATTACCTCAAGGGCGGCAAATGGAAAGGCTTCTTCCACCTTCCCCGCATGCTCCTCCTAATGCCGGAATTTCTCGGCTAGCCATTCAAAACCATGTGGGGCTCTGCCCCAGGCCCCGCTCAAGGAACCAGTCCCTTGAGAGCCGAGCTTGCGAGGCTGGGCAACCTCCTGGTTGCCAGCGTAGCGGCCATCCCTGATATCTGATTTTGCGGGAGCCGGCACTGTGCGCCGCGCAACGCCTGAACCCATCGGCATTATCATCGCTGGCGGCGCACAGTGTCGGCTCCCGCAAAATGAAATGCCTCGAGGTTTCCAACAGGTGGCTGAACGGCTGGCCGTTGACGAAACCAAGTGGCCGTTGGCAATAATCCATAAGGTGTCGCGCCGGGCTGGGGCTCGGCGATCCCAGGCTCGGATCAGGCCCGAGCGTCCTACCTTCGTACTTTCGTGGCTTCGTGTGAGTTATTATTTCTCCGCGAACTCCGCGGCTCCGCGTGACACACATGTTGACTCCAGCCGGCGCTTATTTGCCGGCCTTGGCCTGGCTGCAGGCGGCCGCGGGGTGGCGCGTTCCGCCGCCGTCTTTTGCTTCCATTCCTCAATGTCCTGGTTGCCAAGGCACTCCACGGCCCGGGCGCACCAGGACAGACAGACATTGCCGAGATTGGGATTGAAGTTGACCTTCCCGCAGTTCGGGCAGACGCGCTTGACATCGTCCTTCCAAAACTCAATCAGCGTGCCGCACGCACACGGGTGCTCGGCGATGTCGCTCACCTTCCAATTGCTCGGATCCATGCCCGGACATTTGCCCATGATACACCTCTGGTCAAGCACTGAACGCGTTGTTGGGGCCACCCTTTTGAAAAAGGGTGATCCCTTTGCGGATTCCGCAGGCCGCTTTAGTGCAACAACCCACGACTGGGGCAACAGGGGCGGCCTGCGGAATCCGCAAAAAGGAACAAAAAGGTTTGACGGAGGGTTTGGGAACCGCCTTTCCTCAAAAGGGGGTTCCCAACATCTGTCACACTTCTCTTACAATAACCCCAAACAGATACGGCTGGCCAGGGCGGCGGCGTCATCGGCACCGTAGACCCGTTTCACCCCGGCGCTGAACAGGATGTCGCAGGCCGGGGGGAATTCGTCATCGCCGCGGGAGTAGATCAGGGTCAGGTACAGGTTGCCCAGGCCGTGAATCCTGGCGCCGAAGTCCCCCAGGGCGACACGCTCCCAGTCGAAACGCTGGTTCAGGTTCAGTTCCAGGCGCGCCAGGTCGTTGCCAATCTTGGCCGCCAGCGGCTTGGCCGTGCGTGCGAGGAACGGCTGCAGGTAAAAGGCGCCGCCGGGCAGGTCGCGGAAGGTAATCCAGTCATCCGGCGTCACGGGCGCGGAAACGGGAACGTCGCACAACAGGTAGTGCAGGAGCAGGATCCGGTCGTTGGGGCTGGCGGGCTTGCCGGTCTTGCGGTTGAGCATGGTTCCGTCCGTCAGCCGCAGTTCCAGCTCCGCGCCAAACGCCCGCAGAACGACCACGCCGTCCACCGCCGCCGGCAACCCCAATAACCGCAGCCGGGCCGGCAGATCCACCAACCCCAGCCGCGCCCAGGCGTTCCGAATCGCCTCATCCTTGGCCGTCTGTTGCGACATCAACGACATCCTTATTCTTGGACAAGTAGTACAGTTGGGAACCCCCTTTTGAGGAAAGGCGGTTCCCAAACCCTCCGTCAAACCTTTTTGTTGCCTTAACGCGGAGGGGCGCTTCAGCCACAAGCAATTCGCTCTTACCCTAACGCTTTGCCAGAACAGCTTGTGGC
>CAITYL010000242.1 GCA_903896595.1 uncultured Lentisphaerota bacterium
CTCAACGTCCTCGCCCCGCCGCGCGCCAAAAACGGCCAACCTGCCGCCGCCGAGGACGCGGAGGACCTTTTCCCCGAGAGGACATTGAGGACGACGAGGACGCGGCGGCTATCATGATTCACCCTATAGGCTTCTGCAATCACCGTTCATCTGTCCCTATCCGTCCCCAACCCGGCGCGCCCCAAGTCACCCGTCCCTACGCCTCTGCATGGTCTTCTTCGTGCCTCGGTGTCTCTAGCGTAGCGGGTGGTGAACCAGGCGTTTCCCTGGATTCACCGGCCATACATGCAACGTGGGTCATCGGAATTCTGCGGTTTAATTTATTCTTTCACCCTAACGTGGTATAACCGCAGCTGGCGCGGATGTGCGCGGATAAAGCCAAGACGTCCGCCGCTTCACCCGTCCCTAATCGCACTCACGTTCCGGGCTCGGATAAGCAAATAGCGCACGCGCCGCCACCACAACAATCATGCAAAACACGTATTTTAATACAAGTTTTGCATGGTATATTACGGAATCAACTTTGGCGCATAAGGGGGGAGCCATGGATTACATTCCACGCCTGCTGGAACCGGACGTCGTCAAAGCGCTGGCCAGGGCGCCGGCGGTGGCCATTCTGGGACCGCGCCAATGCGGAAAATCCACATTGGCCAGGCGGATGCTGGCCGGGCGCCCCTCACTCTTTCTCGACCTCCAACGCCAATCCGACGTGAACAAGCTCGCCGACCCCGAACTGTTTTTCAGCCGGCACCGGCAGGAACTGGTCTGCCTGGACGAAATCCAGCGGTTGCCCGATTTTTTTGCCGCCATGCGTTCGGAAATCGACCTTGACCGCCGCCCCGGACGCTTCCTTGTCTTGGGGTCAGCCTCCCGCGACTTGATCCGCCAATCCGCCGAGAGCCTGGCTGGGCGCATTGCCTATCTTGATCTGACGCCCATCCTCGCGGCGGAAGTGACGGGAACGCCACGGGCGGAAGTGGTGTGGGAACGCGGCGGTTTTCCAGAAAGCCTGGGCGCGCCAGATGCCGAAGCCAGCCTCAACTGGCGCCTGGATTACATCCGGACGTATTTGGAACGGGATGTCCCGCAACTCGGTTTCGCCCTGCCAGCCCCCCAATTGAACCGGCTCTGGCTGCTGCTGGCGCATTCGCATGGACAAATCCTGAACAAGGCCAAAATCGCCGAAGCCGCCGGCTTGAATGTCAGGACACTGGACAAATACTTGTACCTGCTGGAACAATCCTATATGCTCCGGCTGTTGCCGCCCGCTGAAACCAACCTAAAAAAGCGACTGGTGAAGTCGCCCAAGGTCTATCTCCGTGACAGCGGCATTCTTCACGCCCTGCTGGGGATTGGCGATTACGATCAACTGCTTGGCCATCCGTCAAACGGCAGCTCTTGGGAAGGCTTCTGCGTGGAAAACCTGCTGGCGGCGGCGCCGAAATGGCGGCCCGGCTTCATCCGAACCGGGAATGGCGCCGAACTCGACCTGGTCTTGGAACGCGGCGGAAAGCTGCAGGCATACGAGTTTAAGTTGAGCACCGCGCCCAAGCTGGGGCGCGGATTCCATGAATTAGTGGCGGAACTCAAACCGGCGGCAGCGGCCCTCATCGCACCGGTTGAGAACGCCTATGAACTTCAAAAAGGCGTTTTCGTCATGCCGCTCGCCGAAGCCTGCCGGAACTTGGCAAACGGCTGATTCCCGCATCGCGCTCTTCGAGCTGGCACGTCCCGATTGGGCGGGCTGCAAGCCCGTTGCCACACTCATGAATAATCCGGGCTAAGGGGTGCCGGGCACGCCGTCCTCTTCGGGCTCGGCCGGCGGAACGCCGGCGTCCAGGCCGAGAACGCCATCGCTCTCGCCGCCGGCGAGTTCCTGCACGCTCTTGAGCTTGCGGCCGATGGCCCGGCTGCGGACCGTCGCCTGGTCCACCACATTGCTGGCCTCCTGCAGTTTCTTCTGCACCCGGTCCAAAACCTCGCCGAACTTGCCGAACTCGGTCTTGACGGCGCCCAGCACGGTCCACACCTCGCTGGAACGCTTGTGGATGGCCAGGGTACGAAACCCCATTTGCAGACTATTAAGCAGGGCCGCCAATGTGGTGGGCCCGGCCACACTGACCCGGAACTCGCGCTGGAGCAGTTCCACCAGGCCGGGCCGCCGCAGCACCTCGGCATACAGCCCCTCCACGGGCAGAAAGAGAATGGCGAAATCGGTGGTATTGGGCGGATCAATGTATTTTTCCCGGATACTCCGGGCTTCGAGCTTGATCCGGGTTTCGAGCTGGCGCACCGCCTCTTCGACGCCGGCCACATCCGCCTTGTCTGACGCATCCACCAGCCGCTCATAATCTTCCTTGGGAAACTTGGCATCCACCGGCAGCCAGACCGGCGCGTCGGTGTCGGTGCGGCCGGGCAGTTTGATGGCGAACTCCACGCGTTCCGCGCTGCCCGCCTTGGTGACGACATTGACGGCGTATTGCTCCGGGGTCAGCACCTGTTCGAGCAGGTTGCCCAACTGCATCTCGCCCCAGACGCCGCGGGTCTTGACGTTGGACAGCACCTTTTTCAGGTCACCCACGCCATTGGCCAGCGCCTGCATCTCACCCAGCCCCTTGGCCACCTGTTCCAGCCGTTCACTGACCAGCTTGAAGCTCTCGCCGAGCCGCTTTTCCAGCGTCCCCTGCAGTTTTTCATCGACCGTCTTGCGCATCTCTTCCAGGCGCAGCGCGTTGTCCTGCTGGATCTGAACCAGCCGCTGTTCGACTGCGGCCCGCAGTTCGGCGGCGCGGGTCTCATGAGCCTGGGTTAGCTTGCCCAATTGCTCGGTAAACAGGTCCATCTGCGCCTTGTGCAGTTTGCTCATCTCCGCCATGCCCGAGAGCACGGATTGGTTGAACGTCTGCAGCGCGCCGGCGGTCTCCTGGCGCATGAGTTTGGCGAGATCGGCGGCTTCCCGGCGGTTCAGGGCCAGTTCCTCGCGCACGGTCCGCTCCAGCCGCTCCTGCGCCGCCTGTACCGGCGCGGTGTCCACCCCCGTCCGGCGCTGGACCAGGACGACCAGCAGTCCCAGCACCACCAGTAGCAGGATCAGGGCGAGGCTGAATAAAAAAATTTCAAGCATGAAGAGGTGCTTTCAAGGTGTAACGCCATCGAGTTCCGCCCGAGGACGGGCGGCTCCCGGTCTTGAAATAACGGCGGGACGTCTCCACCGCGCCACAAGCGCTCAGCTACCGCATACACCGATACATTCAGTACCTTACCAGTGAAATCCATTGCAAGATGCGCAAGATTTTAATTTGAACATTCAACATTGAACATTCAACGTCCAACATCGAATCATCCACGTTGAATGTTGAACGTTGGATGTTCGATGTTCGTTTGGTTCCGGCTGTGCCGGGTTGGGCAGACAACGCATCCACAATCACAGGTACGGCACGTAGAGCTTGTAGCGGTCGGCCAGGCGGCGGATTTCGCTGGTCTGCTCGGGCGTCGGCGCATACACGCGCTCGGCGATCAAATAAAAGATCTTTTGGGCGGCCCAGTCCACGGCAATGCGCGCGTCGCCACGGGGGGCTTTGCGCAGATTTTCCCGCAACACCAGTTCCTGCTCGCCACCGTTGGCGTCGCGGCCGGTGATCTGCATGCCGAGCCACTCGGTGCCGGGCGGAATCCGCCCGAACAGCGACAGAGTGTCACCGCGATAGAGGTGCGGTAGTTGCCGGGGGAAAATATCACGGGCCAAGTCCCCGGTGGCGCGGTACCGCAAGTCGGCGACCAGCACATCCGCATGCTGCTTCATGAACGTGAGGAACGCATCGGGAAAGGCATCCTCGTCGTTCACATGCAGACTGGCGCCGCGATTGCCGTAGGCGAGGAGGTCCAGCAGGAACAGATTGGAGCGGGCACCGGCACTGAAGGTGTAGACCGACACGTGGTTTTGGCGAAGCTTGACCACCTGACGCAGAAAGGCATCGTTGTCCAGACTGTTCTTGACCGTCGAATTGCCATCACTGAGCAGGAAGACATTGAGCGGCCGGTACGCCGGCGTGGAGGGCGTCTCCTGCACCCATGGCGCCAGACAGCCATAGACATCCGTGAGGCCGCCGCGCTGATAACCGGCCACCGCGTCCCGGGCACTGGCGAGGGGGGCCGGCCCGACCGGTTCCAAGCGGCCAAACACCGGCCGGCTGACGTCCTTGAACGCCACCACATTGAAGCGATCACCAGGATTGAGGCCCGTCAAGGCACCAAGCATGCCGTCGCGAAAGCCTTCCATCCCATGGTGCGAGATGCTGCCCGAACAATCGACCAAAAAGAGGACGTCCTTGGGAACGGTGGGCAGCCGGCCGCTGCGCGGATTGGGGGCCAGATCAAGACGGAAAAAACCGGCTTCCCCAGCCCCGGGATCATAAACGGTAACCGCTACCGCCACGAGGTTTTCCAGACGGCCGCTAACGCTGGAAAAACCGAGGGCGTCCTTGAGCGGGTTGACGGACTCCGGGCCCGGAATCGGTTGCCGTCCCTGCAAGCTGGCCAGCTCGGATCCGCGCAACGGCAGGTCCGGCAGGTCGCCCAAACGCAGGGCCAAAGCCACCGTCTCACCCGTCCCGCCGCGCCCCCCGGCGACGCCGGGCACCGCGGCGCCCGCCGCCAGCTCCTGACGCGGCAGCAACGGTGTCTTGTCCCGCCCCGGACTCATCCGGCCCGGCGGCAGCGACCGGAAATCGATTTCGACGATCTTGACCGGCGGCGGCGCCTTCGGTTCGGGCGCCTTGGCCGCCGTCAGCTTGGGCGGCGCCACGGCGGCGCCCAGCCCTTCCAAACGCGCTTCCGGCTTGGGTTTCGCGGTCAGCCCCAGGCTTTCAAACAGCAACCGCGCCCGCTGATCGAGTTCAGCGCCCACCGTTGCCGCCGTGCGCGCCTCGTCCTCGTTGGGGTTGCGAATCTTAAAAATCCGATCCCGCACGTCCACCAGGCGGACGTTCAGGCGGCGAACCGGCAGCGGCGCCGCCGGCGCGGCTGCCGGTAGCGCCACCGTCCCGCCCGTCAAACGGTCCAGGGAAATGTGCGGCGCCACTTCCAGCAGGCCCACGTGCGCCACGGCTGAAATCAATGCCGCCACCGCCACATACCACCATTTTTTTCCCGACCCGCCCATGCTATAGTCTCGCTGGCTTCATCACATACGATTCATGCGGAGACACCAACTGCTCAAGCCGTTGGGACTATAGCCGGAAATGCCAAAAAGCAATCAGCCGCTGCCTGCGGCGTCCGCGGCGGAGCGCGCTGGCGACGCGGTGATCGCCACCCTGCACCAGGCCGGACACGCCGCCTTCCGGGTCGGCGGCTGCGTCCGTGACCGGCTGCTGGGCCGCCCCGTGCAGGATGTGGACGTGGCCACCGCCGCCACCCCCGAGGCGGTCCAAGCCCTTTTTCCCCGCACCTACGCTGTGGGTGCCGCGTTCGGCGTGGTGGTGGTCCATGCCGCCGAAGGGGTGGACATCGAGGTCGCCACCTTCCGCGAAGACGCCGAATATCACGACGGCCGCCGCCCCACCGCCGTGCGCTTCGCCACCCCGGAAGTGGACGCGCGCCGGCGCGACTTCACCATCAACGCCCTGTTCTATGATCCCGCCACCGAAACCATTCTCGATCCCGCCCACGGCCTGGACGACCTCGCCCGCGGCGTCCTCCGCGCCATTGGCGAGCCAGCCGCCCGTTTCCAGGAGGACAGCCTGCGCCTCCTGCGCGCCGCCCGCTTTGCCGCCGAACTCGGGTTCGCCCTGGAGCCGGCCACCGCCGCCGCCCTGACCGCCGAAGCCCCCGGCCTGGCCCGCGTCAGCCCCGAACGCGTCTACGCCGAACTGACCCGGATGCTCACCGGCCGCGACCCCGCCCGCGCCTTCACCCTGCTCGCGGAGCACCGATTGCTGGACCACTGGCTGCCGGAACTGGTGGCCATGCAAGGCATGCCGCAACCGCCCGAATTCCACCCCGAGGGGGACGTGTGGGAGCATACCCTGGCCCTGCTGCGCCTCCTGCGCACCCCGAACACCGCCCTGGCTTGGGCCGCCCTCCTCCACGACGTCGGCAAACCACCGACGCATGAATGGCGCAAGGGGCGCGACGCCTTTCCCAATCACGCCCGGACCGGTGCCGAACTGGCCGCCGACATCCTGCGCCGCTTTCACGCCCCCGGCGCCGTCATTGACGCCGCCAGCGCCATGGTGGCCAGCCACATGACCTTCCGCGATGTCCGCGACATGCGCGCCGCCACCCTCCGCCGCTTCCTTGGCGGCCCCGTTTTTGCCGATGAGCTGGAACTGCACCGGCTCGACTGCCAGGCCAGCCACGGCGACTGCGCCAATTACGTCTTCCTCCTCGACACCCTCGCCCGCTATGCCGCCGTGCCCCTTCTGCCACCGCCCCTGCTCCAGGGCCGCGACCTGATCGCCGCCGGCATCACCCCCGGCCCCCGCTTCCGCCCGCTTCTCGACGAAGCCCGCGAACTTCAGCTCAACGGCGAGCTCACCGACCGCGACCACGCCCTGCGCTGGCTGGCGGAACACTTGGGGTAAAAATGGGAGTTATGGGAGCTCTGGGAGCTCTGGGAGTTATGGGAGAAACCTGATGGGAGGCAAGCTAAAAGCCCCCCTGCGTTCCCATAACTCCCAGAGATCCCATTACTCCCATGGCTCCCATTACCAACCGTGCCCCCCCTATTCCACCGTCAGCAGCAGCCCCTTGAGGTAGTCGCCCTCGGGAAAGCTGAGCAGCACCGGATGGTCGGGCGCGGCGGTCAGCCGGGCCAGGATCCGCGCCTCGCGCCCGGCGTCCAGGGCGGCGTCGAACACCACCTTTTGGAACAGTTCGCGCGACACCAGCCCGGAGCAGGAAAAGGTGGCCAGCAGCCCGCCGGGCCGCAGCAGCTTGCAGGCCAGCAGATTGATGTCCTTGTACCCGCGGCAGGCGCCGACAATCTGGGCGCGGGCATGGGCGAACTTGGGCGGGTCGAGAATGATGGCGTCGAAACTGCGGTTGGCGTCGCGGAAACGACGCAGCAGGACAAAGGCGTCGCCGGTCACCGTCTCCAGCCGCGCCTGGGCGGCCGCTTCCGGGTTCAGCGCCAGATTGCGCTCGGCCAAGGCCAACGCCTCGGGCGAACTGTCGAGGTTGACGATCTCGATCCCGGGACAGACCGCGGCGGCATGCACCGCGAACCCGCCGGTATAGGCAAAGGCGTTGAGCAGGACCGGCGGCCGGCCGAGGGTGGCCGCCAGCCCGGCCAGGGCCTGGGCGAACTGCCGGCGGTTGTCCCGTTGGTCCAGGAAAAAGCCGGTCTTCTGCCCGCCGGCCAGACTGACCGCAAAGGTGAGGCCATGCTCACGAATGGACAATGGCTCGGGCGGCGCCTCCCCCCACAGCACGCCATCCACCGGGGTAAGCCCCTCGCGGGCGGCGGACTCCGCATCGGTCCGCCCGTAAATGCCGCGCGGCTGGAACACCTCCGCGAGAACCGGCACCAGCAGCGGCAGCACCGCCGCAGCACCGCGGGTGGAAAGCTGGAGCACCAGGTACGGGCCATAGGCGTCCACCGTCACCCCCGGCAGGCCGTCCGCCTCCGCATTGACCAGGCGGCAGCAATCCGTGCCCGCGGACTCCGCACCGGGCGCGGCGGCCGACGCCAGGCCGGCCAGGCGCCGCCGGGCCAGCGCCGCCGTCAGCCGGCGGCGGAAGAAGTCGGCGCCGATCGGTTCGTCGCGCCAGGTCCAGACCCGGGCGGCCAGCGGCGAGCCCGGCAGGTAATAGCCGCGGGCCAGAAAGCGGCCGGCGACGTCCAGAATATCGGCGGTACCGCCGGGCACGGCCTCGCCCTCGACGCGGGCAATGGCGCCGGCAAACACCCAGGGGTGCCGCAGCCGCAGCGATTTTTCCTTGCCGGGATGCAGCAACAGCCGCACGCCCGGCCGTTCCGGATCGGAGGATGACATGGTGGTTTCGCCTGCTGGTTCTTCGATAGTGACGGGCAGACACCTAATTTACCCTCTGTTTGAAACAAAAGAACACGGACGCCCACGGACTTTCACGGACGCCCACGGACCGTCGGGCGGCAAGCGCCCTGTCCGTGCTTGTCCGTGGCCGTCCGTGTGCGTCCGTGCCGCCCGCTTCCGCTCCTCCACAAATACAAGGGTGTATGACAGTTTTGTCGGACGATGTTGGGAACCCCCTTTTGAGGAAAGGCGGTTCCCAAACCCTCCGTCAAACCTGTTTGTGCCTTTTGCGGATTTCGCAGGCCGCCCCTGTGCAACAGACAACGGCAGAACTGCCGGGGGCGGC
>CAITYL010000243.1 GCA_903896595.1 uncultured Lentisphaerota bacterium
ACCCGCACCCTTCTGCCTGACCAAGCGCCGTGACGTTCCGGGCGCGAAAGAAAACCATCGAATTTTAGTGCCCCCCTTCAGCCCAATGAGCAGACAGAGCCCCTCAACCCCTCAACCCCTCAACCCCTCAACCCCTCAACCGCCCATGAACGCCATTCTCCTTGATGCCGGGGCTCCGGCCACCTGCCAGCCGTTGACCTGCAGCCGGTTGCTGGGGGCCATTCCCGTGGCCAATCTGCCGCTGGCCGAACAGCAGCGGCGCCGCCTGACCGAGGCCGGCCTGACCCCCGTTGCCGCCGATGCCGTGGCGGGGGCAGACCCCGTCTTCTTTTTGGCCGGCGACGCCTGGGTGGACCTGGACACCTTGCGGGCCTTTGCCGCCCACCCCGCCCCAGCCGTCCTCCGCTCCGCCGACGGCAAGATCCTGGCCTGGCTGGGGAGCGCCTCCCGGCCACCGGCCGGCGCGACAGAAATGGCGGCGGCGGCCAAGCTGAATTTCGTCATCCGGTTCCCGTGGGACTTCCTGCGGGTAAACGAACTGCTGGTCGGCGCCATCCGCGAACACCGCATTTTGGGCACCGTGAGCCCCGGTGTCACGATTGAGGGAGTGCTGGAACTTGGGGAAGGGTCGCGCCTGCTGCCCGGCGTCTACCTTGAAGGCAATGTGGTGATTGGCCGCAACTGCAAGATCGGACCGAACTGCTATCTCCGCGGCAGCACCGCCATCGGCGACGGCTGCCACATCGGCCAGGCGGTCGAGGTCAAAAACAGCATCCTCCTGCCCGGGGCGGCCATCGGTCACCTGAGCTATTGCGGCGATTCCATTGTGGGGGCCGGCGCCAATTTTGGCGCCGGCACGATCACCGCCAATTTCCGCCATGACGGCAAAAACCACCGCTCTCTGGTGGACGGCGTTTTGGTGGACACCGGCCGGCGCAAACTCGGCGCCATCATCGGCGACGGTGTGCATACCGGCATCCACACCAGCATCTATCCCGGCCGCAAGCTGTGGCCTCAGACCAGCACCCTGCCCGGCACCGTGGTCCAAACCGACCTTTTGGCGGCCAACTAACCCCATGCGGCCGTAACGACATGACTTGCCATCTTAAGGCCGGCAGGATACAGTCTTAGACAACGGGTAACGATTCTCCACGAGTTTCGTGTTATGGCCAGTATTATCTGCGCAGACGACGACGAGAGCATCACCCGGCTGTACCAAAACATGCTGGGCAGCAAAGGGTACCAGGTTCGTGCTTGCGCCAGCGGTGCGGAAGCGTTGGCCGCCTTCGCGCAACAGCCCGCCGATCTGGTAATTCTGGATCTGCTGATGCCCGGGCTTTCGGGATTGGAAACCTGCCGCGAACTCCGCAAACGGCCCGAGGCCTTTGGGGTGCCGATCATCATGGTGTCCGGCGTCGCCGCCGAAACCAGCATTTTTGAGTGCCTTTCCAGTGGCGCCGACGACTATGTGCTCAAGCCGATGCGCCCGGCTGAACTCAACGCCAAAGTCGCCAGTGCCCTGGCGCGGCGCACGGCGCGACTCAGCCGCGACAACTGCCTGCGGCCGGGCACCCGTTTTGCCGACCGGTTCGACATCCGGCGCCAGATCGCGGGGGGCGGTTTCAGCATGGTTTTCCAGGCTCGGGACATTATCCGGGACACCGACGTGGCCCTGAAGGTCTTCGACCTGCCACCGGCCCGGCGCGCGGACAACCGCTTTGTCTCGACCTTCCTGCATGAGGCCTACCAATTGTCACGGCTCGACCATCCGGTGATCGTAAAATTTTACGACTTC
Source organism: uncultured Lentisphaerota bacterium (assembly GCA_903896595.1). Lineage (GTDB taxonomy): Bacteria > Verrucomicrobiota > Lentisphaeria > Oligosphaerales > CAITYL01 > CAITYL01. The sequence continues at coordinate 1,796 of CAITYL010000243.1, forward strand.
GGCCAATGTGGGGAGCTCCACTATTTGGTCATGGAATACGTGGAAGGCCGCTCCCTGGAAGAATTGCTGCAAGCCGAAGGCGCGTTGAACGAAGCCCGAATTGCCCGGATCGGCCGCGCCATCGCCGGGGCCATCCAGTACTTGGACCGGCAGAACATGCTCCACCGCGACATCAAGCCGCCCAACATTTTGATCACCGGCAGTGACGTCAAGCTCCTCGACTTTGGCTTGGCCCGATCGGTTTGGGACACCGCCGGTTCCGGGCCGGATGAGCTGCGCGTCACCCCCTTTTTCGCGCCGCCCGAGATTTTTATCAAGGGTGAGGCGCTCGACACCCGAAGCGACATCTATTCGTTAGGGGCGACCCTGTATTACGGGGCGAGCAAGATCCTGCCGTTCGACGGCGCCACGGTGGCAGAGGTTATTGCCAGCCACTTCGCCGCGACGCCTACTCCCCTGTGCCTGGTCAATCCGGCGGTGAGTAAGGCGTTTTCCCAACTCATCGAGCAGATGCTGGCCCGGCGAAAGGACGAGCGCCCGGGGATTGACGAGGTGCTGCTCCGCCTGGGTCAGCTGACTGGCCGCGAGGGCGCCTGACCGCGAAAGCCAGCTATGCGGACGAACCCGTCATCGTCGGAGACGTGCATCATTGGTTTTGCAGACGGTGGCCCCATAAAAAGGGCGGAACTGGTGTGACGCCATCGCTGTCCGCCCGAGGACGGGCGGCTCCCGGTCTTGACATAACGCCGAGATTAATTTATTTCGACTGATACCAGTTGGTCAGCAAATACGTGCTGTATGGCCACCACGGAGGCGGCGCGTTGGTTAACCGGCTGTCGAACTTGTAGTTCTTGGCGAAACCTTGGCCGGAAACATAGCCGACCACGCCGCGGCGATATTGCGAAATGGAACCGTAGACGCTCAGTTTGGGCTGGCCAATGTTCGCCGTCTTGTTGGTGGTGTTAAACCCCCAGTTGCTGCCGCCGGCATCGTCCGTGACCATGATCGCCGCATGAATGGCGACCGGCGCGGCGCCCATGACCTCGACCCGCTGGCGGGCCATCAAACCAAGCGCGTCATCCACATTTGCCGGCTTGAAATTGCTATTCCACGGATCATTGGTACCCGCCGCCCCGGCATAGGTGATGCTGCTCCGGATATAAATGGAATTCTCGGCCGCCACCGTCGTCATTCCATTCACCACCCCCTGTACATACGCATTGCCGTTAATGTAAATGGCGCCATTAAGGCTCGTCAGGTTTCGAGTCTGGGGGACCCCGCCACCCGCCGGCGTGTACGAGACCGTCCCGTTCGACGCAAAGACCAGATTATAGTTCCCGGACAACGCCAAACCGGCCTTGCCCTTGACACTCGCGATGGGGTCGATCGAATTCAGCCCCTGGAAGTCGAGGGCGGGCGCATTCAACCCCAGACCGCCTTTGAAAACGGCCACCGTCCCGCCATTCATATAGTTGACCGAAGACGCCGCGGACCGGACCATTTGGAGAAACGTCGGGGTCGACCAGATATTAATTCGCCCATTGACGTACACCGGACCATCCACAACATCGTTGCTGGCAAAATAGATGGGAGTGCCGTCCGGGGTCTGCTCGAAATGCGAGGCATGCATGTAATTGGCGAAGGTCCACAACTCCGCCCGCAGGGTAATCACCCGGGTGACACCGCCTTGGGACAGGCCGGTAGAGGTGATGATATACTTTTTCACCACGGAACCGGAAGGCCAGGCCGGATCGCTGATAATCTTGACCGTGTAAGCGCCGGGCGTACCGGAGCCCGCCAGCGTATTGCCGGTGAGGGTCATGGGGAGCGATCCCAACCCCATATTCTCAAAGGGGACCGTGTTGTTCTTGCTGGCCAGGGCGCGCACACGCTGGATGCCGGCATCCGCGGTCCAGAAGGCCTGGGCGTCGCTGGCCGCCTTGCCCGCCGCCAGGCCATTATAGGAGCTCAGGCTCAGCAGGCCGAGGCCGATCATGGTGAACACCAGGAGCAGGATCAGGACGACGCCCAAAATGCTCCCGCGTGCGTGCCGCGGCACTTGGACAGGCGCAACAGCCGACTTGATTAAGGATGAGGTTTTCATGGGTTAATTCCTAAAACTGCGGACACTATCGTACGCCATGGTTCTGCCATTCCCACTCAAGATCAGGGTAAACGCGACCCGCCCGGGTTCCAGTTGCGGCACAAAACTGTCCAACCGGCCTTTCACCAATACCGCCTCCGTCGTGGAGGTGATATCCGGCCGGTAGAGCAAATTGCGGGCGCTGACGTAAATGCGGGCGGTCCGGGTGACCGTGCCGTTGCCGTCCCGCTGTTTCACGGTAAGCTGCCCGGTGGAGACGGAAACGTCCGCGGCCGAGGCGCCCCGCAACACATGCGAGACCGTGGCCAGCGCCATCGTGGCGTCTTCCTGCAGGCACGCCAGATCTTGGTTCCGCTGCCATGTCCGGTAGCCGAAGAACACCATCAGGCCTGCCGTCAGCGCCAGCATGGCGGCGGCAACCAGACTCACCAGCAGTTCAATCAGGGTAAACGAGTGACGATGCGATTGATGATTCATGGCAGTATCCTCTAGTCTGAATTATTCACCATCATTCGATTAACCGCGAAAGAACGCAGAGATCGCGAAAGAAATTCAAGACACGCATTTTCTTTTGCGATCTTTCGCGTTCTATCGTGGTGAATAGGCATTAAAATTTTTCGTTGCGGTTATGGTGCGCACAAGGTTTCCAGGCAAACCGTGTCGTGGTCTCCCCGGTACTGGACCGCCACGGTCACCCGCAGGGCGTCATAGGAACTCAGGCCACCATCAAGGTCGGCATAGGTGACCGTGGTGGTCATCGGCTTCGGGGTACCGTTGATGAGCACCGTCTCGGCCGGATCGCCGTTGCTGACCGTCAAGTTCCCGGCGCTTTGGCTCAAGTAATACGATTGGTAGTTTAAGGCTGGCGGTTTGAGGTTCGCATACGCGCTGCTCCGCACCTCTTCCAACCGCGAATTGGCGGCTTCCAGGGCCAAACGACGGGATTGCTGGATCGACAATTGACTGATCGCATGGCAGATGAAGGACGCGCCGCCCACAGCCATGATCATTAGGATAAGACACGCGAAGAGAATCTCGACCAGACTAAAACGCCGCCGCCGCGCCGGCACGGCTGAACGATGGGATGCATGATTGATGCCATTCATGGTGTAGCCTCCTGTCCAAGAGCCAAAATTAGCTGGCCGCCATTCGCGTCACGCAGGGTGACGCTATACCGGTTCACCGCCACCAGCGTGAACCCGGCGATGGTTCCGCCAATCTCAACCACCTGCCGATTGACCAGGGCGACGCTGCGCCCCTTTCGCGAGGCAATGCCGGTCAAGACCAGAGGCGCGGCCGGCGGTGGTTCATCCAGGTCCAAGAGTACCTCGGTATCCCCTTGGGCCGGGGACGAATCAGCCACGGTGCGGGCCCCACTCCCTTCCTCAGTGGGGATCGGCGCCGGTGGCGCCGGCCGGCCGCGCTCCTTAAGCCCGGTGAGGGGCGGTTCCGCCTCCAAACGGTCCTGGAGGTCGGCGAGGGTCCGATCCATGGCACTGATCAACGTGGCCCGCCGGCACTGGTCCGGGTCCGGCGCTGGCGGAGCGTCGGCCATGCGCGTGGTCACGATGCAGGTTCCCAGCACCGCCACCCCCAAAACCGGGGCCAGCAGAAGCATCTCGTGCTTGCCCGTCCACATGGCGTGATAAAATGAGTTTTTCATGGGGTATTGCGCCCCGGCGGGTCCAGGGCAGGGAAGACATGGAACCGAAACAACAGCTTCACTCCATACACCGGTATCGGCGTCATCTGCACCAGCCGCACACTGGCGCTGTCCAAAATCAGCAGATGTTCTGGACGTTGCATCTCATCGAGCCAGGAGAGCAGCGGCACCAGTGCGCCTTCGCCTTCCACTTCCACCTTGACCGCTGGTACGGTGTCGCCGGGTTCGACTTTCGGTGGCTGAAACACCAGCAGATTGAGACTAAATCCGAACCGTTGGGCGCAATCGTTGACGCGGGTGCTCAAGACCTCAATGGTCGGCATCTCGCCACTTCTCCCCGGCGCAAGACGCTTCATCAGAAGATCGACCGCCGCCACTTTGCGTTTGAGTTCCGGGACCACCGCCATGCTGGTCCGGCGATTCGCCAGTGCTTCGGCGGTAAGGCGGCCGTAGAAGTAGACCGCGCACTGGGCGCCGCCAACCAGAAGTGCCGGCAGCAGGATCCAACACCAAAAGATGAACCGCCCGCGAGTGAAGATTCCGACATCCATGATCACGGTCCCTTGACAATGGGTTGACACGAATACTTGAGAATCAACACCGACTTGCCGTCCACCATGCGCCGCTGGGTACCGACAGCCTGAAATTCACGGAGTTGAGCGGTCAGTGCCGGGTTGTCCTTCCACGTTTGCATGATTTGACTGGCCGACAGACCGGGCCGTCCATCCTCGTTCGGCACCGAGAGCGAAAACGACATCTCCCCTTTGCCCCGATCCAAGTCGAGGGCGTTGATCGTCACCTCCAGCGGCAACGGCGCGAGCAACTCGACCATCAACCGGGCCAACGCGAGCCGCCGTCCCAGAATGCCGTTGACGATTTCAAGCCGAACCGCCCGCGCCTGAAGCCGGTCCTCCGCGGTCTGCCGGCTGCGCGCGACGCCGCCCTCACCCGGGTTGTGCTGCTCAAAGTCGGCTTCGAGCCGGGCCGTCTCCGCTTTGGTCTCAGTGGCGCCCATGACGTGTTGTTCGGCATGATAGGCCACCACGCCCATCGCCAGGGCGCAAGACAGCAGATAGCCCAGCATGCACCAGAAGAGCAGGCGCCGGCGCGCCGGCGACAAAATCTGGTGCCGAATCAGATTGATCTCAAAAGACGCCATTCACGTGCTCCTCAACGCCAGGCCGAGGCAGGCGGCCAGGAGTGATCCGCGGGTGGCCGCCGCCTCCTCGTCCACCATCATGGTTCCTCCTCCCACCCGTTCACGGAGGTCCAGCAAAGGGTTCCATCGTTCCACCGGCAGTTCAAGCGCGGTACTCAAGGTGTTGATGAACGCCGGCGCCGCCGGCACATTGCCGACCAGCACGATGCGCTCCACGGCATGGTGATGTCCTTTCATCCGATAGTAGCAAAGCGCGTCCTGGATGTTTTCCCCCAGAAAACCCGCTGCGTTTTCCCAGGCCGACGAGGTGCAGAGAACCGTGCGCGGATAAATACACTCACCCCGGTGAATGATCGCGATGTCCGCGCTATGGGTGAGCAGTCCGACCAAACCGACCGCTTCGTCTTCATGCCGCCACGCCCGCAACCCCAAAAATAAGTTACAAACCGCCAGGCAACCAACATCCATGGCCACCGGGTAGAGCCCCGCCCGGTGCAGCACCCGCAGGTGGTGGTCAACCTCATGGCGCGGCGCGGCAAACAGGAGGCCGCTACGCCCTGGGGCGGTCGCCTCGGCGGCCGGCACGCCCAGCCGGCCCGGGCACCAGTCAAGCACAAGATCGTTGCCGAAGGCTTGCATCGCTTCCTCCGCCTCCAGGCGCAGGGCCGAAGCCAATTCATCATCGGACAGCGGGCCAAACTCAAAGTGCCGGAGCAACAGCGCCGGACTGCGCAGACACGAACAAACGGTACGCGAGCGCAACCCGAAACGTTTCCATAGCCGCTTGAGCGCCGCCACCCGCTCCGATTCCGGGGCGTCCAAAGCACAATCCACCCACCCCGCCGCCAACAGTTTGGGAGTGCCGTCAGTGGCCGTTCCGAGTTGCGCCGCGCCGACATAGCTGTCGCCGAGATCGACCCCGATGACCTCCTCCTTGCCGAACAGTCCTGCCAATGGGAAACGCATGAGCCGCGGCCTCCGCCTTAAAACCCCGTCTTGGTGAACGTACCGGTCTCGGTCAGGGTGATGGTGACGCCGTCCGTGGGGCCATCGCTTTTGCCTGTCGCCGTGATGACATAGGTATCCGGGGTCGGGAACGCGAGCTGATAGCAATCCTGATCCCAATATCGGCCATCCAGGTCGCCGGGCGTGGTGGGGTCACGCGCTTTAAGACCAGGAAGATTGGTGCAATCGATGGCGGTGCCATCCGAACGTTTGCCGTAGTCACGAGTCTCGGCGTAATTGATCCTAAGCGCGGTGCGGATGGTGCCCATGGCGCCATAGGCCTCCGTCGCCATGGCCCGGGTCGTGTGGCCACGCATCAGCACCACCGCCACGGCGGCTAAAATGGCCACGATGATCGCCACGATCATCAGCTCGACCAGAGAAAAGGAATGGCTCTTCACGGGTCACCCCCTTGCCGTCTCGTTGTCACCCATCCTATCTGCGACAGAAACACCGCCGACGCCACACTCCGGCCCGCCGTTTCCGGCGGTCACGGCATAAGTGCGGATACCGGACGGCTGGCCATGACTGGAAACGCCAGTCATGGCAGCCGGCCGGTACCACACCGTGTTTTTGATCACGAACATCACAACCCGGAGCGCTTGAAAACACCGGCGTCATCAAGCGTGATGATCACCGTTGTTGGCACGTCGGCGCCATTGCCCTTGGCCTGGATCGTGTAGGTGCTGGGGGACGTGGTGAGCGTGAAATCACGTTCCTTCCAATACCGGCCGTCCAAATCACCGTCCTTGGGATCGGTCGAAAGACCAAACTTGACCCCCGGCAGATTCGAGCAGTCGTTGGCGAGGGCGGTGCCGCCCGGCAAGGTGTCGTACTTGCTGGTTTCCGCATAGTTGGCCCGGAGCGCGGTCCGGATCATGCCCATGGCGGCCTCGGCCTCGGTGGCCATGGCCCGAGTGGTGTTGCCCCGCATGAGCGACACCGCCACCGCGGCCAGGATGGCCACGATGATGGCGACGATCATCAACTCGATCAGGGTGAAGGGACGAGATGTGGTTTTCATTGAATAACCTCTTCGTTGTTAATGGCTTGTTGTGTTGTCTAAAACCCACTGCATTTCCTTAGGCGAAGCCCATGCGGGGATCCGCCCCCCTCGCTTTCTTGCCGCGACCTCACCTCCTTTCCGCCGCTTGGCGACTCGTTACTTGGCCGTCGATGCCAACAGAAACACCGGCATGTAGATGGCCAGCACCAGCACCAGAACCACGCATCCGAAGACACAGATGACCACCGGTTCAAACAAGGCCATAGTCACGGTGATGGACCCTTCGACCTGCTCCTCATAAACATCCGAAACCTTGTCCAGCACTTCGGGTAGCCGTCCCGAGGTTTCACCAACCCGGATCATGCGGATGACGAGCTGTGGAAACTCGCCCTCCGCGCCAAGACTGGTCGCGATCTCGGCGCCCCCAATGATTTTGACCTGGGCGGCGCGAACCGCGGCCTCCATCACTTTGTTGGCGCAGATGCCGGCCGCGATCTCCATGGCCGTGCCGATCGGGACACCGCCCTGCAACATCATGGCCAAATGGCGGCAGAAACGGGCAACCGCATACTTCCGCACCCACATCCCGATGACCGGCACCCGGTATTTCAGCCCGTCGACGTACACCCGCCCAGCCGCGGTTTGCGCCAGCATATACAGGCCGACGATGACCGTGAGCACCCCCAGGAGAATCACCGCATAATGATCCAACAGGTAATTATTGATGCCAAACACCACCCGGGTGAGCAGCGGCAACTTGGCTCCGAACCCGGCAAAGATGTCGCGGAACTTCGGCAGCACAAAGATCGTCATAACCCCGCAGATGAGGATGAAGAAGCCGCCCACGAACAGCGGGTAAGCGGTGACGGTGCGGATTTTGCGTTCCAGGCGGTCGCTGCGCTCCATGGCCGTGGCCAGGCGGTCCAAGGTGCGCGCCATGCTGCCGGCCTCCTCGGCGGCTTTGATGACCTCCACCGTCTCCGTGCGGAATACCCGGAGATGGCGGGAGAGCGCCTGAGAGAAGGTCTTCCCGGCATGCAGGTCACTCACCACCGCGGCCATGATCCGGGCCAGCGTCGGGTTTTCCAGATCCTCCCCCACCGCCTCCAGCGACTCCAACAGCGGCACCCCGGCATTGACGGCCACCGCCAGTTGCCGGAAAAGCAAGGCCTTCTCCGCCACCGAGACCCCGGAGCGAAAGGCGAAACCGGAGCGCGGCTGGCCAGTGGCAGTGACCGGGGCGGCGCCGTTGCCGGTGGCAGCCGGGTTCAGGTCAATGACCGTCAAGTCCCGGTTGCGCAGGGTGTCCAAGGCGTGATGGCGCGTCTCCGCCTTGATGGTATCCCTGACCATGTTGCCGTGGCGGTCTTTGGCATGATAATCATAGGTTGGCATCTTTACACCCCCCGGCAATCCATGCCGTCTGGAACCGGACAGACACTAAGCACTTCCTCAACCGTGGTGAGCCCCGCCCGCACCTTGCGCAACCCGTTGGCCAGCAAGGTCTCCATCCCCATATCGATCGCTTTTTGGCGAAACGCGTGTTCATTGCCGCCGCCGGCGATCAACTCCCGAATGCTGTCGGTAACCTCCAGAAATTCCAAAATCGCCTGTCGGCCAAAATAGCCGGTATGGGCGCACTCCTTGCAACCGGTGCCGTTGCGAAAACGCCAGGAATCGGCGTCCGGGAAAAAGGCGCGGGCGATGGCGACGGCCTCTGGCGACGGCGCCACGTCCCGACTGCATTTTGGGCAAATGACCCGCACCAACCGCTGGGCGATCACCAATTTCATGGTGGAGGCAATCAGATACGATTCGACGCCGATGTCCCGGAGGCGGCAAAAGGCGGAGGTGGCGTCGTTGGTGTGCAAGGTGCTCAGCACCAGATGCCCGGTCAACGACGCGCGCATGGCGATCTGCGCCGTCTCCGCATCCCGAATTTCCCCGATCATGATAATATCGGGATCCTGACGCAGGATGGCCCGCAGGGCGCTGGCGAAATCCAGGCCGATCTTGGGCCGAATCAGCATCTGATTGACCCCCGACACCAGGTATTCCACCGGATCCTCCACGGTTTGAATATTCTTCTCCGGGCTCTTCATGAAGCGCAACGCGCCGTAGAGGGTCGTGGTTTTGCCGCTGCCCGTCGGCCCGGTCAACAGCACAATCCCGTGCGGCAGTTTCAGAATGCGCTTGAAGCGGATCAGGGTTTCCTCCTCAAAACCAACGTCCTCCAGGCTGCCCACCGTGGCCGCCCGGTCCAAGATGCGCAGGACCATTTTCTCGCCAAAAACCTCGGGAAGTGAGGACACCCGCACGTCAATGACCCGGTCGTGGACACAGTAGCGGAAGCGCCCATCGAGCGGCAGCCGGCGCTCGGCAATGTCCATGCCGGCCAGGATTTTGATACGGGCCACGACGCCCTGGTAGAGGCTTGGCGGCGGCGGCGTGACGATGCGCAAGTTGCCATCCACCCGGATTCGGACCGTCTCATCCTTCTCACCGGGTTCGAAATGAATATCGCTGGCCCGGTCACGAACCGCCTGCAGAAGCAACAGTTTGACGAAACGCACCACCGGCACGTCGTTGACCAAAACCCGAAGTTGGTCGGCCTGGTTCAAGCCGGGATCCAAGCCTTTGCCCACATCGCCGGCCTCCAGATCGACGATATCCTGAAGGTTGCGCTCAATATGCGCCTCTTCGCGGTAAAACTTGTCAATCACGGACTGGATGCGGTCGCCGGTACTGACCGCCTTGTGTACTTCCAGGCGGGTGAGGGACCGCGCGGCGTCGACCGCCTCAAGATCGAGCGGATTTTGCATGACCAGGGTGACGGTGGCGAACTTGTCCTTCTTGACGGGAATCATGCAGTAGCGGCGCGCCACCGCTTCGGGAATGAGATGAACCTCCTCGGATTCGAGACGAAACCCCTCGCCAAGTTCAAAGAATGGCAGTTTCAGATGCTCGGCCAGCAACTGCGCCATCTCCTCCGATGAGACGTAATTGAGTTCAGCCAGCACCTCGGCCAGCGGCTTTCCCGTCGCCCGGCAAACCGCCTGCGCGGCGGCCAGTTGCGCCTCGGTGATCTTCCCGGCCCGGAGCAGGATGTCGTTTGGATCGTCGCTAAGCATGGCGTTTCTCCAGAAACCGACCTCAACCAGCAGTTACATTCAACATCCGCCGCAATTCCTTGGGCCGCGCCGAATAGCGAAGGGCCGTTTCCGTATCGACGCAGCCCTTGTCGCACAGCCGCTTGAGGGATTCGTTCATGGTCATCATCCCCTCCGCCGCCGAGGTTTGGATCACGGAATAGATCTGTTCGACGTGCGTTTCCCGGATCAGGTTGCGAATCGCCTGGTTGACATTGATGACTTCGCAGGCCAGCATCCGGCGGTCCCCATCCCGGGTGATCAGCAAGCGCTGGGCGATAACGCCCTGCAAAACCATGGCCAACTGCAGGTAGACCTGCCGTTGCCGGGACGCGGGAAACACATCGACGATCCGCTGGATCACCTGGGTGGTGTCGGGCGTATGCAACGTGGCCAGAATCAGGTGGCCGGTTTCAGCCAAGGTCAGGACACACTGGACGGTTTCCAAATCGCGCATCTCGCCAACCATGATCACGTCGGGGGACTGCCGAAACACGCTGCGCAAGGCGTCGGCAAACGAGTGGGCATCAATCCCGATTTCACGCTGATCGACAATGCAGGTGCCATGACGGTGCAGATACTCAATCGGATCCTCAATGCAGATGACATGCAAGTGCTGGGTGTGATTGATAAAATCGATCATGGCCGCCATCGTGGTGGATTTGCCGCTACCGGCAGGTCCGGTGATCAGCACCAACCCATGGGGGCGAGACGCAAAGTCGGTCACGATCGCGGGCAACCCCAGTTCGTCCATGCTTGGGATGACAAAAGGAATCATCCGGACCGCGATGGCCAACGCCCCCCGTTGCCAATACACATTGAACCGGCAAATGGCGATGGTATCGAAGGTTTTGGTAAAATCCAGGCTTTTGTCGCGCTCCAAGGCGGCGGCTTGATTGACCGTAAGCACACTGGAGATGAACCCCTGAACCGCCTCGGCATCCAAGGGAACGGTGCCGCACGGTTCAAAAACGCCATTGACGCGCAACTGCGGCACCGCCCCGGCCGTCAGCAACAGGTCCGAGGCGCAACGGTCGCGCATCTGCTCCAAAAGGTATTCTAAAGTCGGCGCGCTCACAATTCCGCATCCTCTTGATCTGGATTATTCATGCGTACGAATCGGTGTCTGCTATAGCTCTGAGCACTTATAACGCAGCGGAGACGTCCCGCCGGGCTGCAAGCCCTGAGCTACCGTGGTGAATCATCCAGGTAAACCTCATTGATCACCATCGTACCCATGAACCTGCCACGCCAAGCATAAACTTGCAATTACCAATTCCGGGGATACTGGGGTTGAAAAAAGTGGATTTTGAAGTTTGGCGTGAGGGAGGATGCCTTGCGGTTCTGCAATGGGCGAGTATCCGGTGTCACGCCGCCCACCCCCACCGCCCCGAAACCCGGGAACACATTCAGTTCAAGACCTGGATCACGGCATCTTGTAGTTCGCGTTGGGTGTAAGGCTTGGCAACCGCGCCCTTGAACCCATAGTCGGCATAATGTGACATCACCGGACTGTCGGCATAGCCACTGGACACAATCGCCCTGACGTGGGGATCGATCTCCAGCAACCCCTGAACCGCCTGCTTGCCGCCCATCCCGCCGGGAATGGTCAAATCCATAATCACCACGTCAAATGGCATTCCGGCCGTCATCGCCTGTTGATACATCTGGATAGCCTCTTGGCCGTCAGCGGCAGTGGCGACCGAGAACCCGTAGTGGTTCAGCATGTTCACGACAATGCCACGGATCATCTCTTCGTCATCCATCACCAAAATATGGGCGTGGCGATCCTGGGGCGGGCCGGTCATTGCCGGTGGCTTGATTACCGCCGATGGCGGCACCCCGGATGCCGGCAGATAGAATGTAAAGGTGGTGCCCTGGCCAAGCGTCGACGCCACGCCAATATGGCCGCCGTGCTTATTAATGATGGAATAAACCGCTGCCAAGCCTAAGCCGTTGCCGGCCTGCTTGGTGGTGAAATAGGGGTCGAAGATTTGGTCAAGGTGCTTGGGATCAATACCGCCCCCCACGTCCTGCAGGGTAACCTTGATGTATTTCCCCTGATGGAGACCACAAATGACCTCGTCCGCAAGTTCAACATTCTCCAACATGACCGACAGCCGTCCCCCCTCGGGCATGGCCTGGCGGGCATTGATGGTAAGATTGGCGACAACCTGTCCGAGCTGTCCTTTGTCAGCCTTGACCGACCAAAGATCATGATCCTGCCGATAAGCGAGCGTCACCTGGCTGCCGGAAAGATTGAAGCGGGCAACTTCCTCAACCAGTGTCCCCAGGTTGAGGTCTTCTTTGATCGGCTCGCCCCCCTTGGCGAAGGTCAACAACTGCTTGGTCAGACCAATGGCCCGGTTCATGGATTTTTCCGCTTCCTTAAGAAGCGGGTAGCCGGGATGATTTTGGGTGAGCGTGTCTTTTGCCAAAGAGATATTTCCAAACACCCCGGTCATCATATTGTTAAAATCATGGGCAATCCCGCCCGCCAGGGTGCCGAGGCTCTGAAGTTTCTGCATGCTCTGCAACTCGACCTCCGCCCGCCGGCGGTCGGTGATGTCCATCACCGACGATTGACAGCCAATCATGGTGCCATCTTCTTCTTGTAGAACGGTCGCCAGGCCATTGGCGACAAAGGTCGAACCATCCTTTTTCTTCGCGATATAATTGCCTTCCCAATACCCGGTTTGATTGAGGGCGGCGACAATCGCCACCGCCACGGCCGGATCATTGAAAAACTGCGCCACGTTTTGGCCGACCACTTCCGCCTTGCTGGAATACCCCCAGGTCTGGAGAAACGCCTCGTTGACCTCGGTAATGATGCCTCCAAGGTCGGCAATGCTATTGGCGGCGAGCGATTCATCGAACACGAGATTCTTAATCCGCAGCGCCTCCCCTGCCCGTTTCAGCGCGGTGATGTCATGCATCACCAGACGGCACCCGTGCGCGCCATCGGCGCCTGGCGCGACCGTCGCGTCCAAATGCGCCCAGAACATCGTGCCGTCCGGTTTGATCATCCGCAGGTCACACGCCTGCGGCGCGCCAGTCTCGAAAAGCACGGCGCGGTGCCGGCCGTAGAGGTCATGATCCGCCGGGAGGATAAATCGGGTGATCAACTGGTTGACCAGCGCGTCCTGGGCCACGCCCAGCAGGGCGGCGGCAGTGAGATTGGCCTCCAGAAACCACCCCTGTTCGCTGAGTGTGCAATAGCCCACCGGCGCCAGGTTATAGAGGTCGAAGTAACGCGCCTGCGCGGCGGCCAAGTCGGCCTGTGTCCGGCGCAACTCTTCGTTCTGCGCATCCATCTCGAGTTGATACACCCTCAGGTCATGGAGCGCCTGCCACGTTTCTTCAGGCGACAGGGCCGCGAAGTTTTTCGGCAACGAGGCCACGTTTGCCCGGGCCATCGCCTCGGCCTGCCGTCGCGCTATCGCTTCCGGCGGAATCAAGGACTCCGCAGTCTGGTGAGGATTGTTCATAAGGACACTCACTTCATAGGTTCCATCCAACCTTTTGAATGTGCCCGTTCCAAAACAAAATTACAATTACCGATTCTAGTGATAGTTGGGTTTGGAAAAGTGGATTTTTAGCCCGGCAACAAGGGGTTAAGAACGCTAACTTCAGACCTCTGCAATGATCGAAAATTGACTGGTATACCGCGTTAGGGTGAAAACTTAATTTTCTGAACATTGAACATTCAACGTTCAACATCCAACGTTCGATGTTGAATGTTCGTTTTCAGCCTAACGCAGCATAACAACGGCGCTTCTCACACGGGTGGGCGCCAGAGTCTCGCGTAATTGGGATTTTCGCCCCAACGGGGCCGGGGAGAATAGCCCAGGGCAGCGCCCTGGGAAACGCCCCCCATTTTTTCGCCGCCCTCCCAAACGGTGCCCCCCGTGAATCCGCCGCTATTCCGGCGACGTCAGGCCTTCGCGGATGGCGTACTTGGTCAATTCGGCGATGCTGTGCAGTCCGAGTTTGTCCATGATATGTTTGCGGTGCGAGTCAATCGTGGTCACGCTGACCCCGAGCTTCGCGGCAATCATTTTGTTGCTTTGGCCTTCGGCGAGCAGTTGTAGCACCTCACGTTCCCGGTCCGACAGCGGCGAGGCCACGGGTACGCGGTCCCCGGCCAACTGCCGGCTGTAGTCCGCAAGCACCACATCGGTGATCTTCGGACTGGTGTAGATGCGACCGGACAGCACCGCCTGAATCGCCGTGGCCAGGTCTTCAAACGCCGATCCCTTCAGCACGTATCCCGCCGCACCGGCCATCAACATCTGTTGCACGAAACGGCGGTCCGCGTGCATGGATAAGGCGATCACCTTGACGTCCGGGGTGTCCTTCCGGATCTGCCGCGTGGCCTCGATCCCGTTGAGGTCCGGCATGCCGATGTCCATTAACACCACGTCCGGCCGCAATTCACGCGCCAAGCGAACGGCCTCGATGCCGTTCGCCGCTTCACCGACCACGGTCATCCCCCCTTGTTTTTTGATCAGTTCCCGCAGGCCCTCGCGCATCAACAGATGGTCATCAGCGATTAATACTCGCATGAGAGTCCCCTTTAGCCTGGGTTATTCACCGTTGTAGTTCAGGTTAGTGGTCACAAGGCGCATTCGGTTGTCGCGGTGACGCGGGCGGAGATGGATCGCTCCAGACTCAAAGGGCAACGTCAGCGTCACCCGTGTCCCGCCGCCCGGTTTCGACTCAATCGCGCACTGCCCGCCGGCCGCCGTCAACCGTTCTTGCACGCTGAACAGGCCGAACCCGCCTCCCGGCGTCCGCCGGTCCAGGCCCGACACATCGAAACCGCATCCGTCATCTTCGACCGTCACGCAGGCACCCTCGCCCAATTCTTCCACGATGGCCGTCAAGTGGGTTGCCTTGGCGTGCTTGAGCGTATTCATCATCAGTTCCCGGGCGCACCGGAACAGCAAAAGTTTCCCGTCCTCGCCCAAGTGACTGAGGTCGCCATAATCACGCATGGCGAAGACCAGGGGGTGATCCCGGAACAGTTTTTCACCCGCCCATTCCACCGCCGCCGCCAATCCCAACTGATGGAGCACCGGCGGACTCAGATCGAACACCAGCGAGCGCGTCTGATCGAGGGTCGTCTCCAGCAGGTCACGAATCTGCACGATCTCCGCATGGGCCGGGCCGGCGTCGAGCGTCGCCGCCAGACTACCCAGTTTCATCCGGAGCAACGCCAGAGCCTGAGCGATCTCGTCGTGCAGACAAACGGCCAGCCGCTGCTGCTCATCCTCCTTAACCCGCGACAATTCCACCACCAATTGGCGCAGCCGGCCCCGGGACGCCTGTAACGCGTCTTCCACGCGTTTGCGCCCGGTAATGTCCTGAATGGTCCCCATCCATTTTTTGGGATGCCCGGCCTCATCGTTGATGATTTCCGCCTGTTCATGCACAAAACGCACCATCCCGTCCGGCAAAATGAGGCGATGATCGGCGCTGTACGGCGTTCGCGAGTCCCAAGCCGCCACAATGGCGGCTTGTATAAAGGACCGGTCTTCTGGATGCGTGTGTTGAAAAAACAATTCCAGTGTCGGGCTGACGGCACCCGGGGCATATCCAAACAGGCGGAAGGTCTCATCCGACCACCGCAATTCGCGGGTGGCGTCATCCAACTCCCAACTGCCAGTGTGAGCGACTTGCTGGGCTTTATTGAGGGTCAGTTCGCTCTCCTGCAACTCCTGCTCCGCCCGCTTGCGCATCAAGGCCGTTCCAAGGTGGCTGGCAATGCCCTCCAAAAGTTCAACCCGGTCGAGAGAGAAACACCCCTTTCGCCGGTCGCCGAGGTAAATCAATCCAACCACCTTATCCTTGTTCCAAATTGGAACCAGCGCCAGGGAGGCGTACCCATGACGCGTGCAGCGATTGCGCGGATGAAGCCGGGGATCCTGATCCGGCGGCAGGTCAAGCAGCGGAAAGGAATTATTGACCCAGAAACTGCCGCCCCGGGTAAAGAGCGGATGGGTTGGGGCGGTCTTGCCGGAAATGACCAGACCGCAGGCACACTCCAGGCAGGCGTTGCCGTCAGGGTCCCGACACACCCCGCCGTCCGCGGTTCGCCTGAGCAGCGTGTTTTCCGTCGCCAGAAACTCGGTGGAAAAGCCTTGCTGGGCAATGAACGGGAAGTCTTCCCCTTTCTGCATGCGAATGCCAACCGCATCGACCCCGGTCCGCGTCTTCAAGACCGCGAGAATGCGCTGAATGGCCCCCTGCACGTCTCCCGGCTCGTTGAGCAGCAAAAGCACATCCCGGCCCATTTCGCGGTAGGCTTCCAACCGCTTGCGCTCGGTGATGTCGCTCAGCACGATGCGCCACGCGGGTACGCCTTTAATATCCTCCTGCGCGATAATGCTATCCAAATGCGCCCAAAAGGTCGTGCCGTCCTCCTTCATCATCCGCAATTCACAGGTCTGCGAGACCCGTGTTCTAAAAAGACGCTGGCGGCACCAGCAGTAAATACTCTGGTCCTCTTTGTGGATATACTGGGTGACGGATTGCTTGACCAGCGCGCCCCGCGCCACCCCCAGTAAGGTGTCGGCGGTGAGGTTAGCCTCCAGGATGATCCCGTTTTCGTTGAGGGTGAAATAGCCCACCGGCGACAGATTATAGAAGTCGAAATAACGTGCCCGCTCGGCGTCCAGTTCGGCTTCGATCTGCTTGCGTTCGGTGATGTCAATGGTGTATCCCGCCAGTAACGTTTTGCCGCCATGGGCGAGCGGAAACTTGTACGCGGCATAGGTGCGGCCATTGAATTCCTCGTCCACCTTCAAGACCGCGCCAGTGGTGACAACGGCCCAGTCGTCGGCGGTCATTTTCGCGGCCAGGTCGGCGGGAAACAGTTCCTCCATGGTCTTGCCCACCATCTCCGAACCGGAGATGCCAAGCATTTGCTGCCAATTGTCACTGGCTTGCAGAACGCGGCTCTCCGTGGGCGTCACCGTCTTGATGAAGACGTAAATGGGTGAGTGACGCAAGAACAGCGACAATAACTCCTGACGCGCCCACAACGCCGCCGCGGTCTGCTTCGTGTCGGTAATGTCATAGATCACGACGCGACACGTGAGGTCGCCATCGTCGTCTGACGCGGCGGTCGCATCCAGACGCGCCCAGAACGTCGCGCCGTCCGGTTTGATCATTCGCAACTCACACGTCTGCGGCGCGCCGATCTCAACGAGCGTTTTGCTGCACAGGTAGTAACGATCTTGATCTTCGGGGAAAATAAACCGGGTGATCGGCTGTTTGAGCAGCATCCCCCGGGCCACCCCCAGCAGGGTGGCAACCGCGAGATTGGCCTCCAAGATCACCCCCTTCTTATTGAGGGCGCAATAGCCCGCCGGAGCCAGATCATAGAGGTCGAAATAGCGTGTCCGCGCGGCTTCCAAATCCGCCTGCGTCCGGCGCAATTCCTCATTTTGCATCTCCAGCTCAAGCTGATGCACCCGCAGCTCGTGGAGCGCCTGCTGGAGTTCCGCGGAGGACTGGGGCGCGAGGGGGTCCGGCGCCGCCGCTGTCTTCCGGGCGAGCGCGTCGGCCTGCCGGCGCCGTTCGTCATCTTCCATCATCGGGCACCCCATTGCACGCACCGCGCGACACCATTCCCCGGAAGACAAAGCCGGTCCTTGGCCATTGAGAAACGTCTCATCGTCCCATTCGGGTTTTTCGCTTGAAGGCGCATGAATCACCCCGCTTGGGGTGTAAAGTACCGCGTACCGGGAAGAATAGCAACCGGTTGCGCTTTTAGGTCCGGCCCCCCAGGCGAATTAGCGGCCCGCCGGAGCAGGCGGCGGGGAAACGACCGGGGTCAGGTCAAACAGGTGCCGCTGGGCAGCGGGATCGTTGGGAAGATAATCGAGCACCTCGCCGTAACGTTGGCGGGCGACTTCGGGCCGGCCGCGCTTCTCTTCCAATCCCGCGAGATAAAGCAGGATGCGCCCCTTGAGAAATTTATTATCGTCCTGCTCTTCCGGAGTGGTGCCGAGCCGCCACTTGCGCAAGGCGGCGGTAAAGGCCGAATAAGCCGCCTCGGGTTGATGCAGGGTGTTGAGCAGGACCTCGCCCCGGGTAAATTCAAGCTCGCTGTTTTCCGGATTGTGGCGAATGCCGTCCTCCAGAAAACGTACGCCCTCCGCGGGCTGGCCGACGCGCCGGGCCAGCCAATAGCCCCCGGTGGTGTAGGCAAGCACATTGTGGGGATCGAGCTTGGCCGCCGCCCACACCCAGGGAATGACTTCCTTCTCCTGCACGGCCCCCATCAGATGACGGTGCTCGGAGGGGTGGATGACCGCATTCAGACGGCACCACGGGTCATGGGCCAGCCAAGCTTGAATCCACGCGTGGGAACGGGCAACGTCCCGGCCGGAATGAGCCGAATCTTGGTCATGACCGTCATCAACGGTGGCGGCGGGCGCGGCCGACTTGGCCGCCGTGGCGAAGGCACCATGGAAATCCTCGTGGGTGACCCCGCCATGGAAATACTGGTCGGCCCGGTCAAACAGCGAGAGACTGGCGGCCTCACGGGCGCCGCCCAACAACAAAGACAACACGTCCTCCCGCGGCAAATCCGCCACCGCCGGCCGCTGAACCACCCACTGGCCGACCGCCAGCGCCGCCAGGCCACACCCGGCGGCCAACCAGACCACGCCCGCCGAAGTTGTGCCGTTTCCCGCTTGCACCGGATCACAAACTCCGTTTCTGCAGGCGCCAAGCCGCCAGGGCGAGAGCGGCGCCGGTATAAAGGGCGGCGTACAGCAGAACGGCCAGAAACGTGGCGGTGTCCACGGCGGGCCAGCTGTGAACCACGCGCAGACGAAGGTCAAAAAACTCAAAATGAGGCAGGAACAGATGGGCCACCAGGACGATGCCGCCGAGGACGGCACTCCCCGCGCCGGCCACATCGGCGAGACGCTGGCCAAACAGCAACATGCCAGCCGTCAACAAGGCGGCCACGGTGATATTGGCCGACGGAGTCAACAGCACCGAGCCGAGAATGACCACGGCGGCGAGCAACCCAAGCGCCGCCAGATGCAGCACCACCGCCTGGAGGAACACGGGATTGGGCCAGGCGCCCTCTTTGATGCCAACCAAGAGCGCGTAACAGACGTAGAACAACAGGGTGCTGGCCATGGCCGCCGCCGCCGCGCCCAGAAACTTGCCGACCAGAAATTCGCCGCGACGCAACGGCTTGGCCAGCAAAGGATAAATGGTGCGCGCCTCGATTTCTGCCGGCACCTGACGGGCCGCGGTGGTAATGGTGATGACCACCGAAAATAGCCAGACCAGCAGCAAGGCAAGCTCCCGCAGATACCGCACAACGCCTTTGACGTCAAACAAATTAAAGGCGGCCAGCGGCACCAGAATCACCGCCGCCAGCAGAAAGGCGACAATCACGTCGCGGCGCCGGAACAGTTCCGTCACCGACAGTCCAGCCACCGCCAGGATGCGTTGTAATATATTTATCATTAGTACCTTACCAATGAAACCTAGTGCAAGATACGCAAGATTTTAAATCAAACATTACAACATTGAACATTCAACGTCCAACGTCGAATCATCCACGTTGGATGTTGAACGTTGAATGTTCGATGTTCGTTTTGGTTCCGGCTATGCCGGGTTGGGGTTGGGTGATCAGCTTGAGAAAGATGCGTTCCAAATTGCCCTGGCCGTCCCCGGCGAGGTCGCGGGTCGGCCCGCACCACAGCAGGCGGCCGGCCTTGAGAATGCCCACGCGGTCGCAGATCATTTCGGCCTCGGATAATTCATGGGAGGAAAAAAAGACCGTTTTGCCGGCCTGGCGCTGGGCGAGAATAACCTCGCGGAACTGGGCCCGGGCCAACGGGTCAAGACCGGTCATCGGCTCATCCAAAATCAATAGGTCGGGATCGTGCAGCAACGCCTGGGCAATGCCGGCCCGTTGCTGCATTCCCTTGGAAAACGTTTTCATGGGACGGTCGGCGGCGGCTTCCAGGCCGACCAGGGCCAGCAACTCGGCGGTGCGCCGGGTGATCCGTTCGGCCGGCAGATTGCAGACGCGGCCGTAAAAACGCAACAATTCCCGCGGTGTGAGAAAACCGTAATACTGGGCGACCTCCGGCAGATAACCGAGGCGGCGGCGGCTCTCCGGCCGGGCCGGGTCGTCCCCGAACACCCGCACCACGCCGGCACTGGGCGGAAAAAACCCGAGCAACATTTTGATCGTGGTGGTCTTGCCGGCGCCATTGGGCCCCAAAAAACCAAAAATCTCCCCGGCCTTGACGGTCAGTGAAAAATCACGCAACCCGGCGACACCGCCGGGATAATCCTTGCCCACCTGTTCCAGTACGATCGGATCCATGGTCAGTAAAATACCCAAGGCCGGCCAAAAGCCAAGCCGGAGTTGCGGATTCCGCAGGCAGTCCTTGCTGTCCCATGCATGGTCTGTTGCCCGGAGACTGCCTGCGGAATCCGCAAACATTTTAGGGCGGCGGCGGAAAGGGACGCGTCAATCGGAAGATTGGCGTTCCCAGGGGCGGCATCAGCCCGCAGGCGTTTCGTTTGACCGGTGGGGAGCGGACGACCGCGGGGGCGGGGGGCGCACCGTGATCTGGTCGAGCGGATAATCACGGAAGCCACCCGGCTGGCCGTCGCCCGGCACCAGCATGACCCGGACCCGGCTGACCAGCGGCATCAGGTCGCAGATCTTGCCGGAACCGTCAGGGGTGTCGCACAGGGTGCCCAGGCGCGGCATGCCCTGCAGAATTTGCCGGTAGCCATCGGACTCGTACCGCAGACAGCACTTGAGCCGGCCACAAACGCCGGAGATGTTGACCGGGTTGAGGGACAGTCCCTGTTCCTTGGCGGTCTTGACGTTGATGCTGCGGAAATGGGCGAGAAAGGTGGCACAGCAGAAGGCGCGGCCACAGGGGCCGAGGCCGCCATGAATGGCGGTTTCGTCACGGACGCCGATTTGGCGCAACTCGACGCGGGCGTGCAGGCACCGGGACAGGTCGCGCAGCAGCTCGCGGAAATCCACCCGGGTTTCGGCGGTGAATTGAACGACCAGCAGGCTGCTGTCCAGCACCAGGTGCAGATGCACCACCTTCATAACCAGCCGGTGTTCGTGAATTTTCTGCATCGCGGTGCGCAACAGGGAACGGGCGCGGGTGTCATTTTCATGAACCCGGCTCTGGTCGGCGGTCGTGGCCCGGCGCAGGACCGTGGGGGTGGTCTGCCCCTGGAGGCGGCGCCCCTTGTCGGTACCCTCGCTGTCCTCATCCTCATCGTCTTCGGCCTGGGCGCCGGCGCTGGCGCCGCGCAGGCGGACGATCCGGCCAAACTCCTCGTAGCGTTCGCACTTGAGGACCACCTCGTCGCCCGGTTTGAGGTGAAGCGTATCCTCGGCGGCACAGGGATAGTGGATACCGGGCGCAACATTGACTTCGTAAAACTGCTTCATGGTCGAACCCGTCTCCGGCGGCCCGTGACGCGGACGGCGCCCGTGGCCGGTACTATATACCGAGCTACGGGCAAAACTACTTTTTCGGTTGGGCGGTTGGGCGGTTGAGGGGTTGAGGGGTTGAGGGGTTGAGGGGTTGAGGGGTTGAGGGGTTGAGGGGTGAAACGTAAAACGTGAAGCGTGATTTTCTTTCCGAGCATGGAACGTTAGGTTGGCACCGGCGTTTTATTCATCCCGACGAAACCAATAATGCCCCGCCGCGGAGGCGTTTTTTAAAGTTCGGTAACCTCTGCACTGGAAAGCGCGGCGAAATGGTGTAAAATGAAGCATGTTTAGGAACGGCACACCGGGACGGGCGGAAAACCGCCCCTCGGGGGTGGTGCGTGTGCCAGGATGGTAGAGAACCGCAGGCCAGCGCGTGGAGCTAGCCGGATGTTCATTCAAAAACTGCTTTCGCTTTTCTCAAACGACATCGGCATTGACCTGGGGACGGCCAACTCCCTGGTGTATGTGCGCGACAAAGGCATCATGCTGCGGGAACCGTCCGTGGTCGCGGTGATGGCCGACACCAACAAGGTGCTGGCGGTCGGCATGGAAGCCAAGCGCATGCTTGGCCGCACGCCCGGCAATATCCGCGCCGTGCGCCCGATGAAGGATGGCGTGATCGCGGACTTCGAGATCACCGAGGAAATGCTCCGGCATTTCATCCAAAAGTGCAAAAGCCGCAGCAAATTTGTCCAGCCGCGCGTGCTGGTCGCCGTCCCCTCCGGCATCACCGAGGTGGAAACCCGCGCGGTAAAAGAAAGCGCCCTGCGCGCCGGGGCCCGCGAAGTGCATTTAATTGAAGAACCGATGGCCGCTGCCATCGGCGTTGGCATCCCGGTGGCGGATCCCACGGGCAATATGATCGTGGACATCGGCGGTGGTACCACCGAGGTGGCCATCATCTCGCTGGCCGGCATTGTCGAGTCCCGATCCATCAAGAATGGCGGCGATGCCATGGACATGGCCATTGTCCAATACATGAAGCGCGCCTACAGCTTGCTGATTGGCGAGCGCACCGCCGAGCAAGTCAAGATGGAGTTGGGGAGCGCCTACAAGCTGGAGAAGGAATTGACCATGGAGGTCAAGGGCCGGGACCTGATGGGCGGCCTGCCCAAGACCGTCACCATCACGTCCGAGGAAATCCGCGAGGCGCTGATGGAACCGGTCACCCGCATCGTCGAGGTGGTCCGCGTCACCTTGGAACGCTGCCCGCCCGAACTCGCCTCCGACTTGATTGACCACGGGATCGTGCTGGCGGGGGGTGGCGCGCTGTTGCGCGGCTTAGACCGCCTGTTGTCCGAGGAAACCGGCCTGCCCGTGACCGTCGCGGACGACCCTTTGACCGCCGTGGCCAATGGCACCGGGATTGTCCTTCAGGAAATGGATACCCTGTCCCGCGCCGTCCGCTCCTCCTCCAAACGCCAGCGCCGCTGGTGGTAACCTCCACACCACCACCATCGCCACGGCCCGCCGGCGCGCCTTCACCGGCCCTGGCGCGCCGGTTATCAGGAACTCTCATCCGCATCGGGTCATCACGATGAACCACTCTGGCAAAAGTCTTGGCACCTTGGGTGAGTTGTTCCCGGACAGCGCGGTCACCTGCCGCATTTCCGGCTGCCATTCCCTGATCCCGATTCCCCGCGGCGGCACGGCCCCCGCCGACCGGCTCTGCGACAGTTGCCGCGAGCAACTGGCGACCCTGCAAGACCGGCCAATGCCGTGCAGCGGCAGCGGCTGTACCGCCACCTGGTCCTGGCCGCGTCAGCAGCAGCACGAGGCCCTGCTCCGCAACGAACCGCCGCCGCGACGCCTCTGCGATGCCTGCAAGAACAAGCGCAATTCCATGCAGGACAAAGAGATGCCTTGCCGGATCAAGGGCTGTTCCGGTACCTGGCTGCTGACCCGGGACGAACAATGGCGCGACGACGGCACCGCCGCCCAAGCCCGTTTTTGCCCGACCTGTTTCCAAAAATACCAGACCCTGCGCGACCAGGCCGTGCCCTGCCGCATCAAAGGCTGCCACAGCAGCTGGACGTGGAACCGCTACCAACAATTGGAACACCTGGCGGCCGGCAAAGCCCTCACCGCCGCGCCCAAGCGGATGTGCCGCGACTGCGCCGCCAAGGTGGCCTCGCTCAAGGACGCCGAAGTCCCCTGCAAGGTTAAAAACTGCAAACGCACCGTGCCGTTTCCCGCGTTCGCCCAGTTGGAACACCTGCTGAATCATGGTCCGGAACACCCGGCCCAAGGACGGATGTGCGCCGAATGTTTCCGCTTCCTCTCCTCCATTAGCGACCAGGCGATGCCCTGCCGTCACCGCGGCTGCACCCACACCTGGCCCCATACCCGCACCGCCCAACTTCAGGACTGGCTGGCCGGACGCCCCCCGCCCCAAGGCCGGCTCTGCGAAGTCTGCACCCGCCGGATCAAGGAGACCAAGGAGCGGGCCATGCCCTGTGCCGTCCCCGGTTGCACGAACACGTGGACCTACAACGCCGCCGACCAAGTCCGCGACCGTTGCGCCGGCAAACCCGCCCCGGCCGGCCGCCGCTGCCATGCCTGCGAGGAGTTCCAAGCCAAGCACCCCGCCAGTGATGTCCCCTGCGCCACCTGCGGCGCGTCCATTGCCTGGTCCGCCTATGAGCAACTGCTGACCGAAAAGGGGGCGTTCACCAAGCCCACCGTCTGCGCCGCCTGCAACGAAAAAACCCTCGCCGTCAAACGCCAGGAACCCCCGGTGCATCGCGACGAAGCCCACAAAAACGTCATCCGTCTCCCCAATAATGGCCGGTGGAACCAGGACCCGGCCATTGCCCAATGGCCGCCGCACTTGACCCATGACGTCATCACCGCCGCCCAGACCGCCGACCTGCGCATTGTCGCCCTGGGCGATGATCTGACGTGGTCCGCCGCCGACCCCGCCGAAGCTTGGCCCGCCCTCCTCCAGCACAAGCTTAACGAGGACACTTCCCGCCGCACCTGCGTCATCAACGCCGGCATCCCCGGCACCACCAGCGCGCAGGGTGCCGTACGGGTCCCGCGGGACGTGACCGCCTTCGCCCCGCACCTGGTCATGGTCTCCTTTGTCCTCGGCGATGCCTGGGTCGACCCGGCGACCGATTATGACCGCCACCCCCGCCACCGCCTGCCACCGGACGCCGCCGGCCAATCGCTTAATGAGCTTTTCGCCAAGCTGAAGGAACTCGGCTGCCCCATCCTGTTCTGGACGCCCAATCCGATCCTGCCCGAGGACGAGGCGGAACGTCTCGGCCCGGAACAGCTCAAGTGGGCGACCGAGATGGCAGCCAGCTTCGATCACACCATGGCCCAGGCCAGACATCTCTGCGCGCAGCATCAGATTCCCGTCGTGGACGTCCACGCCCGGTTTGAGGTCAACGGGAAAAAGAGCACCCGACATTGGATGCGCGACTGGTGCCACCACAACCCCGCCGGCGCCCGCAACATCGCCGCCTGGCTCGCCGAAGCCATGCCCGCCCCCGTCACCCCATAAGTAGGGGCAGGCCCCCGTGCCTGCCGCCTTCTCTCTCCCAATTATGCACGCTTGGCAGAACCAACTCGAAACCCTGGACAAGCAGTTGCTGGACCTGCTTAACGCGCGTTGCCGGCTGGTCGGCACCGCCGCCGGCGGCGCCGCCGACCCGGAACAGGCCCTGTGGGAAAGCGGCGAACTGGAACGTCTGCTGGCGGCCGGGCAGGGGCCGTTGTCGGCGGAGCGCGCCAAAGCGATTTTTCGCGAAATTCAGGCCGCCGCCCTGGAATTGCGCCAAGCCCCCGCCGTCGCGTATCTCGGTCCGTCAGGCACCAACACCCACCAGGCCGCCCTGGGCCGCTTTGGCAACACCGTCCACTATCTGGCCCGACCGACCATTCCCGACGTTTTCGAGGCCGTGACCCGCAACCAGGCGGCCTTCGGCGTCGTGCCGGTGGAAAACTCCACCGAAGGGGCCGTCACCTATACCCTGGACATGTTTGCCGACTCCCCGGTCAAGATCAGCGCCGAAATCAACATGCGCATCCACAACCACCTGATCGGCAGCGGCTCGCGCGAACGTCTGCGCGTCCTGTACAGCCATCCCCAAGTGTTTGGCCAGTGCCGGCAGTGGTTGCGCCGGCACCTGCCGGCCGTCCCCTTGGTCGAAACCTTCAGCACCACCGAAGCCGCCGCGCGCGCCGCCGCCGAGGAAGACGCCGGGGCCATCGCCGGCCCCCTCGCCGCGGAACAGTACCGCCTGCCCGTCATGGAAGCCAATATTGAAGACACCGCCGGCAACACCACGCGCTTCTTCGTCATCGGCACCCGCGACACCGCCCCCACCGGCAACGACAAAACCTCCATCCTCTTCGCCATCAAGGACCGGGTCGGCGCCCTGCTCGACAGCCTCGAACCGTTCCGCCGCCATGGCATCAGCCTTTCCTTTATTGAAAGCCGCCCCTCCCGCCGCAAGTCTTGGGATTATCACTTCTTCGTCGATTTTGTCGGACACGCCGCCGAGCCCAAGGTTCAAGCCATGCTGCACGATCTTGGCGAACAATGCCAATCCGTCAAGCTCCTTGGCAGCTACCCCCGCGCCGCCGCCCCAACGTGACGGATTGAACCAGTTGAGAATCCGGCGGAATGGCCTTATCTTTAACTCGGTTTGGGAGTTGCAACAACGTCCCCATGAGGTAATCCGATGAATCAGTCGTCCATCCTTTGGCGCCGTGCCAGTGCCGCCCTTTGGCTTACCGCCGCAGCCCTGGCTATGGCGGCGGACTCCGCCGCACCGTCCACCCCGCCCCCCCCGCCAACCAATGTCCCGGCGGTGGTCGCGCCCGCCACCCCGCGCCAGTTGCCGCCGCCCCGCCTGGACGCCGGCGCGCCGCTGATGCAGGCGCTCAAGGCCCGGCGCACCCAGCGGCAATTCAGCCAGGAACCCCTGTCGCCCCAGTTGCTCGGCGACCTGTTGTGGGCCGCCATCGGCGTCAACCGCCCGGATTCCGGCCGGCGCACCGCCCCCACCGCCTGTGATTGGCGCGAAATTGATGTCTATGTGGCCGCCGCGGACGGCTTGTTTCTCTACAATCCCTCCAAGCACGCCCTCGTCCCGGTCCTGCCCGCCGACCTGCGTGTCCAGGCCACCGTCCAAACCTTTGCCCACCCGCCTCCCATTGTCCTGATCTTTGTCGCGGACCTGTCCCGCATGAAGGACGCCCCCGAGACCGACCGCGTTTTCTATTCCGCCACCGACACCGGGTATGTCAGCCAAAACGTCTATCTGTTCGCCGCCTCCGAACATTTGGCCACCGTGGTCTGCGGCATGATTGATCGCGAGATTCTGGCCACCGCCATGAAGCTGCGCCCCGCGCAAAACATCATTCTCACCCAACCCATCGGCCATCCCCTCACCCCCATCCCCGGGGAATGAATACCGTCGCATTAACCATCGGCGATGAGGACGCGGCGGCACAAGCGGCGGTCACGGTTTGGCGCCACGGCGGCGTGGTGGCGGTGCCGACCGAAACGGTGTACGGTCTGACCGTGCGCTGGAACGACCCCGCGGCGTGGGAGCGGTTGTTCGATCTCAAACGCCGGCCGCGCGACAAACAGCTGCAAATGCTGGCCTTCGATTTGGCCATGGCCGAACGCGCCGGGCTGCTGCCGGATGCCCACATCCAACGGATCGCCGCCCGTTTTTGGCCGGGCCCCCTGACCCTGGTCTGTCCCGCCGCCGGCGAGGCCCCCGGGGCCACCATCGGCCTGCGCCTGCCCGACCATGCGTTCATCCGCCGCGCCCTGAAATTGCTCGGCGAGCCGCTCGCCGCCACCAGCGCCAACCTCTCCGGCGCCCCGCCAGGCACCGATGTGGCCGGCGCCGTGGCGGGGCTCGACGGCCAGCCCGACCTGCTCATTGACGGCGGTCCCGCCCGCCTCGGCCAGGCTTCCACCGTCGCCGCCCTCGCCGCCGACGGTACCCTGCGCATCCTCCGCCCCGGCGTCATCACCGAAGCCCAGCTTCGCGCCGCCCTCCAACTATCCATTTTTAAGCGGCCGGGTAACGGCTCGAGTCGGCCAGCGTCTTGACCAGGGCCACCAGTGTGGACAGGCGCCGGCCGGCGCGCCCCTGCAAGCCCAGATCCGTGACCTGGCACCCGCTGCCGACCCGCTCCAGCAGGCCTTCCACCGTCCCGCTGCGATGCTGCAAGGCCTGCGCCGCCAGGGCACGCAAATCCACCGGCGCCCCCGGCCGTACCCACCCTTCCCGCTCGGCAAGACTGCTGAAAAAATGCCCCCACAGCACCAGCACGTCATCCGGCCGGAGAAAAGCCTGCCACGACTGCAGCCAGGCCTGCGGCGACACCCCACCCCGCACCTGGGCCTCGGAAATCCCGGCGTGGCCACAGGTCAGCGGGGCCAACGGCCCCTTGGGAGCGACGAACACCTCGTAGCTTTCGCCGCTCGCGGGCCGGTGGGCAACCCAATGTACAACGCTGGGTTCCCGATAGTTCGGATCCCGCACCGGCCAGGCATTGGCTTCGCCCTGCACACACACCAGCCGGCCGTAATCCTGGGCCAAGCGCGCAAATGGCGGTTTCCGGGGCTTGCGCCGCCGCACATGGCGGCTCCGTCCCTTGCCCACTTCCGTCTGGTACCACACCTGCCGCGCCACCATGGCATGAAACGGCTCCAGTAACTTTTCGGTGGCAAAGCCATCCGGTTCAATCAACCCAAGCGCCTCAGCCAGGGCCTCAATCGTGGACACACAATGCGCCGCGGGCTCCTTGCGGATGCGGTACTCGCTCGGATGCGACGGTGTAAACGCCACCATCGGCAACTGTTGCAGCCAGGGATTCAGGTGCAGCAACTTCCTGGCCTCGCGCCAGGTACCGTCAATCACAATTAATTTCACGTCCGAAACCCCGCGCAGTTCCCGGATGTCACGAGCGCCGGGCTTGGGAAACAGCACGTAGGCCGATGACGACGATGCCAGTTCCCCTTGGATCACAGCATCCTGCGCAAAATCAACCCCCACCCGCAACACGGAGTTGGGCAGCGACAAGTGCGCCATCCGCGCCGTGCCCACCGCCATCTCCTGTTCCCGCGGATGCTGCAACAGGATCACCCGGGTCTGCGTGGGCAAGGCATGCAGGTGGGCGCAATAACAGACGACCTGAGGCCGTTCGCACCGCGGACAAACGGCACGCCCCGGCGGCGGAGCAGATATTGACGGATCGGAGGTATCCGTTGGTAGCAGATGCGCCTCAACGACGCTCTCAAAGGCCCGTTCGGTATGAACTCCAACGTTTTTCATCGCGAGTCTTTCCCTTCCCAGCGTCCCAACCGCTTGGCGCACTCCACAGGCGGAAGAAAGCTCTGGCCGGTCATCAGCCGGTGCAATCGTGCCGCCGCTTCTACCGCTGGCAGCAATTTCTTCTGGACCAGCGAATCAAGCACCCACAATACACCTCGAACCTCAACTCCGCTCTTGGTTGCCGCGTTCCTTAACGTCCGGTCCCCTGAAAGGAGGATGGCGCCCAGGGTTTGCGCAAGTTGGTACGCCGAGGCGTCCGGCAGGCTGACGTGCATTTCAATGTCCAGCTTGAACCACAGCCCCAGCAGGTCGGCCTCCGCAAGATCAATCAGGATGTTGGCGTCCTTGACGGCGGCTTTCATGGGGCGTCCTCAGGCGATGACCTCTCTCAGCTCTTTCCGGAACGCCCCCAAGTCCTGATTCAGCAGGGCCGCACCCTTGGACAGGCTGATCTCTTCTTCGGCCACCGCCCGCCGCACCAGTTGCGGAAAGCGCATCGGCGCCTCCTGGCCCCGGTATTCCTCGTCGCCGGGTTCGCCACCTTTTTCCCGCCATTGCTCCTGCTTGACATACTCCCAGAATTTCCGGTAGGTCGCCGCCTGGATCAGCCCCAACTGGTTGGCGCGCGTCATCATGGCCATGATGGAAACCCCGAACTGAAGTTTCATCTCGATCAGTTCCCGAAGGCTGAACCGGTTCCGCACCTTCCCGAACGCCTCGGAAAAGGTCTCTTTCGGCAACAGGAACGCGCCGGCAAAATAGGTGGCGATCTTTTCTTCCAACTCCTCGTCCTCGGGAAGCGGCAGCACCACATGCGCCAGCTCATGTACGGCCGTCATGCGTTTCCGCGGCAGGTTCTTGTCGAGCCAGCCGGCCAGAACCACCACCGGCCCGGCGTCCGTAGCGGCGCTGAAGCCATCGAATCCGTCATTCACGGCCGCCGTCAACTCGCAGACTTTGATGCCCTTGTTTTCCAACAGTTCAATCACACTGGGAATGGCATCGTTCCCCAAGTTCCATTTCTCCCGCAACGCCGTCGCCAGTTGCTCCGCTTCTTCCAGGGAGCGGACGGGGTTGCCTTCAAGGGGCGGCACAAAGGTGCGGACATCGCCGACGATTTCTTCGGCCTCGCGGTAGCGCTCCAGAAAATCCACCGCCTGTTCCCGGACCGCCTTTTTCTCCATTTCCGATAGCCCCGCCTTTTTCCGAAAGCGGATGCCCACCAGCTTGATCGTGAACGGCCGCACAAAGAAATCCACCGGCTGCCCCAAGGCCGCCGCCACGGCAATCAACACCGCGCTTCCCGGCGACATCTCGCCGCGCTCGTACCGCGCCAGCGCATTGTGGGATACCTTGCTCCCCGTCTCCTGCGCCAACTCACGCAACGACCACCCGCGCATGGTGCGCGCCTGTCGCAGCCGCTGCCCGAACAGGTTCTCCGTGGTGCCCATGGTGCCCGCCTCCGATGTTTACAAAACTAAAGGAACACTTAAAATCTGTAAACAATGTACCATAGTATTCCGCTAAAGCAAAGAGCCGACACGGCGTTGACGCGCCAGGCCGGCTCCCGCCTCCAGAATACGCCCCTCTTGGAGGGACAATGGCCGGAGGCCATGCATACGGAACTGCAAGCCGTGTAACATGGTCGTCGCCCGCGTTTCGTCCACGCACGAAACGCAGAAGCGGAGCCGTCGAAAGGCGGCTCCGCCTACTTGGAGTCAAATTGTTCGTAATGCTGCAAAATCAGACCAACCAAATTCCCCCCCCAAGCGCAATGACTTGCTGCTTAAAAAACAAGCTGTCCGCATCCCCGGTATTGACTATTTCTTGTCGTCCACCGGCGGCGTGACCGGGGGCGGCGCCACACTCTTGGCTTCCGGCGAGGCCGGCTTCTCATCCAGAGAATCGGTCACGTCGTCCTTGGCCTTGCGGAATTCGCGGATGCCTTTGCCAATGCCGCGGGCGATTTCCGGAATCTTTTTGCCGCCAAAGATCAGCAGGATAATGAGAAAGATGACGACCAGTTCTTGCATACCGATGTTGGGCATGGGTTACTCCTGTGATTCGGGGTGGGTTGCGGTTTCGGAGGCATCATTCGGTTCGGTTGAGTTGCGAGTCATCAAGGCGGCGACCCAGATGGTCGCTTCGTACAACAGCCACAGCGGCACCCCCAGGGCGCACTGGGTGACAATGTCCGTCGACGGCGTGACCACGGCGGAAACGACAAAAATAACCACCACGGCGTAGGGACGCACCCGACGCAGCGTGGCCACGGAGAGAAAGCCCAGTTTGACCAGGATCAACAGGACCAACGGAAATTCAAAAACCAGCCCCGTGCCAAGAATGAGCGCGAAACAAAAGTCGATGTATTGCCGGTAATTCCACAACTGCCGCACCCCTTCCAGCCCAAAGGAGGCCAGCACCGGCAGGGTAAAGTAGAGCAGGCCATAGCCCAACGCCGCGCCCAGCAGGAAGAGCACAACCGCGGCGGCGGCCACGCTCCCGGCCACCTGCCGTTCCCGTTCATGCAGGGCGGGGGTGATGAAACCCCACAAAAAATAGAGCATGAACGGCAGGGCCATGGCGACCCCGGCCAGGAGCGCCATTTTGAACTGGATCATGAAGCCGTCCATGGGCGCGCTGAAGACCAGTTCCACCACCACCTGATTGCCCAAACGCTTAATCGGCAGTTGCAGCAAGCCCAGCAGCCGCGGGATGAAAACAAACCCGAGCAGCGTGGTCACCATCAACGCCCCGGCACTCTTGAACAGCACCCAGCGGAATTCCTCCAGGTGCTCCCAAAAACTCATCGTTGAATTGACACCGGTCTCCGCCATTATAGTTGGAAGATAGCCGGACGCGAACGAATGGCAAATGCGCCTGCCTAGGAGTGCATGACCGTTTTGTCAAATGATGTTGGGAACCCCCTTTTGAGGAAAGGCGGTTCCCAAACCCTCCGTCAAACCTGTTTGTTTCCTAATACGCGGTGGGCGCTTTCGCCAAAAGCCGTTCGGGCAAACTGTCGCATCACCGAGCGGTGGCTTGCGGCGAAAGCGCCCACCGGTTTTAAGATGCAAAAGTTTTAGGAAGGGGCTTGGGGATCACCCTTTTCCAAAAGGGTGGCCCCAACATCGTCCAACAGAACGGTCATGCCCCGGCCTAAAATCCGGTGCCATCAGCCGTGGGTTCGAGGACGACAAAGCAGCCGCTGGTCCATTCATCCAGGGTGCGGCGGGCGCATTCGCGCAGCCCCAGCGCCTGATACCGCTCCAGAATGGCGGGGTATTGCTCGGTCAGAATGCCGGACAGCAGGAGATAGCTGGGCGCCGTCGTGGCCAGCCAGCCGCGCAACCGTTCCGCATGTTCAAGCAGCACCGGCGCCAAGATATTGGCGGCCACGATCCGGCCGCGCACCGGCGGCTGCCACTCCTCCAGGGCGGCGGCGGTCACCGTCACCTCGCCCAAACCGGCCCGCGCCAGGTTTTCCCGGGCAATGGCGGCCGCCTGCGGGTCATTGTCACAGGCCATGACCGGCGCCAGGCCCAGCCGGCGTCCCGCCATGGCCAGAATGCCAGAGCCGGTACCGACATCCAGAAACGGTTGTCCTTCAAGGCCAGAACTGTACTGATCGAGGAACTCCAGGCAAGCCTGGGTGGTGCCGTGCCGGCCCGTGCCGAAGCTCATGCCCGGATCCAATTCCAGCACCACGTCCCCGGGCTGGGCGGCATAGCTTTCCCAGGTCGGCTTGATCACCAGCCGCTCGCTCACCCGCAGGGTATGGAAAAACTGCTTCCACGTCTCGGCCCAGTCTTCGCGCGCCAGTGTGCTCACCTCGGGGGGGGCCAGCAAGCCCTGTCCGGGTTCCAGCCAGCCGGGCAGTTCCGCCAGGATCAGGTCGCGATTGGCCACTGCCGCGGCGGCAGTCTCGGCAAACACCCGCGCCTCCACGTCCGGCTCGACCGGCAGCTCCACCGTCGTCCAGTCCAGCTCATGCGCCGCCGCGAACTCCGCAAACGCCTCAACCGCCTCTTTGGGCAACCGGCAGGTCACCACATGCAACTCATTGCTCATCGGCTCAAACTCCCATGAAAAAAACGTTCCGGTAGTATACTGTACCAACCGGATGATGAACGAATAACCGGCGTGCAGGGTGCATGGCCGTTGGGGCCACCCTTTTGAAAAAGGGTGCTCCCTTTGCGGATTTCGCCGGCCGCTCCAGTGCAACAATCCATGCTTGGGGCACAGGGGCAGCCGGCGAAATCCGCAAAAAGGTACAAAAAGGTTTGACGGAGGGTTTGGGAACCGCCTTTCCTCAAAAGGGGGTTCCCAACATCGTCCGACAAAATCCATCAGGACAAACGAAAACATGCCAGACCGCCCCATTTTTCATTACGGTGTCATCCAGGTCGCCGGGGTGCGTGACGCCGCCGAAGCGCGACTGCTCCTGGCATGCGGCATCCGCTGGCTGGGGTTCCCGCTGCGGCTGGCGGTGCATGCGCCGGACCTGCCGGAAGCAGCGGCGGCGACGCTCATCCACGAGCTGCCGCCGGACGCGGTCCCCGTCCTCATCACCTACCTGGCCGAGGCTGACGCGATCCTGCCCCTGGCCCGCGGCCTCGGGGTCCGCGCCGTGCAGCTGCATGGCGAGATCGCCACCCCGGAACTGGAAAAACTGCGCGGGGCCGCGCCGGAGCTGTTTCTGATCAAGAGCCTGATTCTGCGCCCCGACACCGCCCGCCCCCCCGTGGAGGAGCTACGCCGGCATGAACCGTGGGTGGACGCCTTCATCACCGACACCTTCGACCCGGCCACCGGCGCGGCCGGCGCCACCGGCAAGACGCATGATTGGGCGCTCAGCCGCGCCTTGGTTGACGCCACCGCCAAACCGGTCATCCTGGCGGGCGGGTTGACACCGGACAATGTGGCGGACGCCATCCGCGCGGTGCGGCCGGCGGGCGTGGATGTCCATACGGGAGTTGAAAATCCCGCCACCGGCGGCAAATCCCCCGCCCTGGTCCGCGCCTTTGCCGCCCATGCCCGCGACGCTTTTGCCGCCGGGACAGAAAGCGGGAAAAAAACGGTTGGGGCCACCCTTTTGAAAAAGGGTGCTCCCCAAACCCCTTCCTAAAACTTTTGTTTCCTAAATACCGGAGGGCGCATTTACCACAAGCCCACC
>CAITYL010000244.1 GCA_903896595.1 uncultured Lentisphaerota bacterium
CCCTGCAAGAAAGCCGCTTGATGATAGTATGTTATGATAAAATATCACACCAATGCGAACCCTGTTTTAAGCACAAAAATCAACTGCAACACTTGAGTATGATACTCATGGTTCCCGATGGTGTTGAAGATGGGGAATTTCGCAAGCATCTTGCTGGCATCCTCATCATTGAAGTAGAAGGTCCAATATTCCTCTTGATCGGCGCTTGCATAGTCACCGCCATCAAGGATAAAAAGCGCATCATTCTCGTACTTTGCAATGGCATGAGCCACGTATTTGAATCGTTTTTCCTGCGCATGGCTATCGCTGATGACAAGAAAAGTGAATGGGCCGCTGACTGGCATCGTCTTGAAATTGCCGATGGGAAATAATGGCACAATACTATCAGGAGGGGCAGGCAGAGTCACTTTATAGACATACGATGTATCCGGTTCAAGTCCGGCAATCGGGATGTGCTGAAAGGTGCCTTGCGCCAAGGATTCAATTTTTGTTTGAAAAGTCTTCTTATCGTCATAAAATTCTTTCGTGGCATACTCTACCGAAAACAATTCCGTGGAAATTTCCTCTCCGAGCCAATTGATGGTCGCGGAATTGGTTTTTAAATCCGTGACCCACGGTGTCCAATAGGTCGTATCTGCAAGGGCAGTTGCCGCAGAAGATATGCAGAAAAGCATCCATATGACCAGGCGCAGGTACGGCTTTACCGAAATATGCGATAGGACTGATGACGCAAGGCGGAAATGATGCCGGGCGTTTTTAGAACGCTGTTCTTGTCCGTCAAGACCTGTGGGCAGTTGTTTCCGGCTGTCATACATGGAAAATCTCCTGATTAATATTATTTGTCGTTGGCGTTCAGCAACCGTTCCATCGTCTAATATATGCAGAAACTGATAGGCGTTTGATTTTCATATCCATTCGCCCCGATGCCGCCGCCTCTCCTCGCGACGCCAAGCCACCGTAGCGGCGTCCCAGTGGGCGCGATCCACGGCGAGGGTGCGCGCGCCGGTAAACGGGCAGGTAATGGGGTGGATGCCGGTGAGATCGTAAAACCGTTGTTCGGGCACGGGAGGATCTTGCTTCAGAAGGTCTCCTTTTTGCGAATATACAGTGAATTCGGAAATACCGGGGCGATTCCAGGCAGGATCCCCTTTGGATAGGTCCGCAAAATGGGGAGAGCCTCGGCCAGGGCTTCGTGATGCTCTTCTGCCAGCATATTTGCGGACAAAATAACTTCCCATCCGGGATTGTTCCAGAGAAAGCTTTCGAGCAGATACTGCTCGGTCCAGAGTACCCGCGCTCCGAGCACCCAGGAGTGCGGGTAGTCGCGCGGGGTGAAAATATCATGAAAATGCACCAGCACCCCGGCTTCCAGAAATGGCAGCAGCTCCTGGATGATGAAAAGGACATCTCCCTGGGGTTTTACCACATGTGAAGAATCGATGAACAGCAGATCACCGGCGTGCAGCAAACCCGCTAATTCGCCGGGGTTCAACCGTTCAACCCGATCACGAATCCCCCGTACCGGCAGTTTTTCCAGCCAGGGGTTTTCAAAGGGTTCGATGCAGATATGGTCACACGCCATACCGCCCGACTCCAATGCCTGCCGGATGACCAGTGTTGACATTCCGCACCCGACCTCCACAATTCGTTTTGGCCGATGGCGGCGCACCATGCCGTAGAGCAGACCGGCATCCACCGGTCCAAAAGTTACGTTGCGGTATCCGTAACGGAGCAATCCCGGCTCCATCTGGATGGTGGCAAGTTCGTCCTGCATGCAGAAAGAGCGCAAGAGAGCGAGTTGAGAAGACAGGCGCAGATCCAGACCGGGGAGTTCACGCGGGGCATCGAGTTTTCGGCGCAAGTCCGACTCGCTGACGTATGGCTCATAATAATGATCGCGAATCGGGAGAAGCCCCATCTTTGTCAGTACCCGGTTCGTGCGCGGAAACGTCATCAGTCCTCTGGATCGCAGATAGATGAGCATCAAGGCGCAGGGCCTTACCAGTATTGAAAACAACCAGTCCATGTCAGCCCCATTGGACGTTGCCAGTGCCATTGTCGGTTCGCGAGGCGGTTGGGGTGAGGTTGGGCAGGTTTTTGTCCGCCTGATGCGGCAATTCCGGCACGGTTATCCGCGAGCATGCGGGAACTATAACCTGCCTGAGCATGGAGGGTAACCCCTTCGCGGCGCCTCAAACCGTGTCCGCGGACTCTGTACCGGCAACCGATTAACCGAAGGGGGTTCCGCGGGGCATGAGGGGGTGGCCAGACACCGCCTGAAGGCGGAACTCCGAACCCGAACGAACTCAACGGCAGGCCGGCGGCGACAAACAGCGGCTCCATGGTCGCGTTCCCGTGTCACTTGATGTCGTAATCCGCGTAATAGGTGCGTTCGCAATCCGGACAGATGCCGTGGGAGAATTTGACTTCGGCATGCCGGGTAATGTAGGTTTCGAGCCGGTGCCAGTGGCCGCCGTCGTCGCGGATCTTCTTGCAGGTGGCGCAAATGGGCAGCAGCCCTTTCAACGCCCGGTTTTCCCGCACCGCCTGTTCCAGATCCGCCTTGTCCTGCGCCAGTTGCCGGCAGAGCTGTTCATTGCGGGCATGTTCCTTGCGGTGCTCCGCCACCACCAGGTAAACCAGGGCCGTGACGCTGCCGAGGCAGAGCAGCAGGGAGAAGGCCACATCAATCCCGCGATGCACGGGGGTCTGATAGGAAATTATGGCGCCCGGCACGCGCCACTCCACCAGCAGCAACCCGGCCACCGCCGCCGCCCCAATGCCGCACAGGAGAAAATTCCAGGGTTTGGACAAAATGATGATCACCGCCACAAACCAGAGAAACAAGTAGAACAGCGTGGCCCCTTCCGAGCCCTGGTTGGTGAACCACGCCGCGCACAACAAGCCGAGCAACGCCGCCACCAGGGGGATTTTGAGCAAGCAGACACCCTGGTACCGCACGGAAAGCACATAAGCACCCCCGGCCACCCCGGTGGCCAGGACCGAAAACAGCATCTCCCGCGCCGGATTTCCGGAAACGTAATTCAGCAACCCGGTGAGAACCCCGGTCAGGAACCCAATCAGGCAGACCGCCCGAAAGACCCGATCCCCCAGGTGGGTGCCGTCGGCGTTCCCCAGCAGCCGCGAAGACCACCGCCACCGTTCCGCCCCATCGACAACGTTCTCCAATGCACGCATGACGCGTCCCCATCCCTGTACGCACCAAACCGGGAACGGTAACCTGCCGCCCCGATCCCGCAGTTCCCGCGACTTGACAAACGGGTAGTGTAGATGCCCCATCATGATGTGCAACCTGTTGGCCGATACGGTATATTCGCGGAGTTGCGTGCCGGCGCCAACCACACGCCAGGCAACCAGGAGTGCGGGATGCCCGAGGCCAACGCGAGCCACGCCCGGCAGATCCTCCAGGCCGCCTCACAGATGATCCGCGCCCTTGAGCAACGGAATGTCACGGCGCGGATCCAGTGGCGCATCCGGGTCGGCGTTCACAGCGGGCCGGTGGTCGGCGCCGTGGTCGGGGTCAGCAAATACATTTACGACGTGTTTGGCGACACGGTCAACACGGCCAGCCGCATGGAGAGCCACTCCGCACCCATGCGCATCAACGTCTCGGAAGCCACCCATGCGCGCGCCGGAGAAGGCTTCCGTTTCGAAGAGCGCCCGGCCGTCGAGGTGAAAGGCAAGGGCAGCATGCGCATGTATTTCCTGGAGCCGACGGCGTAGTTCTACTAAGGTAGAACCCGCCTTACCGGTGGCAAAGCGCCGGCCAGGGGCTATTTTGCCCTTGCCACGTGTTCATCCGCCCGGCCGTAAACAAGGGGCACGTATGGAGAGGTTCGAGGCATTATTCCAGCGCGTACTGCAGTTCAGCCTCCAGAAGACGCCGGAGGAGATGCTGAACGAGTATCTGCGCATTTGCATGGAGCTGTCCGGCGCCCAGGGCGGCTCGATTCTCGCGGAAGAAGGGCCGACCCTGCAGTTTTTGTTTTCCGATGTGGAGTCGCTGATTGGCGTCAAGATCCCGTGGGACAGCATTGCCGGCTCCGCCGCGCGGCACAGCCGCGTCATCTACTCCTATGCCCCGACGGACAAGCGGCATTTCAACGGCATTGACACCCGGGTCGCGAAGCAGACCCGCTACCTCCTCAGCCTCCCCATCGTGTCCATCCACCAAAGCTCCGCGGCGGCGCGGAACCTGAAGAGTGCCGGCGTCCTGCAACTGCTGTTTGACGAGAACATCCTGCCCGAGCTCGATGTCAGCACGCAGGCCAGCGAGTTCAGTATTGACGCGTTCAAGGAACAGCCCTGCTATGGGCGCCAACTGAAGGAGGTGTTCTGGATCCTGCCAAACATCGCCTTCGGCATGGAGGTCATGCGGCTCCGCCAAACCTCCTATCAGGTCATTCACGAACTCAAGAACAAGCTGATCGGCAGCCAGTCCTGGCTGGTGTGCCTCAAAGAGGATCTGGAGGCCAAAACTCCCGACCTGTTTGCGGACAGCACCCTGAAAGAGGACTACGACCTGGCGGCGAACACGGCGCGCGAAGGCGCGGAACTGGCCAAGGGCTACCTGCAATTCAGCAAGCTTTATACGCCCAAATTCCGGGCGGCGAAGATCAACGATGTCCTGCGGGAAAGCGCCGCCGGCATCCAGGTGTTTGCCGACCACCACGGCGGCGGCGGCACGGTCCGCATCGAGACCGAACTCGACGAGAGTATTCCGCCGGCGCAAATGGACCCCGAGCAGCTCAAAATGGCCTTTTTCAACCTTGGCAAAAATGCCGCCGAAGCCTTGATCGAGCACAAGATCGCGGGGGCCACGGTTCGCATCACGTCCGTGAAGACCGAGCGGGCCTGCGAGGTCATCATCGCCGACAATGGCCCGGGCATGCCGCCCCAAATCGCGGACAATCTGTTTCTGCCCTTCCAGACCAAGAAAGAAGGCGGCACCGGGCTCGGCCTGACCATCACCAAGAAAATTCTGGACATTCACGGCGCCCTCATCCGTTGCCAGACCGGCGACCGCGGGACGACGTTCGTAGTGGAGTTCTGAGGCGATGGCGGGGCTGCCGCGGCGAACCACCGCCGGCGGCATCCCGGCCGCCACCCGGAGAATGAGCAGGACGGACAAGAACGGAAACGCGCCCAATAAACAAGGAGAGCATCACCATGACCGAGCACACCGAATGGAACAGCAGCGACCAGGAGAGCCAGGAAAACAAGACCGCCTACCACGATCTGCTGGAAAACATCCGCCTGAACATGAACCCGGACAGCAACACCGTCCTGCTGGTGGATGATGAACTCTCCATCCGCAAGCGGGTCGCCCGCGACATCACCGCCGTGGACAAGAACATCGTGATTTATGAAGCGGGCGACGGCAAGGAAGCCTTGGAGCGCCTGGCCGAGATCCGGCAAAAGTACAACCGCGACCCGGTGTTCATGGTTTTGGACTTGAACATGCCGGTGATGACCGGCTGGGAAGTCATTGAGCATTTGCGCGAAGAATATGTCAAAGCCGGCCACACATCGGGGATTCCGATCATCGTACTCTCGTCCACCAGCGGTGACAAAGGGTCGGTGCCGTTTTTCCGCAAGACCGTGCATGGCGGCAAGATGAACTACGTGCCGCTGGTCACGATCGCCAAGGAAGCGTGCGTGACGGCGGCCAAGTACGACGCCAAAGGCGAAAAAGGGCTGCTGGCCTGGATGAAGCATTTCATGCGGTCTGAGAGCTGAACGGAAGAGGGGTTCCGGCGGGGGGCGGTTTCAGCGGACCGTTGGCCCGGTTCAGGCCAGCTTGAACAAGCGGACCGGACTGGCTTGCCCCTTGAGTTCGACCGGCCCCAGATCCGTCCCGGCGTTGTCGCCAAGCGCGTTTTTAACCTCTTCGGAGACGAGCAGGCAGGCCTGAAACTGCTTGGTGGCTTGCTCGATTCGGGAGGCCAGATTCACCACGTCGCCGATGACGGTGTATTCCTTGCGGGCGCCGCCGCCCACATTGCCGGTCAAGGCCGTCCCCAGATGCAGGCCGATCCCGACGCGGGTGGGTGGAATGCTTTGATCCCGGTTCAACTGCTCCACCCAAGCCAGCATGGCGTGAGCGGCGTCGACGGCGTGCCGGCACGGCTCGCCATCGTCCATCGGTGCGCCGAACACGGCCATAAACCCGTCGCCAAGAAACTTGTTGATGATGCCATGATGCGCGTTGACCACTGGAATCATCTGGCCGAAAAGGCGGTTGAGATACGCCATGACCTCGGTAGGCGAACGCTCACCGGCCAGCCGGCTGAAATCGCGGATGTCAAAGAACATCACGCAGACCTGGCGTTCCTGTCCGGCAAAATCCATCGGTTGCTTCAGCAACAACTCGGCCACCTGCGGGGAGACATGCTGGCCGAAGATGCTGACGGCCCGGTCGCGCTCTTCGATCATCTGGATGGCGCTTGTGAGCTGGCGGCGGATCTGCCGCGCCACAAAACCGACAATCAAGCCGGTCACCAGGAGAATCGCGCCTTTGACGAGCCACTGATGGGGAGACCGCAGCATGGCCATCACGGGCAATTCGGCGCCAAAGGGCGCCGCCTCCAGCCGGATCAGCGTCAGACTGGTCACGACAAATTCGAGGCCGGCCACGATTCCCGCAAACACGCACAACCGAAAATCCAGGTTAAGTGCCGTCAAGCACAGGAACGGGAAGTAAATGAACGGCAGCGCCCCGATCAGAGTCGGCATCCCCCCCATCACCAGCGCCCCGGCCAGGATGAACACCGTTGGCAGACTAACTTCGGCCAGGGCATTCAGATAGTGGAAGGGAGGCGGCGGCGAACGGTGCGTGCACCGCAACCGGCTTAGCCAAATCAGGACACCGGTCTCGTAGAGCAGATAAACGCCGCTGACGATCCCCAGCGGGACAACCGCGGCAAGCGCTCTGGGACGAAGATCTTCACGAATCAGTTCAGGCAGACTTCGGAGCGCCATCAACAGGGCCAGCAAAAAACCCAGCAGACCGATCAGAACCAGCACCCGCCGTTGTCCGCTGCGAAGCAATTCCCGCTGCATGGCCACCTGGGCCAAACCGAAATCCGTGGGTGATGAGTTGTTCATAGGCATGAGGTTGCGAAAACAGGTCGTCAGCTAGCTGAAGGTCGGCGGCTGGCTGGTGGAGGAGAGCACGGCGCGCCACAACTCGCCCTCCAGATCGAGGCGCTTGCCGCCGGCGGCGATGACCTCAATCGGCACATGCACGAACTGGCCGTTGAGGAAACTGATCACCAGGCCGGTCCGGCCGGACATCGCGGCATGCACGGCGTGGCGGCCCATCCGGTCGCACAACAGGGAATCCTCCGTGTTGGCGGGACAGCCGCGAATCTGATAGCTGGGATCGAAGTAGCGCATGGTCATCTCAAGGCCCCGGGAGGTGAAGTGCGCTCTGATCGTATCTCGCAGAAAGTGGCCGATGTCCTCGAGCTTCGCGTTGCCTGACGCGTCCTTTTCCCGGCTTTTCCCGAGCAGGTCCTGACCGGCGCCCTCCGCCACCACAATGACCGCGTGGCTCTTGTCTTGCAGGCGTTTTTCCACGGCGGCCAACAGTCCGCGCGGTCCGTCCAAAGCAAAAGCCTGTTCGGGCACAAGGCAGAAATTCACGTCCTGGCTGGCCACGGTGGCAGCCGCGGCGATGAATCCCGCGTGGCGGCCCATCAGTTTCACGACGGACACACCGTTGTCCACGCTGCGCGCCTCGGTGTGCGCGCTGTCAATCACCCGCACCGCTTCGTCCACCGCAGTGCCAAAACCGAAGGTGCGGGTCACGAAGCGCACGTCGTTGTCAATCGTCTTGGGAATGCCGACCACAGCGAGCGCATGCCCGCGTTTCGCCGCTTCCTGATAGAGCGCGTTGCCGCCGCGCTGCGTGCCGTCGCCGCCAACCGTGAACAGAATGTCCACCTGGTGCCCGATGAGGAAATCCACGGCGACCGCCGGATCCACCGGTCCGCGCGAGGTGCCGAGCAGGGTGCCACCCTTATGATGGATTTCCTCGACCAGGTCCTCCGTGAGTGGGATGGGGGCCTTGCCGCGCGCGGGGTCGAGGCCGCGGTAGCCGCCGCGGATGCCGAGCACGGAGGTCACCCCATAGCCGCGGGTCAGCTCGCGCACCACCGAGCGGATGACGTTGTTGAGGCCGGGGCAAAGCCCGCCGCAGGTCACGATGGCGGCGCGAGTCGTGGCCGGGTCGAAAAACAGCTTCGCTCGCGGCCCGGCTTTCTCAAAGAGCACGAGTCCGTCCGGCACCGTGCCGCCGGGCCACTGGATGTCCGCCGGGACCAGGATGTCGGGGACGTCGCCTGACGCCAGCGGGGAGGTGAACGCGGCCGCCCCGAGTTTCGTGATGGTCATGGTTTTCATGATGCGAGAAGTGTAGCCCGCCGATATCCGGATGGCAACTAATCAAACCGTTACTGGCCCACGCGGGCGGCGTACTCGGCCAGGAGGCGAAGATACGTGTGGTACTGCGCCAGGGAGACGCCGGGCGGAGTCTGGTGATCGACGGAAAGGATGCAGCCGCCCTGCCGCGCGACCGGTAGCAGACGCTCAAACTCGGCGCGCATGGCCGTTTCGCCCCGGGGCATGGTCATCTTGTCGAAACCGCCAATGAATTTCAGCCGCGGATGGCGTTCGCGCAACCGGCCGAGATCGACCCCGGCCTGCCGTTCCAGGGGGAGAATGCCCTCAATTCCGGCGTTGAGGAACCATGGGGCGGGCTCCTCGATCTGGCCGTCGGAGTCCACAATGGGGAGAATGCCGTGCTCCTTCAGGACCGGCACGACCTGGCGGTAATACGGCAGCAGAAAGTCGTCGAACAGCCCTTGGGACAGCATGGGGCCGTGGTTGTAACTGAGGTCCTCGGCAAAGGTCATGAAATCGGGGGAGCAGACCGCCGTGAGTGGCTCAAGCACGCGCCGGTGCCAGTCCGCCAGGTCCTGGTTGATTTGGTGCAGCAGTTCCGGCTGGTCGTAGAAGGCATAGAGGTGTTCCGCAATCCCCAGCAACCGGCGCGGGAACCAGAAAAAACCTTCCAGCGTGATCCAAAAGACGCACTCGCCACGGCGCTGTTCTTCGCCATAACGCCGCCATGTGTTGAGGCGTTCCTGGTCCGGCATGGGATAGAGGAACGGACGGATTCGCAAGTACTCGTCCATGGAGCGGACGAGGGGAGCGCCATGGTGCTCCGGTTCCGGCAGCCCCGGTTTGCCGGCGCCGAACCAGTCTTGATAATACAGGTCGAGGCCGAAATGGCGGTAGAGGTCGTAGCGGTCGCTGACCGGCAGCCCCTCGCCCTGCCAGCGCTCCACGGTCTTGTCCCACCAGCAGGCCCACTCGATCATGGGCATGCGGTCGACCGGCTGAAAGGCCATGGTGGCACGGAAACGGTCGCGAACGGTCATGGGGGCGGTGGGCATGGGGGAGGCTCCGGGGGGGAGTGATGAGTGCGGAATGCGGAGTGCGGAGTAACAAACAGTTAATTAATGCAGTGAAATCGGCTGCAAGATGCCCAAGATTTTAAATCGAACATTCAACATCCAACGTTGGATGTTGTGTTCGATGTTCGGGTTTAAGGAGGGACAACTTTCCTGTAGGCATGGGCGTGCCGCCCGTGATGGGACGTGCCGGGAAGGGGTACACACACCATAAACGTTATACCGCGTTAGGGTGAAACATTAACTAAACCGCAGATTGCCGAATATTGAACCGCAGAATCTTGAGGTCGTTACTGTCCTTCGGCGGATTTCCTTCGTTATTCGGACCTCAATATTCGTCACTCTGCGGTTGCGAAAAACTCAAGTTTTCATCCTAACGCAGTACACGGCATTGTCGCCGGTTCTTTTACACCATAGCCGAACGGACTATTTTATCCTTGGTAAAACCGCCAATTTTTATGAAAAAAACGCCAATCTATCCGCATGAGCATCATAAACCCGCCAGCGATCCGCCGGCGCGACTGGGGGACTGGATCTTTCTGGATCCGGCCTCGCCGGTGCGGGTTTACCGGGTGACGACCCACGGCACGGCGTTGCATGGTCATGATTTTGTCGAACTGGTGTTCGTGCTCGGCGGGCACAGCCGGCATACGGCGGGCGGCGTGACGCACCGGCTGGAAGCGGGGCATTTCTTTGTGGTGGCCGGAGACCAGACGCACCTTTACGACGAGACCGCGGCGCTGCAGGTGATCAATCTGCTCATCCGCAACTCCTTCATCGCCACGCATCGGGACTTTCTCGCCGGCGTGCCGGGGTATGCCGCGGTGTTCGCCGCGGACGACGGGCCGTTTTCTTTGCCGCGCCGGCTGACCACCGCGGAGTTGCGCGCCAGCCTGGAACTGGTGGAACATCTTGAGCAGGAAGGCGTGGGACGGACGCCGGGCTATGTCCGCCAGCAGGAGGCGTGGCTGCTGGCCCTGATCGTGCAACTGTGCCGGTTCGCCACCCAGCCACGCCCGATGACGGCGGGCGCCCGGGTGCGCCTGGCCCCGGTGCTGGCGTGGCTGGAACAGCACCTTGAGGCCGACGTGCCGTTGTCCGAACTGGCGGCACGGGCGCACCTGTCCGAGCGCTCGCTGCTGCGGCATTTCCGCAC
Organism: uncultured Lentisphaerota bacterium; assembly: GCA_903896595.1. Classification (GTDB taxonomy): domain Bacteria; phylum Verrucomicrobiota; class Lentisphaeria; order Oligosphaerales; family CAITYL01; genus CAITYL01. Next base: position 10,657 of record CAITYL010000244.1, read on the forward strand.
CGCCACCGGACTGACCCCGCACCAGTACCTGCTGCGGTTGCGGCTGAATCAGGCGGCGCGCCTGCTGCGCGAGAGCGACGCCAGTATTGCCGACATCGCCTGGCGCTGCGGTTTTCGCGACAGCAATCATTTTTCGTACCAGTTCCACCGGCGGATGGGCTGCCGCGCCACCGCCTTCCGCCGCGAGCCCGGCAGTGTGGCGTGAAGGGCGCGGGTTGAACAACCGACTAAAAACGAGCAATTGATCTTTGTGTTCTTTGCGTTCTTTGTGGTAGAACAAAGAATCAATTTTGAACTTTAATTGGAATAAGGGCGGAAGAGAGCTGACGTGGACGCGGTGGACGGTGTGGCCGCCCCGTTTCGGTGTCCGTGTGAGTCCGTGCCCGTCCGTGTGAGTCCGTGGCGGCCGACCACCCGCCATTTTTCTCGATGGAGGGAACCCATTTGAAGGCTTATACTGGCCGCATAGTTAGACTGTAGGCTGTAAGGAAAAAAATTTCCATGGCGTTGGAACGGATTTTTTGGGGCTGGCGGCGGGACGCGGTGTCGGCGGCAGTGGCGCAGCTCACCGCGGGCTGGCGCGGCGGGGTGCTGGAGCTGGACAGTTGCCTGGCGGTGGTGCCGACACGGCAGGCGGGCCGGCTGTTGCGCGAGGCGCTGGCGGTGTTCGCGCATGAGCACAACTGCGGGGTGCTGCCGCCGCACGTGGTCCTGCCGGAACGCTTTCTGGAGACGCCGGCCACCGGCGAGCCGCTGGCCTCGCCCGCCGAGCAGGCCGCCATGTTCATCGGGTTGCTGGAGAACGGGGCGGCGGCCGAGTATCCGAACCTGTTCCCGGAAACCGGCGCGGCAACCGCCGGCACGCGCTGGGCCATGGACGTGGCCCTGCTGCTGTGCGAACTCCGCACGGTTTTGGGCGAGAACGGGCTGCTGTTCCGGGATGTGCCGGAACGCCTGGCCCGGGAACTGGCCGCCTCGGACCACTGGGAACCGTTGCGCTGGGCCGATCTGGCCCGGCTGGAGGAACGCTACTTGCAACGCTTGCGCGGGCACGGCCGGCGCGATCCCAACCAGGCGCACCTGGCAGCGGCGGAACAGGCGCCTCTGCCCGACGGGGTGGACCGGATCATCGTGCTGGCGGTGCCGGACCCGCTGCCGCTGGCGGTGCGGGCGTGGGCGCGCCTGGCGGAACAGCTCCGTTTCGAGGTGTGCATTCACGCGCCGGAGACCGCGGCGGACGCCTTTGACGCCTGGGGCCGGCCGACCTTTGCCGGCTGGGGCCGGCGCGTGCTGGAGTTCGACGACCGGCAGGTCCGGCTCGCCGGCAAGCCGCGGGACCAGGCCGCAGGGGTGGCGGAATTGCTGGCCCCCGGCACGGCGCCGGGCGCGGTGGTGGTCGGCGTGCCGGACGAGGCGGTGGTGCCGCACCTGCGGCGGGTGCTGGCCGAGGACGGCCGCACGGTCCAGGACCCCGCCGGCGAATCCGTGGCCGCCCATGCGATGTTTCATCTGCTGCGCGATTTCTGCCGGCTGGCGACGGAGGACGCCATGGAGGCGTTTGGCGACCTGCTGCGGCATCCAGACTGGCACGCGTATTTACAGGAACGGCTGTCCGGGGTCAGCGTCTGCCAGCTGCTGCGGGAGGCGGACCGGTTCCAGAACCGCCATTTGCCGGGAACCTTTTCCGAAGTGGTGGCCCGGCTGGCGGCGGCGGGCGAGGACCCGGCGGAATACCCGGTGCTGGCGCCGGTGGCGCGGGTGCTGCGGGAACGGGTGGCGCGCTTCGATGCCGGACATTTTGCGGAGTCCGCACGGGAATGGTTGCGGGAGATTTATGGCGGGCGCGCGCTACGGGCCGGCCGGCCGGAGGACACGGCGTTCACCGCGGTGGCGGGCGCGATCGAGGCGGGACTGGCACAGATCGCCTCGCCGGTGCTGGAGGGATTGCCGGCGCGCGACCGGCTGGAATTGTTTCTGCGGCAAATGCGGAACGCCCGGTATTACCCGGAACCGGCGGCCGGCAGTCTGGAACTGGCGGGCTGGCTGGAACTGGCGTGGCATCCGGCGCCGCAACTCATTCTGACCGGGTTCAACGAGGGCTGCGTGCCCAGCTCGGTGGTCGGGCATCCATTTCTGCCCGACACGGCACGCCGGGTGCTGGGACTATTGCACAACGATCAGCGGTTCGCCCGTGACGCCTTTCTCTTTGCCGGGTTGCTGGCGTGGCGGCGCCAGGCCGGCGGCGCGGTGCGGATCATTTTGGGCAAGACCAACGACGACGGCGACGTGCTGCGGCCGTCGCGCCTGCTGTTCCTCTGCCGGGACGACCAGTTGCCGGGGCGGGCGGCCCGTTTTTTTGCCGGCCTGCCCGCCAGCGGCACGGCGGCGGCGGCCTGGCAGCGCGCCTGGACGGTGACGCCGCGCCGGGTGGAACTGAAGGAGGGGTTGCGGGTCACGGACTTCAAGCCGTATCTCGAATGCCCGTTCCGCTTTTATCTCCAGCGCGTTTTGAAAATGGAGGCGTGCGACGACCGCAAGGCGGAGTTGGACGTCCGCGATTTCGGCAATCTCTGTCACCATGCGTTGGAGGCGTTTGCGAAAAGCGCGGTGCGGGACAGCGCGGATCCGGCCGAGATCACCGGCTTCCTGCTGGCGGCGGCCGAGGCGGAAATGGCACGGGTTTACGGACGGCAGCCGTCGGCGGCGCTGCTGATCCAGTTCGCGTCCGTGCGCCAGCGGCTGTCGCACGCCGCCCACGTCCAGGCGCGGCACCGGAGCGCCGGCTGGCGCATTCACCAGGCCGAGATCGACCTGGCGGGGTTGACGGTGGGCGGGGTGCCGGTGCGCGGCCGGATCGACCGGGTGGACCGGCATGAGGCGGACGGCCGCCTGCTGGTGCTGGACTACAAGACCGCCGACACCCCGGTGCACCCAGAAGACGCACACCTGAAAGCCGACCGCACCGCCGTTTCACCCGCCACCCCCCAACCGCCCAACCCCTCAACCCCCCAACCGCCCAACCCCTCAACCCCCCAACCCCTCAACTCCACAACTCCACAACCCCACAACCCCACAACCCCACAACCCCTCAACCCCTCAACCACCGACCCCGCCTGGCGCTGGCTCATGGACGCCGCCTCCCCCCTGCCCCGGCGCTGGACCGACCTGCAACTACCGCTCTACGCCATCAGCCTGCGGCAGGAAGCCGGGGGCCGGCCGGTGACCGCCGCCTATTTCAATCTGCCCACGGCGGTTACGGATACCGCCATTGCCGTGTGGGAATTGACGCCCGCCGTTTTGGCGGGCGCGGAAACCTGCGCCGCCGGCGTGGCCGCCGCCATCCAGCGCCGCGAGTTTTGGCCGCCGGCGGACAAGGTCAAGTACGATGACACTTTCGCCACCCTCTTTTTCGGCACGGCGGCGGAGAGCGCGGCGCCCGGCGCCTTTTGCGAAGCGGTGGCCGATGCGACGGCGGCGAACACGGAAGGAAGCCGGGCATGACCAGCGTGCCGCGTCATCAGGTCATTGCCGCCTCCGCCGGCTCGGGCAAGACGTTCCAACTGACCAACCGGGTCATCGCCCTGCTGGCCCGCGGCGTGGAACCGGAGCGCATTCTGGCACTGACCTTCAGCCGGGCCGCCGCCGGCGAGATTTTCGACACCATCATCACGCGGCTGGCCGCGGCGGCGGCGGACGCGGGACTGGCGCGGGCGCTGGCCGGCCACATTGGCGCGCCGGAAACGACCGCCGAGATGTTCCGCGACCTGTTGCGCAACCTGCTCACCCGCATGCACCTGAGTCCGATCGGCACCCTGGACAGCTTTTTCGTGCGCATTCTCCAGGCGTTTCCCTTCGAGGCGGGCACCGGCGGCGCCTTCGGCATTCTCAGTGACGCGGAACTGCGGCGGGAACGCCGGGCCATCATTCGCGGCCTGCTCCGGCCCAACCCCGGCGACGGTCCCGGCCAGGCGGCGCAGCAGGAGTTCATCGAAGCGGTCAAGCGCGCCACCTTCGGCAAGGCGGAGAAGCGGCTGGGACCGCTGCTCGATGATTTCATCGGGCGGGCTTATGACGCCTTCCTGGCGACGCCGGACGGCGCCCGCTGGGGGCACGCCGACGCCATCTGGCCCGAGGGGTGTCCCTGGCCGCTGGCCGGCGGGGACGCCCGCGCCGAGGTCGGGCGGTTGCGCGCGGCGCTCGCGGAAATGCGGGACGGCGGCCGCGTGACCGATGCGCAGCTCGGCGCGCTGGAGGCGTTTCTCGAACCGGCGGAAAGCTTCACGCCGCACGCCGTCCTGGGCAAGGCCGCCGAACCGTTTTTCCTGAAATTCCTGGAGGCGCTGGAGGCGTTGGAACTGGGGAACGCCGAGATCGTGATTGCCCGTGGACGGGTGGCGTTTTCCCCGGCCGCCTGCGCCGCCGCCGCCCGGGTGGTGCGCCACGTGGTGGCCTGCCTGCTGATGAACAAGCTGGAGAGCACGCGGGGGGTGTTCGGGGTGCTGGAGCAGTACGGCCGGGAATACGACCACCGCCTGCGCCGCGCGGGCCGGCTGACTTTTGCCGATGTGCAATACCTGCTGGCCGGCGGTGCGGGCGGCCCGGAACTGGACGCGCGCCGGCTGAACCTGGAGTACCGGCTCGACGCCAAGTTCGACCATTGGGCGCTGGACGAGTTTCAGGACACCTCGCGCCAGCAGTGGCGGATCATCCACAACCTGGTGGACGAGGTCATCCAGTCCGCGGACGGGGTCCGCAGCCTGTTCCTGGTCGGTGACGTCAAGCAGGCGATCTACGGCTGGCGCGGCGGCGACGCCGACCTGATGAGCAACATTCTGGAGCAGTATAATCCGCCGGGCGCGCCGCCGCTGCTGAACGTGCTGCCGCTGAACCAGTCCCAGCGTTCCTCGCCGGTGATCATCCGCCTGGTCAACCAGGTCTTTCGGGACTTGGACGCGTCCGGCCTGCCCGCCGGCGCCCTGGCGCGCTGGCGCCGGCACTGGGGTGAGCATGAGGCCGCCAAGGCCGCCATGCCCGGACATGCGGCGTTTTACGAACTGCCGCGCACCGCCGGACGCGCCACGGCGGCGGCGGACAGCCAAAGCCGCCATCAGGCGGTGGCGGAACGCCTGCTGGCAGTGCGCCCTTGGGAGCGCCGCCTGACCGCCGCCGTGCTGGTGCGCACCAACGACAGCGGCCGGGCCGTGGTGGATGTGTTGCGCGGCCAGGGCATTCCCGCCTCCTGGTTCGGCGAGGAAACCCTGGGCGACAATCCCGCCGTCACCGCCGTGCTGGCGCTGCTCAAGGCCGCCGCGCATCCGGCCGACAGCTTTGCCTGGGAACATCTGATGATGACGCCGCTGGCCGCGCTGGTGCGGGGGACGCGGGAGGCGTTCACCCGGACGCTGCTGACGGAGCTGCACCGGGACGGCTTTGAGCCCGTCCTGCGCCGGTGGTGCCGGCAAATCAAGACGACCACCGCGCTGGACCCGTTCAGTTCCGGACGGCTGGACGAATTGCTGGTGGCCGCCCAGGAGTTTGACGCCGGCGGCACCGTGGCCGTGCCGGACTTCCTTGAGTTCGCCCTGGGCTGGCGGGTGCAAGTGCCGCCGGCGGAGCGGACCGTCCAGGTCATGACCATCCACAAGAGCAAGGGACTCGGCTTCGACCTGGTGTTTCTGCCCGACTTGCAGAGCACGGATATCGCCGGGGAGCGCCGGATCGAGCTGGGCGTCCAGTACGACGCCCTCCATGAGCCGGAATGGGTGCTGGAAATGCCCAAAAAGGATGTGGCCCGGGCCGATGCGGCCCTCCGCCGCCGGCTGACCGCCGGCGAGGAGGCCCGCGCCTATGAATCGCTGTGCGTGCTGTACGTGGCCCTGACCCGGGCCAAGCACAGCCTGACCATTATCACGACCCAAACGGCGGAACGCTCGGAATCGGTGTCGCTGGCCAAGATCCTGCGGAGCGCCCTGGTGCCCGGCGACGAAAGCGCGCCGGTGGCGAAGAAAACGGGAAAGAAAAAGGCCACGCCCGCCGATGCCGGAAGCGCAACCGAACCGGCCGAAAGCCCAGGACTGCCGCCGCCGGCGGACGCCGCCACCGCGCCCCTGCCGCCGGCCTTGTTTGAGGACGGCGCCACCGCCTGGTATGAGCAGTTGCCGCCCAAGGCGCCGGAAACGCCGGCGCCCGGCCTGGAACCGCTGCCGCCGGCGGGGCCGGTGCGGCCGCGTTTTCCCCGGCGGCTGCCGTCGCAGCCCGCGGAAACCGAGGCGACCGCCGGCGCCCTGTTCGCGCCCGAGGCGGGTCGGGGCCGCGACTTCGGCAGCGCCATTCATGCGCTGTTCCAGCAAATGGAGTGGTGGGCGCCGGGCCGGGCGGAGGCGATTGTCGCGGCCTGGAAAACCGCCCAGGCCGCCACACCGGCGGCGATGCTGGCGGAGATGGAGGCGGTGTGGCTGGCCGCCCTGCGCACCCCCGAGATCCGCGCCAGCCTGACGCGCCCCGCCGGGCCGTGCTGGCTGTGGCGGGAGAAAAGTTTCGAGGTGATTCTGGACGGCGCCTGGGTCTCGGGCGCCTTTGACCGCGTGGTGGTGCAACTGGACGCGGCCGGCCGGCCGCGAGCGGCCGTCATTCTTGACTACAAGAGCAACCAGGTCCGCGAGGAGAGCGATCTGGAAACGCTGGCCGGAGGCTACCGCCCGCAAATGACCCTCTACCGCCAGGCCCTGGCGCGGATTTTGGGGATCAAAAGCGACGCCATTGCCGTGCAGCTGCTGTTCCTCCGCGCCCGCCGCCTGGTAGCGGTGTGACTGGACTAGTTCAGAAGATGTGCATGACACTTGTGTTGGGGCCACCCTTTTGAAAAAGGGTGCTCCCCAAACCCCTTCCTAAAACTTTTGGATGTTAAACCGGATGACGCTTCCACCACAAGCTCACTGGACCTGATGCAAACCGTCAGCCAAACCCGTCAAACCGCCGCCGTTTTTTTCCCAAGAGGGAGCCGCCCGTCCCCGGGCGGACCAGGTTGCACCGTTTCCGAAGAACGTGAGACAGGCACTCTTGCCTGTCCAGGCCTTCCGCAGGGTTGCGGCGCGACGGACGTTCCCCATTTTTTCATAACGGCGCTACCTCAGGATAGACACGCAGGCAGGATTGCCTGCTTGACGTTTTTCACAGGCAAGAGTGCCTGTGTCACATTTGCCCGCGCCGATGAAATGACGCCCGCTTTCCGATTAGGGGGCCCAAATGGGTCTGGGCACCCGTAGAGCGACAACGTTAGGGCGGAAGAACGCGATGCAATCTCTTTGCCACCGTAAAAGCCGCATGATTTTCTCCGCGTTCTTGGCGCGCTTGGCGAGAGATCGTAGTGAAAAACAAAAAGTCACCCGGTGGCCGTGAGCGGCACGCCAACCGTCCGCCCGAGGACGGGCGGCTCCCGGTGCAGATCGGCACGCCGCCGCGTCCTCTTGGTCTTCAATGTCCTCGGTTTTTGGGCTCGGGCGCAGCGTCCGCACCGTCCTCAGCGGCGGCACGGGTTGGCCGTTTGGCGAGAGCGGGGGGGCTGAGGACCTTGAGGACCGGCCCGGCCGGGAGGACCTTGAGGACGGAGAGGACGCCCCCAAGAGTCGCAGGGGCAGACACGCAGGCAGGATTGCCTGCTTGACGTTTTCCACAGGCAAGAGTGCCTGTGTCACGTTTGTCTGTTGCCGACAACGAGAAATGACCAAACCCGCCAGCGTTTTTTCGGGCGGGCGCCGCCCGGCCGCGGGCGGAAACGGCGGGGCGTGCTATAATAACTCTTATTAGCCAACTTGAACAAGGAACCCGCCAACTTCCAGGCAGCTAGAAAATACTGGAACAAGCTGAAAGAGCGGCTTGGCAAGGAGGGCAGTCAACTGGTGACAAATTGTCACCGGTTCAAATTGCCCGCAGATGACGGAAAAATGCGCCTCACCGACGTTGCCAATGCCGAGACCCTGCTGCGCTTGGTTCAGAGCGTGCCCAGCCCCAAGGCCGAGCCGATCAAGCTTTGGCTCGCCAAGGTCGGTTACGAGCGGATGCAGGAAATGTCCGACCCCGCGCGTGCCCTCGAACGCGCCCGTGCCACCTGGCAGCAACATGGCCGTAGCGAGAAGTGGATTCAGCAACGTATGACCGGGCAGGAAACCCGCAACAAACTCACCGATATCACTTCAGTAGGAGCGTGGTTGCACTGTTTTCGGAGTGCGGCAATTCCTTTGCCGCTTTTGGTTGGTGTCCACCCCCGGAATAATCTCTCGCGAAGATCGCAAAGTTCGCCAAGAAAAATATCCTGAATTACCCGCAACTACGATATGCATGAATTTCTCCGCGTTCTTGGCGCGCTTGGCGAGAGATCGTGTTGAAAAACCGAAATTCATCCGATGGTCGTGAACGAAACGCCAACCGTCCGCCCGAGGCCGGGCGGCTCCCGGTGCAGATCGGCACGCCGCCGCGTCCTCTTGGTCTTCCACGTCCTCGGTTTTTGGGCTCGGGCGCAGCGTCCTCACCGTCCTCAGCGGCGGCATGGGTTGGCCGTTTGGCGGGAGCGGGGGGGCTGAGGACCTTGAGGACCGGCCCGTCCGGGAGGACCTTGAGGACGGAGAGGACGCCCCCGAGAGGCGCAGGGGCAAACACGCAGGCAGGATTGCCTGCTTGACGTTTTTCACAGGCAAGAGTGCCTGTGTCACGTTTGTGCGTTGCCGGTTTTATCCGCGACATCCGCAGTCAGAAACGGGGTCCCAACCGACCCAATGGCCATGCTGTCCCTTACCCGGCCAGCTTGTGCAGGACGGCATCCACCGCCGCGGTCAGTCGCCGGATCAATTCCCCGCCCAACTCCGGCTTGCCTTCCTTGACACAAAGCGCGTGCAGGCGTTGCGCCCGCCGCAGCACCACATCCATTCCGCCGTCGGCATAAACCCGGCCGTCGGTCTCACGCAGATCCGGGCTCCCGGCAGGCGTCAAAGCCCCCGCCGGCGCCAGGCCGCGGTCCAGCAACTGCTGCAGGCGCGTCCACACCGCGATATTGCAGCGCTGCGTCTTGCCGCGCTCCCACTTCTGCACCGTGGTGCCATGCACGCCGAGCAGCTCGCCGACCTTGACGAACGTCAGTCCCGCTTCCAGGCGCCGGTCATGCAACTGCCGCCGCATGGCCGGTGTGATCAGGCAGTCTCCCGGCGGCGGTATCGGAACCGCGTTGTTCCCTTTGTTCGTCGCCATACCTGACAATTTATGACTTTGGGGTATTCTCGCCAATTCATGCGTACATTTTCTTGTATTTTCTTTAAATTCTCTTGTATTCTTTTTTGGCCATGCTAGCTTCTCCCAAGATTTCAGGTATGGGGAAGGGTGGCCTGATGAAAGCCAAAACCGGCGGTTTTTTGCCCGGCCGAAACACGGCACAAAGCGGCTGCGTTTTAAACGAATTTACAAGAAAATAGAAGAATTAAAGAATTCTCGCGCCGTTCTCCTCGGCCGTCTGGCGCGTCTCCAAACCACCATCCTCTCTTTTGCGCCCAAGCCTGGGCTTGGCCGGCCCTTCAATTCCCGTCGCCGTCATCACGCCCCCCTTGTCCCTTCGTGCAAAGTAACCACCGCCCGGTTTTCGTTCGCGAAAGAATTTATGATCGGTTTTAGATCCATCCCGTTACGAAATCGCCGCGCTTATCAGATCACCATTGAATTGCCCGACGGCACGGTCTTGCAAGACAAGTGCGCCCGATTTCCGTTGACGATCGGCCGGGAGGAATCCAGAGACGTGGTGATTGATCACCCGTCCATTTCCCGTCAGCATGCCGTGGTTCGACTCAATGCCGGCACGTTGTCCGTGCATGATGACGGCAGTTCCGCCGGCACATTTGTCGATAGTGTTCAAGTCACAGAGGCCAAGCTTGGCGCCAACGGTGAGTTTTTCCTTGGCGAGATACGGGTACAGTTGGTTCCTGTCGCCACGGCGCCACCCCCGTCGCCCGCTCCCTCCAAGGATGCCAGTGACGGCTGGTTTTATCTGGATGAAATGGGGTGGTTTCAAGGCCCACTTTCATCCGAACAATTCCGCGAGTTGGCCAAGTTCGGCGTCATCCGGCCCGATACGACCATCCGCTACGGCAACCAAACCACCACGGCGGCCAATGTTGAAAACTTGGAATTTGGTTCCGCCACAACCACTTCTCCACCAGTGACCGAGCCGGCGGTAGCTGGGTTTGGTGACCTCTCGCGGGTCAATCATGAGCCCTCGGGCGACCTGCTTTGTCCTCACTGCTGGTGGCGTTTCGATTTTGATGAATTGTTGTACATCGCCCAGCATGAGAACTTGTACGGCGACCCTGTTCTCGGGCCGGAAGCCAAGAGCCGGTTCCTCCCCAGCCGGTTCACCATGGACGGCAAAGCGATTGATGCCGGCGGCCAGGAATGTCCCGACACCGCGTGTCCGCGCTGCCATCTTTACATCCCCAAGGCCACCTTGTTTTCGCAGCCGCTGATCATCTCCATCGTCGGCGCCCCGTCCAGCGGCAAGTCCTATCTGCTGGCGGCCATGGTTTGGGAATTGCGCAACCTGTTGCCATCATGCTTCGCCATCACCTTCAGCGACGCGGATGCCACCACCAATCATATCTTGAACGAGTATGAACAAACGTTGTTCTGCAATCCGCACCCGGATGGTATTGTGTCCCTGCGGAAAACCGAGACCGAGGGCGAGCTTTACAACCCCGCCACCATCGAGAACATGAAACTGCGGCTACCCAAGCCGTTCTTCTTCGACCTCAAATTCATGGCGCACCATACCGGCGCGTCAGCCACTGAAACGCCCAAACCGTACTCACTGGTGCTTTACGACAATGCCGGCGAACACTTTCAGCCGGGGCAGGATACGGCGGCCAGTCCGGCCACCCGGCATTTGATGCGTTCCGATGCGATCCTGTTCGTGTTTGACCCCACCCAAGACCCACGGTTTCGCGCCCTGTGTGCAGGCTGTAATGATCCGCAGGTGCGCGACCCCCAGGTCACCTACCGCCAGGAATCGCTGATGACGGAGATGATCACGCGCATCCGCCGTCACACCGGCCTGACGGTTGGCGGCAAGTTTGATAAGCCGCTGGTGGTGGTGGTCAATAAATTCGATGTCTGGCGTCACCTGATCAAGGCGGAATTGCCACTGGATCTCATCCATCAGGCGGACGGCGATTTCTTCAGCGAATTGGATGTCAATGCCGTTTTTTCGACCTCCTTTGCGTTGCGGACGCTACTGCTGGCGTCCTGCCCGAACCTGGTCTATGTGGCCGAAGAATTTGCCACCCATGTCATCTACCTGCCGGCCAGCGCCATGGGACGGAACGCGGAACAACTTGATGGCGGCGGCCGGGGCATCCGGCCGCGGGACATTAAGCCGATCGGCGTGACCACGCCCGTGCTCTATGCTTTGGCGGTGCAAAACGTCATCGGCCTTGGCGGCGGCCCGCGGCCAGAAAACGTGACCGAGGTTGCCGCCATCCGCAGCGGTGATCTATTCCGCATCACCCTGCCCGGCGACGTTACCTGGACCTTGCCATCCACCTATCTGAATAAACGCCTGCAGTGCCCCAAGACGGGCCGCCTGTTCATTGCCGTCCCGGCTGAGAACGCGACGCCAATGATTGGCGAAGACAAAAAGGGAGCGTAATGGCGTTCGCGTTGATATTCACCTCGGTTCCCCAAGGACTAAAGCCTGGAACCGGCGGTTTCTGTACCGTGGCCCAGACCCAGGGCCTGCCAGAACGCGACGCCAAGTTTTTGGAATCGCTGAGCGGTTATCAAGACATTGCCCCCGCCACCTCTCCACAGGCTCTGTCCCTCAATCCCATCGCCTACAGCCATTGGTGTTTCGACGGCGGCACACGGCAGGTGCTGTCCCGCGTCGCCTTCGCGGGGCTGGATTATTCGGGCCGTTCCAACAAGCTGGCGCACCATCTCCTCCTGACGCCCGACGACGGGCTGCCCAACGCCGGCCCCGCCGCACTCTTGCTGGGCTTGGAAGACGCGGGCCTGTTGGCCGCCGACAGCAACGATGCCAAGCGCCGTCGTGGCTGGCACCCGCCCCTGCGGCTACCGGCGGTCATCGCCAACGACGCCAACGTCAGCGCGAACAGGTGGGGCGCGCTGACCGGCGATCCCGGCTGGGCCGGCGTGCTGGCGGAAGCGTTCCTGGCCGGCCGCAAGGCGTTCCTGGTGTTCGCTCCCGGCGGCGAGACGAACGGTCCGACCCTGTTGCGGTTGTTCGCAGAGGCATTGGCACTGCTCCCGTCTGAGCGCCGCTGGGATGTCACCTTCACCACCTATTTCATGGAACTGCACCAAGGCAGTGACTGCCACTGGCGCGCCGTGCCAGCCGGTTCCCCGCACCTGAACCAGGCCACCCGGCTGGACGCCTTAATCCTCGACTTGACCGCCTTGCCATTCCCCCGGCAGGCTCAGGGCGGCGGCCTGGTCGAAGCCGCCCGTACCGGCATTATGCCGCTCCGGCGCCAACCGGCGGCACCTGCATCGATAGCAGAAGCCGCGCCAGCCTTGGAGCCGATGGTCGCGGCAGACGTGGGCGAGGCTAACGCCGAGGCCACTCCGAAACGGATCATGTTATCGGGGCATAAATTGGTCACCACGGGTCAGCATAAACCGAACCGTCGTATCGCCCCCGCCCCAAAACGCCGGGGTAAAAGCCTGTTCGTCACCGTCGCCGGTGCCATTCTTCTCTTCGTCCTGCTGGCCATAGTAGTACTCATGGTCATCCCCATGGGCACGGAGAACATCTCTCGGTGGCATCGACTGCTCAACAAACTCCCAGTGTCTACAGGGCAGAAAAAGACGAACTTCGACGGTGCGAAAAACGAACGAACCGGACGAGATACAAGCGCCAGTCAACACACTGCACGCGTTTCTACCATCGGAGACACCATTTCGGAGACGAAATCAGGTCAGCAAACCACAGCAACATCTTCCACTGCACCTGCGGCGGCGACACGCGAAAACCAACGGACGCAGCCTACACTCACCGCAACCACTGAGAAAAAAACTCTATTCTGCGGGCTTGATTTCGACAAAGAAAATTCACTCCGCATCCCCCCCTATATCGATCTAACAAACTATTCCATGCAAATTATTATTATTGATAACGCGAGGGGACAAAATGAATATTCACCAAAAAATTGGGTGACAAAAAGTGGCAATAAAAAAAATAAATTTACAAGCAATGGCGTTGCTGTTTTTCCAGATATACGCAAAATATACGCTAAAGAGCCCACAGTGACATATCTTGATGATGGCGAATTTTTAAGTTGTAAGATACAAAAAGAAAAAATAAAAATTATCACAAAAGATTGTTCACAGCGGAAAATAAACGAAAAAATAAATAACATTAACGAACTTGTCTATTGCGTCATTTTGAAAACCCAAAATCAGCATATTTTATTTCATAAAAATATCGCCGTCATTAAGCCAACAATAACATGCAAAGCAATAAGCAGTGACAATGATGGAGTGATATTTTCATTTAAAACAAACCAGAATTATTGGTTTAAGCTAGCGGATGCTTGTATAAAAATTGAAACAATCGATAGCAATATTCAACTTTCCATTGGCTCAATCGATAATAATTTTTTTTATGGGACTGCAAAATTAAAAAACAAGTCAAAGGAAATAATGAAAATTTACAAAAAACACAAAGACTCGGAAGAAAAGTATACATCAGATTCTAGCAAAGCGAAAAATGAGTGGTTAAAAAAAACCTCAGACGCTACCAATAGTAATGATAAAAATACTGCAAAAAAAGAGCATAAAGAAAGAGTGACAGCTATAGACGAAGAATATAAAAATAATATCACTGATGAACAAAAAGGATTAATGACTTTTCTTTTCCCGGGAAAAAGTGAGGTAAGGGTAAGCCTGCTGATCGATGGTCAAGAAGCGGCTTTCTGTAAAATAACACCATGATTACCATGATACAACACCAACAGGGAGAAGTGAATATGATAAAAATTATCACGCTGTTGACTCTGGCAATCATCGGCACTGCCTTGGCTAACGATGGACCGACGCTGCCAACGGGAAACGCGGACAAGCCGGAAACGCCAGCTCCGCCGCCCGAAGTTCGCCACCTGTTTTACTCCCAGGCCGCGCTACAGCGGCAATTGGCCCGGCCGGGGCGTTGCGCGATTCCGTTGCCGCAAGACTGCACCGGTTGGCGCGTGCTGGGGGTGATGGACAGCGGACAGTTGCTGCGCACCGGCAAGGATAGCACCTGGTGGCGCGCGCAGTTGGGCGACGGCACGGTGTTGCCGGGCTTCTGGTTCAATGCCGGCGGCGGGGTTCCGCCGGCGACCGCGTTTGCCGTCACCGCCACGGCCGCCTGCGGCGGCGAAGAGGGCGAGGCGCGGCAACTCACGCTGTTGGAAATGACCTGCCGGGGCAACACCCTGGCCTGCGCCACACGCTGGGGCAAGAACGGCCGCCGAGGCAAAGCCTTTCTCGGGGCGCTGAACCGGATCCTTCTGACCAGCCCCGACACCCGGGAACGGATCGTCATCTTGGTACGGCCCGCCCAATTCATGGCCAAGGAGGCACGCCACGGTTATTCGGATGATGGCATTTATCGCTTCCCGTTCACTCTACCGGAAGAAATTGAAGGGTTGTTCGGAGGCGACCTCGAGCGGGTGACGGTGGCCGGCGCCGACAACTCCACGAGCGAGCGCTGGCTGGAGCGGGCCGAGCGCGGGAACGGCTATGAATTATGCATCGCCATGAAAGCGAAAACCGCCATCGAAACCCTCGTGACCCGCCAAATGTACATCCGGCAAGAGGCCCTCAGTATTCTGAAGGCATTAGATGAACAAGAGCGGCAGCGGCGGCTGGGCGGCACCTGGCGGGCCGATGCCGATATTTTGGACAAGGATAAGTGGCGGGAGATGAACAAGGATCAGAAGGTCGTCTTGCGCGAAGCCTGCCGGGCGTACACGCCGCCCACGGTCTGGCTGGCACTGGCGGGGGCGGCGGAAGGTGCCAACGGATTCGTGGGCTTGACCCTGGTATGGGAAAAGGATGAGGGGAAATAGTTTTAGCGGGGCAAAGGTGTAAGCCAAGCTCTACAAACGGAGGAGACGACAGATGGCGGAGCAACCGGATGCGGTGAAATTGAATTGGGAACAGTCGGATTTCGAGCGCAAGTGCGGCTTTCGCGGAAGCCGAAACACCGGCGTGAACATGGTGTTCGCATTCGCGCTGGGGCTGCTGATGTCGGTGCTGTTTTATGCGGGACTGTACCCGTTGCTGAGCAGCTATTATATCGCCACCATGTTTTATAACCGCGGCCCGACCCAGCACGCCACCGTGCTGCTCGCCTGCTGGACCTTCGCGTTCCTGTTCATTAAATGGCGAAAATTGGCGTTTCAGCGGCAAGCGCTGGCCTTGCAGGTGGCACCTCTGGACGCGGGGTTTTCCTTGACCCCGGAAACGGCGCCGCAGGTGCTGGAGCGGCTTTACGCAGTGGTGGACAACCCGAAGCACTTTCTACTGTTTGCACGCATCGAGCTGGCCCTGGCGAATCTCAAGAATTTGCGGCGCGTGGGCGACTTGGATGAAGTTCTGCGCTCCCAGGCCGAGAACGAGGAGAACAGCGTCGAATCAAGCTACACCAACGTCAAAGGATTCATCTGGGCCATCCCGGTCCTGGGGTTCATCGGCACGGTGCTGGGCTTGTCGCAGGCCATTGGCGCCTTTGGTGTCATGCTGGGTGGCAGCACGGACATCGCGCAGATCAAGGACGGCCTGAAGGGTGTCACGGCCGGCCTGGCCACCGCCTTTGAAACCACGCTGGTGGCGCTGGTGGCGGCCCTGGCGTTACAGATTCTGCTGAACGCGCTGAAAAAGCGCGAAGAAGATTTCCTGGATGACTGCACGGAATATGCCCTGCGCCATGTGGTCACCAAACTGCGCATTACCGATGCCCCGGACACTCAATCGGCCACTTCCCCCGGGGCGGCGGAACACCAACCGGCCTAACCCACCCGCCGCCATGGTGGCCACGAAGGGAAACGAGTATGCGAAAGCGATACGAGGAAGCGCCGATCTCGCTATTTTCGTTTCAAGACATCATTACCTGTGTGACCGGTATTATGATTTTCCTGGTGTTGATAATGACATTGGAGTTACTGCGACAAGCGGCGGCGGAACCATCGCCGGATCCGGCCGCACGCGATCCGGAGCTGGAACGATTGGCTCGGGAACACGAGGCGTTGCTTAAACAGGCACGGGAACAGCATGAAACAATGCTGGCGCAAACGCGGCGGTTGAACGTGCTGGACCCATTGGCATTGGCGACGACGCCGGCCCGGTTGCGCGAGGCCAGGCAACGGGAACTGGCGCTAGCGGCGGAAATGGCCCGGCTGGCAACACAACAAAGCAACACTCAGGCGGCGGCGGCCCAGGATGGACAACAAACAGCGGCCGATAGTCTGCGCCTGGCGGAACTGATGGCGCAAAAGGACGCGCTCGAAAACCGGCTCAAAGATGAGACGGTGCGCAATCGCCTGGCGTTTATTCCGGAAAGCGGCAACGGCAAGCGTCCGATCCTGGTGCAATGGAGCGCGAGCGAGATCAAGGTCAAGCCATTACAGAGTCAGGAAACGGTGCGGTCTTTCACCTCCGCCGCCGCTGGCTTAAGCGAGCTTAAGAGCTGGATGCGTGGCCGGCAATCCAACTTGGAATATGTCGTCGTCCTGCTCAAGCCCAGCGGCGTGGCCTCTTTCAGCGGGGAGTATCAAGGATTGCGTGACCTGGGCCTGGATCTGGGCTTGGAACCGTTGGAAGAAGCCAAATCCGGAGTGTACTAATGCGGCGGCGGCGAAGTGAAATCCCCAGTAGCTTGGAGTTGTTGCTCGACACCATGTGCAACACCTTCGGCGGCATTGTGTTCATGGCCATTCTGCTGGCGGTGTTGCTGCCGCGCACCCTGGTGACCACCCAAGCTGACCCGCGCACCCAGGAGGCGCGGATCGAGATTCAGCGAAACGACTTGGAAAGCGAAAACCAAGCCCTGCGCGCCAAGCTCAACGAACTGGGCAAACTCTCGGACACCTACGCGCGGAAGCTCAAGGCCCGCGAAGCGGATCCGCGCAGCCGGGAACAGTCCGAACTGGCAAAAACCTTGGCAACCATCACCGCCATAACGGCACAACGCGACCGGCTGGCGGCGGAATTGCAGGAACAGGGCACGCTGGCGGCGGCCCAGGCGCAACAAACGGTGAATGTGCGGCGGGCGGTGGCCGAACTGGAAGCGCAGGTGGCCGCCTTGAAAACGCGAATGGATGCGGCAACCCGGATCGAGCAACGCCAGTTTCGCCTGCCCCAGATGCGCCCGACCAGCAAGACGCCACTTTTTTTGGTCGTCAAACGCGGGAAACTGTTCCAGGTCACGAAAGCGGGCGGAGGTTCACCCCCAAGCGATTTTGATGGCCGTTTTGTGGAATGGCGAAATGACGGAACGAATGCCTGGCGTTTCGAGGTGAAGTCGGCGGCGGGGCTGGACTTGAGCAATGCCCGGACGTGCTTCCGTAACTTGGAGCCGTTCAGCAGCCAGGAGTTACGCCGAGAATATTATCTGGAATTCTGGGTGTACAACGACTCGTTTCCGGAATTCATCCGGCTCAAGGAGCAAGTGTGCCGGCGTGGCATCAGCTACAACTGGAGCCCGCAAGAAGAAGGGGACCCCATCGGCTTGCGGATCGTTGACACCCCCGTGAAACATGAGGTGCAGTAACCGATGATGCCATACGCTGAATTGATCGAACAAATCCGTTGCCTCCTGGCCCAGCCGCCCGCCGCCGTGGGGGCCACCCAAATCACCGAGCTGGCGCGACGGTACGCGGAGGCGTGCCGGGCCGTCGGCGAACGGTTGAACCGGTGCGACGAGTGCCTGTCCAAGGGCTTGCGCAGTGAGGCGATCCAGACGGCGGAACAAGCACCGGCGCTGCTGGACGCGGCGGTGACGCTGGACTTTCCCGAGCGCGCCGCCTGGATCGAGGCGTGCCGGAGGCATGGTGCAGAGACATCAGCGGAATTATCAACCAGTCAAATTAGCCGGCTCAATCGTGAGTATGCGGATGGCGCGACGGTGGAACCGTTGCTGAAAGTCTACCGCAAGGTCGTGCATGTTGGCACCCTGGAGGAAAAAATCTCCGTGCTGCGGAAATTGCAGGCGCTAGACGGGAAAACCCCCGTCTGGCGGCAAAACCTGCTGCCGTTGGAAACAGAGCAAATCCGGCGGCTGATGACGGCGGCACAGGAGTTGAATACGCTGGAGGATATCCCGCGACTAAACGCCATCGTCCGGGAACTGCGGGAGACGCCTTGGGGAACAGAGGCGCCCGCCGACGCCATCGCCCGCCTGGAGGCCAAACTGCAGGGGCTGAACGCCCGGCAACTGAAGGCCACGATGGATCAACTCTGCCAGACCTTGGGAACGCTGGTCAAGGCGGGCGATGCCGCCGGTCTGGCGGAACCTCTGGCCGCGTGGTCACGATTGGGCGACGCGGCGATGGCCACCGCCACGCCGACGCAAATGAAGACAATGGAACATGCGAATGGCCTGCTCGAAAAACAGCAGACGGAAAAACGCCGCCGGCAGGAGTTCCAGCAAACCGTTGGGCAAGTGATGGCCCTGCTCGAACAACCCGCACCCAAGCGGTGTGAACTTGAAACCGTGTTGGCGCGAATTGAAAATTCCGAAGGACTGACGCCGCCCCCCGCGGTCATGACCCGTGCCCGTGAACGGCTGGCGGAACTGACACGCCTGCATGAACGCCGCCTGCGCCTGTTGTTGGTGACCGGCCTGGTCGTACTCGTCATAGCCGGCGCCGCTCTGCTGGTGTTGGTCCAACAGAAAATCAGGGCAGCCAAGGTGCATAACCAGACAACTGAATTGGAAGCGCTCATCAAGGCTCGCCAATACCCCAAGGCGGCCAGCGAACTGACGAAGTTTCTTCAGGCAACCCCTTGGGCCGCGAAAGACCCCAAGTTACGCCAGTTCAAGAGTTCCATTGCGGATGGTTGTGCGCAATTGAGCAAGGAGGCAGAAGAATTTGACCGCCTTCGTATCGAACTGGAGCGCATCCGCAACGCCCAATTTAACGCCGCCCGTGAAACCATTGAACCGCCGTTGAACCGCCTGGAAGCTATCGCCAACAACGAGGAGCAACGGTTGTTTCTGGACCGGTGGAAAGCGGATCGGCGGGCGTATGAACGCCAGCAACAGGAGGCCAGGGAAAAGACGTTTGCCAGCCTGCTCCAAGGCATCCTTGGGCAACTGGAGCACACTGAGGAGATCGCCACCAGAATGACGTCGGCGGACGCGCAGGTCACGATGAATGAACTTAACTCCCAGGTGGTGGTTGCCGTCCGGCAGGAAGCCGGGGTGTCACCCGAGCTAAAGGCACAACTGGCCGACGCTAGACAACAAGTGGCCAAACTCGGCGAGGTCGTCAAGGCGCGGGTCGAACGCGACGCTAAAACAGCGCGGGGACGGATCGAGGCGCAGGCGGCACTGCAAGCCATGTGGAAGAACATCCCAACAGGTGCCCTGCCCATGCGGTCATACGCGGAGCTATTGGCGAAAGCGGCGGAATTGAACGCCCCTGACGACACGGTGGCGGAGCCGTGGGCCACATCAGAGGATTGCGCTCGGGCCGAAATGCATGCCAAATTGGCGGAATGGCTCTCATCGTCCGGATTCGCCTTTACGGGCGGTATTCCCACTGGTCTAACCGACTATGCCAAGAAAACCATTGCGTGGAACAGTACCCTCCGCCAGCGACTGGCGCAATGCCAAAAGGCCGAGGCGCGCCGCACGGCGTTGAGCGAACTGCTGTGCGCACCGGTCTTCACCGACCTCCGCATCCTTGAGATCAAGGCGCGCCATGGCGAACACAAGAACACGCTTCGCTTGCGTTATTATACCGGCGCCGGTAAAATGTTCAGCGATGGCGCCGGCAACCGTACCTTTTCCTGTGAACAAGCCGTCTACAGCGACACCGCTCCGAGCGGCTATGTCTTGCAACGCACGCCGATCTCCGACGATTACTGGATTTTCAATAAGTCGGTGGAAACCCCGGTTTTCGCCGCGCACAACGCGCCGCTAAACGCCTTTCTCCGCGTGCTTAAAGAAACGCCCAACGTTGAACTGGCGCCCTTTCTCTTAAAACAAGCCGAATGCTTGGGCCGGAACGGGCAAATCTGCCCATCACTACGGGCCGGCCTGGTCAAGGAATTGCTGACGGCGGCGGAAACCATCGCGCCCGCCACCGGAGAAATCCCAAGTGTCAGATCCGCCCTGAACCGGCTAAAATCGCGGACGTTGCAGAATAATTGGTTAGAGGATGCGGACGCGAGCGTCATCGCCGAAATGGCGGACTTCGCGACGTGGGGCCGCTTCGCGGACGCGGAACAGGCCTATCGCAATAGCTTGAAGCTGGTGGAAACCGCCTTGACCCGAAGAGTGGCCATCTGCGGCGTGGTGAAGCAAGTGGGCGCCGATCCCGCGTTGGCGTTGCTCCCCGGCGCTTGGCGGGAACTGTGGACGGTATCCGTGAACGCGACCGGCGCCTATGCGTTCCGCATCGTCGCCGTGCTTAATCCCCAAACGCAACGGTATCAGTTCCTGGCCGGTGAAAAAGCGTTGCTCAAGAAGGGACTTCCGTTGTTGTCCCCGGCGGATGGACAAAGCACCTATGAGCTGGTCAAAACATTGGGGAATCCCGCTCAACTACCCGCCGCCTGGCCGGTCAACGGCCGACAGGCACCCTGATCCGCATCAACATCTCCCTCCAAACTCTCAGCCGACATTATTCAGGAGCTCTTTCCATGTTCTGCGGATCCTGTGGCACCCAACTGCACGAGCTGGCCGTCATCTGCCCCAAGTGCGGCACGCCCACTAAAAACTATCAGGCCACGAACGCCGCTGGCCAGCGCCGTGGCGCGGCCGTCCCGGGGGGACGCTTCACGGCGGCCTCCGCCCCAGACACCAGCGGCCTGGCGATTGCCAGCCTGATCATGGGGCTGGTGGGAGTACTGGTAGGGATAACCGCCATCCCCGCCGTGATTTGTGGCCACCTGGCGCGAGGCCAGATCCGCAACGCCGACGGGGCATTGGCGGGAAGCGGCATGGCTCTGACCGGCTTGATCCTCGGTTATGTCACCATTGCCTGCTGCACCGTGTTGCTGCTGGCCGCCATCGCTATTCCCTCGTTTTTTAATGCCCGTGACACAAGCCGTAAGAATTCTTGTATAAATAACTTAAGGCAAATTGATGGCGCCCAGCAGCAGGCCATGCTCGCCTTGAGCGTCGAAACACCAACCGTCGCCCAAGTGCAGCAGTATCTGCAACCGGAGGGACTGGCCTGTCCGTCCACCGATGCGCCCTACGACCTTAGTCATGGCCCGCCGGTTTGTCCCAGTGGTGTCGCCCGCCATGTACTACCATAAACAGCATCGTCAAAATATTCGGAGGAAAATATTCATGCCAACCATGAGGCAAGTTATTGGGATCTTGTTGGTTTCCAACCTATCGGCATACGCACAAACGCCCCAATCCTGGCAGAATGAAGTGGAAAAATTAAAGACCCGTTTCCATGATGAAATTGCCAATAAAATTACCCTTGACTATGTGGCCAAGCAAAATGGCCTGACATACCCATTGAAAAAAAATAAGATAACACATCAAGAAATAGAAGAAAAGGCTTCTTTAAGTGCAAAACTTTATGTCAACCAAACCATACCTGAAATAAATCAAAAACTGGCATTGGACGCGATCAGTGAAAAATATCGGTTATGGAATCGGCGTGAGCGCGTCAAATTCGTGGACAGACGCGGTCAAAAATATGACGGGTACATGACCGGCGTATACCCCAGTATGCGAGTCAATGGTATCACCGTTCCAATCGTCGATCTTGGAGATGAAGTAAAGGTTCACTTTGAACCTGATCTTGCAGAAATGCTCAGCAATCAAGAAATAAAAATTATGTTGTTAAAAAATAACCGTGATCGGGAAAGTTTATTAGAAGAATATAAACCAAAAGAAAAAGAGCGGTTATATAAATCAAATTATTTTACATTTTATGATGGAAATTATTATGAAAAAAATGAAATTGAAAACATGCTGGCGAAACAAATGGATGAAAACATAAAAAAAGAATACTCCCGTAATATTGAATCATTCTTAAACAGAAACGGATACATTTTGTTTGATGGCGACTATCTGCCCGCCGTAATGGCCAAACAAAAGGAAAGCGCGCGTCAGGAAGCGCAACGACAGCAACAGGCGGAACAGGCGCGGCTCCGTATGGAACGAGAAACCGAACAGGCACGCTTGGCGGCTCAACGGGAGCAGCTCCGTCAACAACAAGAGGCCGAACGGAAAGCACAAGAAGCCCAGCGCGCCCAAACGGCAAAAAGCTGCGCCAACGAACAAATCCCGCAAGTCATCGACGGGATGTTGCAAGCCCAATCACGGGACGAGTGGGGAAGTGAATATTGGGACAATCCGGCATCGGCGGAAAAGCTATTTGCTCCAATATCATGGAGTATAAAAGATTGTTCTGTCACCGGAACGATGGCCATCGCCAAGGTATTGGTTGAGTCAAGCACTAAAGGCGGAATGCCGATACGTAAAATATGGACATTCCTTCTGCGTTATAAAGACAGCTGGAAAATTTCATCCATTATCGATGGAAATTAAAGAGTGTTATGAACGTCTCTTATCATCTGCGCTGGAAAGGGGTGACCACCGGGCCGTTAACCCCCGAGCAAGTGCGTGAGCAGTTCCGCGCCGGCAAGATTTCTCGCTTTCACGAAGTTTCACCGAATCAGCGGGACTGGCGGCCGTTGGCCGAGATTCCAGAGCTCTTACCGAAGCCGCCGCCAGCGCCAGAGGTTGCTGCACCAACTGTCACGCCTACCGGGAAACGAACGCTCACACCTCTGTCGAGGGCGTCACGAGTGGAACAACCCAATGATACACCAGACGAACCGGCGCCCCCGCTTTCCCGGCGCCCCCCCGCCACAACCGATGAGGCGGAATGCCCTAACAATGCTTTGCCGGCAGGAGGCCAAACCGCCTTCTGCACCAGCTGCGGCAAGCCGCTGGCAACCGCCGCAGTGTTCTGCACCCATTGCGGTGCGGCCGGCCCTGGTCCTGATCCTGGTCTGCGGACAACCGCCCGCCCGGCTGTCAGTGGCCTGGCGATTGCCAGTTTGGTTTTAGGCTTGCTGGGATGTAGCCTTCCCGCCGTGATCTGCGGCCACCTGGCACGGCGCAAGATCCGCAACGCCGACGGGGCATTGACGGGAAGCGGTATGGCCCTGGCGGGCCTGATTCTGGGATATGTACTGCTCATACTCACGGTGATGGTGGCTGGCATGGCCGGCATGCTGCTTCCGGCTTTGGGCGCCGCCCGTGAAAAGGCCCGTCGCATCAACTGTGCCGGCAACCTCAAGCAGATCGGCTTGGCTTGTAAAATGTATGCCAACGACTACAACGGTTGCTTTCCGCCTGATTTCAAGTTCATGTTAGAGTCTAAGTATTTGGACGCGCCCATGATATACATTTGCCCGTCCGGCACCGCGATGCCAGCGGCCACTGCGGGACAATTAGACGACCCGCGCCATTGCAGTTACCTTTACTTCGGTGGTGGCTACACAGAGGACGAACTCGGCGACAATTCGGTACTGGCCGCCGATCGTGACAACAACCACCCAAAGTTCTGGAATGTCGTGCTAGGAAATGGAAGTGTCGCCGGATATCAAAGCGGAGACGACTTCACTACGGTCGCCAAGCGCAACGGCTGGCGCATACCAGCTCCCCGGGCACCCAAGTAAGCTGGAGTTTGTCATGAGCCAAATTTACTACAGCCGCTGGAAAGGTCGGATTGCCGGCCCCTATACAGCAACTCAAATCCAAGAGGAACTGCGGGCAAAGAGGCTCTCCCGGTTTCATGAAATTTCCACGGATCAGCGTGACTGGCGACCGTTGGCCGAGCTTCCAGAGCTTTTACCGAAGCCGCCGCCAGCGCCAGTGGTTGTCGCGCCGGTCATCACGCCCGCCGACGTACGGCCGTCCTCCCGGCGACCGATCACGCCACGGGAAGAACTCAATGATGAAAAAGGCGATAGCACAACTAACCTCAGCCGGGAAGTACGTCGTGACGGCGACATAGACACCCGAAAACGGCATGGACGGACGCCCAATCCTGAAGACGGCGATGACGAGCGGACGCTGCCGCGTGTCCGGCGCGCACCCGCCAACAACAACGAGGCGGCGGATCGTGACAACGCCTGGACGCCGCCGGGCCAAGGCGCATTCTGCACCAGTTGTGGCAAACCGATTATGCTTGGCGCGGTGATCTGCCCGCGCTGCGGCGTGCCAACCGACCGCCGAGCCACGGCAGCCCAAGTAATGAACCCGGAATCGCAAGCAGGTGCGACCGGGATGCCGCTAAAAATTCCAAACCATCTGGTTCAATCAATCCTTGTCACTTTGTTTTGTTGCCTACCATTTGGAATCATTGCCATTGTTTACGCCTCTCAAGTTAATGCAAAGATACAAACCGGCGACATCCAGGGGGCCGTTGATGCATCCCAAAAAGCAAATATGTGGAGCTGGGTTTCCTTCGGAGGGGGAATCGTCGTGGGAGTGATTTATTTCGTCGGCTCGTTACTCGATGTGTTTTCAAAACTTTGAATTTTATCTTTGCTATAAAATGAATGCGCCACATTTTATTTTTATCTAAGGAGAAACAAGATGGGGCGACTTTCAAATGTGTTCTATAACATCAAGAAGTGACTTTTTCCAGGAAAAAAAGTGGCGCGGCGATTTTTGTAGCATTCACGGATTGACAACTTTTTCGGCATGTGATATAATTCACTTATGTGAGGTGGGGCGCTAGTGGGGTGAGATGATCTGATTTTGTGATTTGACGACCATGCGCATCGGCAAAACCGGGACGACAAGATGGCTGATTTCACGTTTAACTGCCCACACTGCAAACAGTCGCTTGAGGCATCAGATGACATGCGCGGCCAAGTGGTTTCCTGTCCTTCGTGCAACGAGCAGATTCATGTGCCGTGTTTGGTTAAAAAACCATTGATGGTACAACGATTACCGACCGCGCAAGCCACAATTGCGCAACAAACTAGTGCAGTTGCGGTTTTCTGTCCAAAATGCGGCGAGAGAAATCAAGAGAACAACTTCAAGTGTACTCGATGTGGGCACTACCTCCATGGTACGACACCACCTCACGTCGTGACGGGAGACGACAGTGCGGGTTTGAGGATGCTTCTGCCGATTGGCCGCTCGGGATGGGCCATTGCTTCAGGATACCTGGGCCTGTTCTCGGTTCTGCTTTTGCCCGCACCTTTCGCAATACTCACTGGTATCTTGGCGATTAGGGACATTCAAAGACATTCCGATAAACACGGAATGGGACGAACAGTTTTTGGTATTGTGATGGGGATATTGGGAACAATCGGCTTGATTGCCGTGATCATCGCAAACATGAACTGATTAAATGCGAGAAAGGGGAATGCCATGTACTGCCGGAAATGCGGAACACAAAACGACGCCAACAACTACAAGTGCATGCACTGCGGAGAGGTCTTGCAGCAAAATACTGCAACGAATGCACCACTCAAGATTCCAAACTACCTTGGCCAATCCATCCTCGTCACACTGTTATGTTGCATGCCGTTTGGAATCCCCGCCATCGTCTATTCCGCGCAAGTCAATGGCAAGATTCAGGCTGGTGACATTCAGGGCGCCATAGATGCTTCAAACAAGGCAAAAATGTGGGGCTGGATTTCTTTCGGAGCTGGAATGGTGGTCGGGGTGCTCTATGTCATCGCCATGGTTCTCGGTGAATCAATTGGAAAATAATCTGAAACGGCCACGCATTCCGGGGTGGACGATATCTGCCATAATCACGGTGGTTTTCGTCTGTGGGGGTATAATTCTTTTTTTATTCAATCCGGCTCATTCGGGGGCATTCCCTCCCTGTCCGTTTCACTGGGTTACGGGGTTGCATTGTCCTGGTTGTGGCTCGCTCCGTGCGACCCATGCCTTACTGCATGGACATGTTGGAGACGCCTTTAGAATGAACCCGCTGCTTGTGTTGTCTATCCCCGTTCTCGTTTTACTGGTCATGAAACGGGATTGGACATACAGGGTATGGGTTCCGTGGATAGCCTTTGTTGTTCTAGTGGCCTACGGAATATTGCGAAACGTGCCGGTGTGGCCATTTTTTTACCTTGCGCCCAGATAATTACGAAAGCCGTTTTTGACCGCGGATGACGCGGATGGGCGCGGATAAAACCGGAACACGGGGCGCGGTTCAGTAGCGACACGGTTAGGGTGGAAGAACGCGATGCAATCGCTTTGCCACCGTAAGATCCACATGAATTTCTTCGCGTTCTTGGCGCACTTGGCGAGAGATCATATTGAAAAACCGAAGTTCACCCGGCGGTCGTGAACGGAACGTCAAACGTCCGCCCGAGGACGGGCGGCTCCCAGTGAGGATTCGCATGCCGCCGCGTCCTCGTTGTCCTCAACGTCCTCGGTTTTTGGGCTCGGGCGCAGCGTCCTCACCGTCCTCGGCGGCAGGCGGCACGGATTGGCCGTTGGCGGGAGCGGGGGGGGCTGAGGACCTTGAGGACCGGCCCGCCCGGGAGGACCTTGAGGACGGGGAGGACGCCCCCGAGAAGCGCAGGGGCAGACACGCAGGCCGGATTGCCTGCTTGACGTTTTTCACCGGCAAGAGTGCCGGTGTCACGTTCGTCCGTTGCCGGTTTTAGCCGCGCCAATCCGCGAAATCCGCGGTAAACATGGTTTTTATTGGCAGTTTCTCCGCGCCTTTGTGGGAGAATGGGTTTGCTCGGGCGGGGGTGGGTTGGGGGGACGGTTCGCGCCAATCGGGAACTGGCGTTCCCAGCGGAGAACCTCGCACTCTAGCCACCGAAAAGCAACATTGGTATCAGGCGTGGGCGTGAAGGCGGCCGGAACGACGGCGCGACTGTCGGTGCTTGGCAAGGCCCGTTTCACGGCCAATGGCGCGGCGAACGAAATCGTTCAGGGTGGAGTCGGTGGCGAGCGCGGCCCGGGCGGCGGCGGCATGCAGTTCGGGGCCGACACGAACGTTGAAGGTGCCGCTGAACGGTTTGTCGGGCTGTTTGCCGATTTTCTTGCAAAGGGCAAGGTAATCGTCCACGGCCCCCTGAAAATCGTTCATTAATTCCGAGAATGAAGCGCCTTGAAACGTTACCAGGTCGTTGATGAAGAGCACCTTGCCGTGGAGGCATCCACTTTCCTGGTCAACCTCGATGGCTCCGGTATAGAATTTATAGTCAATGGTATTCATAGTCCAAGCGCCTCGCGAATCTGTTTTATCTGGTAACCCTTGACGGCGTTTTCCGCGCGTCCGTGCGGCTCGTGGATGCCGGTGATGATGTGGTTGGTTACCAGATGGTGGAAGGATCGGCGCGAACCGCTGCCGTGCTCCAACTGGTAACCCAAGTGCTTCATGAGGGTAACAAGGTCATCCCAGGAAAAGTTTTGGGGCGGCGGCTTTGCCTTGAACTTGGTCAGCAGTTTTTCCGCCTTTGACATGGCGCGTTTTCCTTCAGTGAGAAGTAACTATATATCAGTTGCAATAAATTGCCATCTTGGGTAGCCACAGCGACGGTATCGTGGCGGCGGGAATCATCATTCGCCAATCGGGAGATTGGCGGGCCCGGGGGCGGCGCCGAAGCGGCGCAGGGTCACCGGGCCGCCGGGGGGGTGATCCCAGATGCGGACTTCGCGGCGGGGGTCGGCGGCGCAGAAGCGTTCCGCCAAGGCGGCACCGGCGACAAAAATGGCGGTGGAATAGACGTCCGAGTCAACCCCGCGCGGGGTGACCACGGTGACCGCGATCCGGCCGGCCACCGGCTGGCCGGTGGCCGGGTCCATGATGTGCGTGACCCGCCGGGTGCCGAGCACGCGCTGCTGCTCGTAGGCGCCGCTGGTGGCCACCGCGCCGTTGCGGACCTGGAGGCGGGCTGCCAGGGCGTCAGACTGTTCCGGGTCGCGCACGCCGACGTCATAGGCGGCGGTTCCCGGCGGCGGTTCTTCCAGGCATAGCAAGTTACCGCCGAAATCGAGCAGGCCACAGCGGAGGCCGTGCCGGCGCAGAATGGCGGCGGCGGCATCCAGCGCATAGCCCTTGGCGATGCCGCCACAGTCGAGGCTGAATCCGGGGGCCGGGAATCGCACGCTGCGGGTCGCGTCGTCAAAGACCACCCGATCCAGGCCGACCAGCGCCTTGGCCGCCGCCAGTTCCGCCGGCGCGGGCCAGGAGGCGCGTTGGGCGTGGAAGCCCCAGACCCGCATCAGCGGACCGATGCTGATGTCGAAGGCGCCGCCGGTGTCGCGATAGGCGCGGCGGGCCTCGTTAAGCACGGCCCAGAGACGGTCGCCACAGACGAACGGCTGCTGGGCGGCGGTGGCGTTGAGGCGGCTCAGTTCACTGGCGGGGTCGAACCGGTTCAGGGTGCGTTCAAGGGCCTGGATTTCCGCCACCACCGCAGCGGCCGCCGGCACGGCGGTGGCGCGCGGCGCCCACAGGGTGAGCCGGCCGGCGGTGTTCATGGCCGCGAAATCGCGCTCGTAAGGCGGAGTGGCCGGGGCCGCCGCCGGTGCCGCCATCACGCCGACGGCGGCACCGACGAGAAAAAACCACAAACTAAACAAGTGGCACAGAGTCTTCATTGGTTGCATAATTCTACGTTGTTGTACGGCGTTAGATTCGCTTTTTAATGTCGGCGTTATTTCCAGACCGGGAGCCGCCCGGCCTCGGCGGACAACGACGGCGTCACACCAGTTCCGCCCTCTATTATTGGGCCACCATCCGCCAAACCAATTAATTATGCACGTCTCCGACGATGACGGGTTCGTCCGCCCGAGGACGGGCGGCTCCCAATGATTGGAAAAACCTCGTTGCTTTTGAAAACACCTCATTTAATTAAGCTTTCAACCTAACCTGAATTATTTATGACCAAAGAATGATATCCATTGTAGCAAAGCGATTGCATCGCG
>CAITYL010000245.1 GCA_903896595.1 uncultured Lentisphaerota bacterium
AAACCCTCCGTCAAACCTGTTTGTGCCTTTTTGCGGATTCCGCAGGCCGCCCCTGTTCCCCCGTCTGTAGAGCAGCGAAGCAGCGAAGCCGCGAACCGAGCTAAGATCTCACACAAAGGCACGAAGAAAACGACGAATAGTAATTCCAATTAAAGTTCAAATTGATCCTTTATTCTACCACAAAGAACGCAAAGAACACAAAGATTAGTGGCTCATTTTTAAATTGTTTTATCTTTGCGATCTCTGCGATCTTTGCGGTTAATTTTGGAATCAATTTGACGTGTTATTTGGAATAAATACAAAAGACACATTGAGGACGGGCACTGTTTCCTGAACCCTGAACACTGAAACCCAACGCATGCGGCCGGGAACATCAACCGCCGCCGCGGCCGTCCTGATTCCAATACGCCGGGGCGGCCGACTTGGGCGGCCCTTCCTTTTGGCTCGGCGTGGTCAGCGGGTTGGAGAAGGTCGGCTGCCGGTCCCGGCCGGAGGAGAATTGATAGACGCCACGGCCGTCGCTGCCATCGCCGGGCAGCAACCGAATGGTTTCCCGCGACCGTTCACTGCGCACCAGCAGCGCGTTGCCGCTCCAGCCTTCAAGGCGATACGGGGCACCGTCAAAGAACACCACGGAGCCGAGGCCGCCGCGCCGAAGTTCACCGTTACCGCCGCGAATGGTGACTTCCCGGGGATGGGCGGTGGCGGCCGAGGCCGCGGGCGACGCCCAAGTGCCCGAAACCGCGGCACCGCCGGCGGGGGATGCCGAATTGGCGTCGGCGGGGGCGCCACTGGCCGGGGTCAGGTTTTGTTTGAAACCGGGAAAGGGATTGATGGTGGTGGCATTGGGGTTGGGCAGATACGGATTGCGCCCCTTGGAAAACCCCGGCGGCTGGTAGGGGCGCGGTGCATACGGGTTGGCGGCACTGCCCGGCGGCGGGGGCAAATAGGGATTGCGGGAAACCACGGCAGCCGACGGCGGCGGGGCCAGGGTTTGCGCCCAAACCGGCCCGACAACACCCAAGGCGACACACAACACCACGCCGCCCCGAAACCGAACATCGAACATCCAACGTTCAACATTCAACGTCCACAGGCCGGCCAAGGTCCGATCATTTGCATGGAGGCTCATGGCCTTACTCTATCCCCTTAACGCCAAACCACCAAGGTGAAGTCGTGATCCAGGTACCCCTCACGACAGTCAATTCGGCGACCGGCGCCGGCCAGGGCCGCCATCAGCGGGACCGGTTCGTAATAATGACAATGCGCATGTTTCACGGGAGCCCCGGCGTGAAGGAAATTGGCCACCACGCAGCCCGCGGCCAGCCGCGCCAGCGCCGGCACCGCCCGCTGGACAAAAGCGTCGTTGTTGCCCAGATTCAGATTAAAAATACCGGAGGCAAAAACCACATCAAAGGTTTCGGGGAAAAACGGCGGCGCGGCAAACAGGTCGGTCAGAACCAGGTCGGCGTCCGGCTGGCGCCGGCGCGCCTCCTTGAGAATGGCCGGCGTGAGGTCCGCACCGACATAACGGACCCGCTGGCCGCGACTTTCCAGAAACGGCCGCAGATCAGCCAGGCCGCAACCGGCGTCAAGCAGGCGCGGGCCGCGCGGCAAGCCGGCCAGGGCGGGAGTGTCGCGCAACAGGTCAGCAAGCACCTGGAACCGGGCGCACTGGGTGGCGGCACTCCCCCAGTCCAAGATGTCATAACTGTCGCGTTCCGGATGGACCCGCGGCGTGTAGTGCCGATGGATATGGTCGCGACGCTGGCTCATGGTGGACGCCAGTATAACGCCACCGGCACGCTTTTCCCACGCCCGGGCCGCATAGGGTGAATCGCGACGGCCGCCGCGTCCCGGCGAAAAAAATAGGACCATTAGGACCATTAAGACTCTTGGGACCATTGGGACGCCGGCGGAAATCACCGCCAGTCCCAAGCGTCCCAACCCGGCATAGCCGGAACCAAAATAACTTCAGTTCACCACAGAGGACACAGAGGGCACAGAGATGGGAGACTGGATGGTGCTGAAAAACCGAGTTGCCACCCGGTATTTTCCTCTGTGTTCTCTGTGCCCTCGGTGGTAAAATCTTGCGCATCTTGCAACTGATTTCAAAAGAATCCCGCGCACCGCTTGATAAACTTGCACAATACGTTAGATTGTTAAAATATGAACGGCGAACGCTATCAACCCCTGGTGCTGGCACTGACCGAACAGTTGGCGCGGGCGCCGTCGCATGCCGGCGCGCGGCTGCTGCCCGGACGCCAGATCGCCCGCCTGTTCGGGGTCAGCCATGACTGGGTGCGCCGCGCCATCGACCAGCTCGTCGAGCAGGAGTTGCTGGTGCGCCGCCAGGGCAGCGGCGTCTATGTCCGCAAGATGCCGCCCGCCGCCACCGTGCCGTCCGCGAAGGAGTTGGCTGGTGCCGCCACGCGCCCCCCGGTCCCGTTCAGCATTTTCGTGGCGGAGAAACGTCCGTTGCGCTTGCGCCCCGAAGCGCGACAGGTGCAACTGCATCTTGGGCTGTGGATTGGCCGCGATACCCCCAAAGAGCAGACCAGCGCCACCAACCGGGGGCTCATGGAGGGAGTGATCCAACGCATTCAGGAACGCGGCCACCGCCTGACCATCCACCGCCTCGGCACGCAAATTGAGACGCCGAAGGCGGCGCAAGTAGCCGCCCAGTTGCGGGCGCATCCGCACGACGGGCACATTCTCCATGCCAACTGGACGCCAGTGATGCGCGCGGCCTTTGGCGAGGCCCGCCCGCCGTGTGCCTGTCTCGGCCACAGCTTCGCCGCGGATGACGATGGGTGGCCGATGATCAGTATTGATCTGGCCGACGCCATCCGCCGCGGCGTGCAGCGGCTGGCGGCGGAAGGGTTTCAGCGCATCGGTTTGATCAACCTGGGAACGCCCGGCCATCCCGCCGAACCCGAGCGGGCGGTGTACGAGCGGGCGATGGCCGACTTGGGGTTGCCCTACCGCGCCGCCACGGACGCCGGCGTGGAGTTGGCGGACGGGGAAGCGGCGGCGCGCCGGTTGTTCCAACGCGCCGAGCCGCCGGACGCGGTGTACGTGGCGGACGATGTGGTGCTGGCCGGGGTGGCGGCGGCGCTGCCGGAATTGGGGCTGACGCCGGGACGCAATCTCGGTCTGATCACGCTGGCGTGCCGGGGTAATCCGTTGCCGGCGGGCCATGACTGGAGCCGCCTGGAGTTCGATCCGTTCCAGGTCGGCCGCATGACGGTGGACAGCTTGCTGACGGAGATCGAATCCGCCGGCGAGCAGTTGTGTTCGTTCGCACACCGCGCCGCCTGGCGGCCGGGCAAGACGCATAAGCGGAATTCGTGCTGACCCAGAAACCTTGGCATAACAACAAAAGGAGGTGTGCGAAAACAAAGACGAATGGCCCCCGACCGTAGTTGAAGTTGTAGATCCAGGTGTGTGAAACGTGTCGTGTTTTTAACCTTCCTTCATTTTTGGAGACGTTAGCATGAGACTCAAACGTGAAACCGTAACCGCTTTGGCCATCGCGGCTCTCTGTGTTGCCGCAACGGCCCAGGCCGGCTACATGCCCGAAAACGTCGTCAATGTCGACTTCAACGGAAGAGACGACGACGATACGCCTCTGACATACGCGCCAACAACGGCGCTGATACCGGGTAGTGGCACAACCTGGAACGGGATAGTGATCCAGCCAGCCAACCCAACCCAGACGGTGAGTGGGACTAATCTGCTGAACGGCAACGGCGGCGCGACCACCATTGGGGTTAGCCTTGCGAATGTTGGCGGCGACAACAATAATGCCGGCACGGATGCCGCCAATAACGACGCGCTCTTTCGCGACTATGCCTATTCCTATTATCCCGACGCCGGGTATGTCATTCCCACGCTCACCATTTCAGGCCTCAGCCCCTACGCCGTTGTGGACGTTGCGTTCTATGAGCAGCTGGGTGCGGGGAATCCTCTCTCTGCGGTCTACTTCGTGCCGTCTTCGGCTGCCGGCACGCTAGTGGACATAGGAAATGGCTACGGAATTCTGCCCTTTTACGGCGTCCAGGCGAACAACTTACTCAAGTGTTGCAGTTGATTTTTGTGCTTAAAACAGGGTTCGCATTGGTGTGATATTTTATCATAACATACTATCATCAAGCGGCTTTCTTGCAGGG
>CAITYL010000246.1 GCA_903896595.1 uncultured Lentisphaerota bacterium
CGGCATCCACCTCCTATCTATCCAGCCTCTCCTGCTCCAAACGGTTCGGACGGGAAGTGAGGGCGGAAGCCGTTCGGCGTGGCATGAGGTCGGCACGGCAGGTAGTGGTGGTGACGGATGGGGCGCTATGGTGCGAGACGGCTGCGGCGATGAACTTCCCTGGACGGCTGCATATTTTGGACTTCTTCCATGCGGCCGAGCATGTCCACGACCTTGCCGTCGCCATTTTCGGCGACAATCACCAGGCAAAAGAACAGTCCGACGCCTGGCGAGAAAGTTTGCTTCGCGGTCAAGCCGCCGCCATCATCCAAGCAGCCAAGTCCTTCCAGACCGAGCCCCGCGACGCAAAAACCGTTGACCGCGAAATAGCCTATCTCACCCACAACCTGAAACGGATGTGCTACGATCAGTATCGAAAAGCCGGGCTGTTCATCGGCTCGGGCGTCATTGAGGCCGGCTGCAAAACAGTCGTAGGGCAGCGCGCCAAGATGTCCGGCATGCACTGGGGTGAGAGGGGAGTCCTGGATGTGCTCGCCATCCGTTGCGCACTGCTCAGTGGAAGGATGGACGCATTCTGGATCGACGAACTAACACGGCTACGCGCCGCGTAGCCGACAATAATGTCATGCACCCGACAAGGTCGGCGTTCTTTCAAGTGATAACGGGTTCGTCCGCTCACCACGGAGACACAGAGGCACGGAGAAGAACACGGACACATTGCCGAAATCGGCACCATCCGGACAAACTGGTGTCGATGCCGGCAATCGTCTTCTCTGTGCCTCTAGCGTAGCGAGTGGTGAACCCGGAATTTCCTTGGGGCACTGGCCCTAAAAGCAACGTTGATCATCGGAACATATTGAACAGGAGGCCGCAGAGGCCACAGAGAAGTTCTTCTCCGTTCGCTCCGGATTTCTCCTGTTCAATAATCATCAGGATAGAACCCCGAGATGCAGGAGCTCGCGCGCCAGGGCGGGTTCGCCGGAAAAGAGCAGCCCCTGGAGTCCGGCCGCCCGGGCGCTATCCACATTGGCTTGCAGGTCGTCCACGAACAGCGTCTCCGCAGGGGCGGTGCCGAGCCGCTCTACGGCCAGCCGGTAGATGGCGGGATCAGGCTTGAACAAGCCGACTTGGTAGCTGAGCACCCGTACCGTCGGCACGGCGAAGATGGGGAACTGTTCCTCAATCACGTGATGATGCATGAGGTCGGTGTTGCTGAGCAGGCCGAGGCGGCAGCGGGGGGCCAGGCGCGCCAGCAGGCGGTCCATCTCCGGTTTGGCGCGGAAAATCGAGCAGTAGGCGGCGCGAAAAGCCAGGAAGTCCATCTCCGGCGGCAGGCCGACCAGCTCCCGGACCCGTTCATAAAACGGCACCGGCGCCAGCCGTCCGAGATTGGTCTCCCGGATCAGCCCCGCCGCCGTGATCCGGTGCAGGATCTCTTCCCCAGACAAGGGGCCAAGCGGAAACCGCTGGCTGGCCAGCCGGTAGTCCACATCCACCAGGACATTCCCCAGGTCAAACAGGATGGCGCGGGGCGGAACCGTCATTGAGTTCTGCCTTTTTCAAAACGCGTCAAAGAATCAACCCTCAGAGCCGGGAACGAAGCGCCACTCCTGGGCGCGAGAGTGACCGGTCAGATCACTCAATCGTCAGCTTGCTAAAGTCGACCATGCCGCCGAGGACGCCGAGGGACTGGGTGCCGGGCGCCTGGGAAAACAGGGCGGGGTCGGGGATTTCGTCGGCCTCGCTGTCCTGTCTGACATGGGGCAGGGCGAGGGAGATGCGGCCGCCATCAATGGACTTGACCACGACCTGGACCGCCTTGCCGGCGGGGTACTGGTTGTGCATGTTGCGCAGCCGGGTGGGCCCTTCAGGCAGGCCGAGCTGGCTGAGATGGAGCAGGCCGGTGTGGTTGTCGGGGAGGCGGACAAAGACGCCGAAATCGCGCACGGCTTCGACGGTTCCGGCCACTTCCTGGCCGGCCTGGACCGGGGCGAATTCGACCGGCGGCTCGCCGTCCTTCCACACCGCGATCAAGCCCAGCGAGAGGCGGTGCTGGTCGGCATCCATCGCTTCGACGACGATTTCGACCTTCTCGCCCGGCTTGACCGCTTCGCTGGCGTGTTGCAGGCGGCGGCCCTGGCCGAGTTTGGAGATGGGGATCAGCCCTTCGACGCCGGGCGCCAGTTCGACAAAGGCGCCGAACGGCATGAGCTGGGTGACCGTACCGGTGTGGCGGGTGCCGGCGACGAAGCGTCCGAGCGCCTCTTCCCACGGGTCCGGAGTGGCGGCTTTCAGGCTGAGGGCGATGCGGTTGGTGCCCCAGTCCAGCCCGATCACGTCCACTTCGACGGCCTGGCCGATGGCCACCACGTCTTCGGGCTTGATCCCGCGCTTCCATGCCAGTTCGCCGGCGGGGATCAGGCCTTCGATGCCGGCGCCCAGGCTGACAAAGGCGCCGAACGGCATGACACGGGTGATGGCGCCGCTGATGCGGTCGCCGATGGCGAGGGTTTCACGCAAGTGCTCGCGCTGTTTCTCCTGCTCCGCCTCCAGCAACGTGCGGCGGCTCAGCACCAGCCGGCGGCCGCCCTCGGCGTATTCGCGCACCAGGAACATCAGCTTTTGGCCGAGATAGGTGGCGGCGTCCTTCTTGAACAAATCCATCTGGGAGTAGGGGCAGAAGCCGCGATTGGTGCCGATCATCACCTCAAAACCGCCTTTGATTTCGGCGTTGACGCGGCCCTCAATGGGTACCCGGGCGGCATAGGCTTCTTCGATGGCGCTGTCGTCGGTGCCTTTGCCGGCCCGGCGGCTGAGGCGGATTTCGCCGTCCTGCTGGGCCACGCACATCGCCTCAATGGTGTCGCCGACCTTGACGGTCAGGTTGCCGTCCCCGTCCACGCAGTCCAGGCGGTCCATCACCGCTTCCATCTTGGCGTTGAGGTCGATGAAGATGGTGGCGTTGTCGATGGCGGAGATCACGCCCTTGATTTTGTCGCCGACGCTGACCTTGAGGTTTTTGATCGCCTTGGTCTGGCCGTCGAGCAGGGCGCCGAAGTCGCCGCAATCCGTATTGATGAACGTGACCATGATGCCGGAACACTCCGTTGGTGGGAAAGGGCGGGGACGGATCGGTGATGGGTGCGGGGAAACGATAATAATGACAAACCCAAAATCTATCGTCTCAAGCCTGAAAGCTCAAATCCATTGCGGATGTGATGACCTCGCCGGATTTGAACGCCACTGTTGCAGGGCTACATTTCCATCCAGAAAATCGACTGGTGACGACTCCGCAAACGGTGTCTGGATTTCATCGCAACCGGGACTGGCACCGACTGGTTTTCCCCGTCTCCGAATGACTCCGGTTCCTGATGGTCGTCACGTTGTCCGTCGTTGCCGCCACGCCGTGGTGGCGCGATCCACGGGTGCCGAGCCGCTTGTCCGCGGCCGGGTTCCCGTTTTTTTCTTTTCACCCGGAACCAGCAGATTGGATTACACTTGTGATTGCGACGTCGAAGCTGACCATGCGATTCGGGCAGGACACTCTGTTTGAGGATGTGTCCGTCAAGTACACTCCGGGCAACTGCTATGGCTTGATCGGGGCCAACGGCTCCGGCAAATCGACGTTCGTCAAAATTCTGGCCGGACTGATGCCCCCCACCCACGGCGAGGTCGCGATTGGCCGCGATTGCACCCTGGGCTATTTGCGCCAGGATCACGCGGAGTTCGACGACACCTCGATTCTCGACACCGTTTTCATGGGCAACCAGAAACTGTGGCAACTCCATCAGGAACGCGAACTTCTCTATGCCAAGACCGATCTCACGGAGCAGGAGCATGAGCGGTGCGGCGTCATGGAGGCGGAGTTCGGCGAGGCCGGCGGCTACACCATGGAGGCGGATGCCGCCAAACTGCTCGACGGGCTGGGCTTCACCGAGGACGTGTTCGGCAAGGAGATGCGCACGTTGCAGGGTGGTTTCAAGCTGCGGGTGCTGCTGGCCCAGGTCCTGTTCGGCCATCCCGACATCCTGTTGCTGGACGAGCCCACCAATCATCTTGACTTGGAATCCATTGAATGGCTGGTTGATTTCCTGGGACGTTACAAGGGCACGGTCATCGTCATTTCCCATGACCGGTTCTTTCTGAACCAGGTCTGCACCCATATCGCCGATTTGGATTATCATGAAATCCGCATGTTCACCGGCAATTACGACGATTTCACCATCGCCAGCCTGGGCGCCCTGGAGTTGCGCGAAAAAGCCAACAAGAAGATGGAGAAGCAGATTCACGACCTGAAGTCGTTTATCAGCCGCTTCAGCGCCAACGCCTCCAAGGCAAAGCAGGCCACCTCCCGGCAGAAGGCGCTCGCCAAAATCGAACTGCAGGAAGTGAAGCCCAGTTCCCGCGTCTCACCCTATATCCGCTTCGCCCCCAAGCGGCGGCTCGGGGACAAGGTGATCGAGGTGGCGGGGATCGGCAAAACGTATGACCGCTGCCTCTTTAAAGATTTTTCCTGCACCATCGGCCCCCAGGAGAAGGTCGCGATCATCGGCAAGAACGGCATCGGCAAGACGACGCTGCTCAAAATCCTCTGCGGCCAGCTGGCGCCCGACCGGGGGACCGTGACCTTTGGCGGAACGGTGCAGATGAGCGTCTTTCCGCAAGACCCAAGCGAGATTTTGGAGCCCGAAGTCCCGGCGCTGGAGTGGCTCGCCCGCTTTGCCGAGGAGCAGGAGAAAAACGAAACCGAACTGCGCTCGTTCATGGGGCGCATGCTGTTCAGCCGCGATGACGTGTTCAAGCCGATCCGGGTGCTCAGCGGCGGTGAAAAAGCCCGGCTTATGCTGGCCAAAATGATGCTGGAAGGCGGCAATGTGACGGTCTTGGACGAGCCGACCAATCACTTGGATTTGGAGTCGATTGAGGCCCTGAACTTCGCCCTTTCCAAGCTGGAAACCACCGTGCTGTTCGTCTCCCATGACCATCGCCTGATCCGCTCCTTGGCCACCCGGGTGTTCGAGGTCCGGGAAAGCGGCATCACCGACCGGGCCGGCGACGCCGCCTAAAAACGTGACACAGGCAATCGTGCCGGTGCGGGACGTTCCGCAAGGCAGCGGGTTCGTTCCCCCGTCCGCTTGCGCCCGGCCCGTCACCCCAAATAGGGTAAGCGGCATCGGCAGGCGCGCTCCTCAACCTCTCCGTTGGCGCGCCGAACGATCAGGGGCAGGGAGATCGCTTGCAGATGAACCGTGACGCGCTTGCCGGCTCTTCTAGGCTTTTGGCCAGCCCGGTTCATCGAAATCGGCGGCCAGCTCGAATACCGCCTCAAAAAAGACGCCGAGGCCTGTGGCGCGGGGACGGGTGAATCCTGACGTCCGCCGCGTCCTCTTTGTCCTCAACGTCCTCTGGTTTTTGGATCGGGCCAGAGTCTTCCACGTCCTCGGCGGCGGTGCGGGTTAACCATTTTGGGTGGGGGCGGGGCGAGGACCTTGAGGACAACGGTGCCACAAGAGGACAAGGAGGACGGAGAGGACGCCCCGCCCACGTGGAGAGGGACGCGTGGATAGGCGCGGATAAAGCCAGCCGGCATCTACCGGGGCGACGATTCCCGCTTGGAGCCGCCCGTCCTCGGGCGGACGGCGGCGTTCCGGTTACGCCCGCCGTTTCCTTTTTTCAAAATAGTCTCTCGCCAAGAGCGCCAAGAACGCAGCGAAATCCCCGGCCAGGCGGCTGGTTTCTTGGCGGGCTTTGCGATTTTGGCGAGAAAATTCGGATGCTTGGTGCCCGTCCCGATGTTGGACTTGTTCGTTGTACCGATTTTAGTCGGGCAGGTGCTTTCCGGCATAACCGCGCCGGCTGAAGCCGGGACAACAAACAGAAGGCGGGACTATGAAATCGACGCTTGATGACGAAGAATGGGTAGCCCGCTTGGAACAGGCGGAAATTGCCTACCTCGAAAAAAGGGGGTTCCCAATCGACCTGGAGTGGGGCTTGCCTTTCGACCGGGCGGCCGATACATTAACGAGCTTATGACGTTAGAACTGTCAGCTGGTTTGGTGCTGTTTGGGGTGCTGTTGCTCCTGACGGAGGTATTCGTCCCCGGGATGGTGCTGGGCATTCTGGGCGGCCTGCTGGTCCTGGCCGGCGTGGTTGGCGGGTTTCAGCATAGCGCCATGGCCGGGTTGTCCCTGCTGTTGGCCGGGCTCGCCGGCGGGGTTGGCCTGGGGTGGCTGGGGATCAAGTTTTTTCCGCGCAGCCCGGCGGGGCGCCGGCTAATTTTGCAGCAGAACGGCAAGGAGTGGCAGGGGTATGATGGCGACAACGGCGCCTTGCTCGGCGCCCGCGGCACCAGTCATTCACCCTTGCGGCCGGCCGGGATCGCGGTCATTGACGGGCACCGGATCGACGTGGTCACGCGCGGTGACATGATTGACGCCGGCCGGCCGGTCGAAGTGATTGAAGTCGAAGGCAATCGCATCGTGGTCAAGGAAAGCGGGAACTGATGGGGGTCGGGTTTCAGTGTTCAGGATTTCCTGACACCTGACACCCGACACCCGACACCTGATACCCAATTATAACGCTTTATTTGTCTGAACCTACAGCCTAATAGCCTACAGTCTAACAACCTCTAACAGGAGAATCGTCCATGGGTGCCCTCATGCCGCTGCTGATCTTGGTCGTCATCGCCCTGCTGCTGGTGCCGGTGTTTTTCTTCTTTTATTTTGTGAACATTTGGGTGCGGGCGATGGCGTCCAAGGCCCATGTCTCCATCTGGACGCTGGTTGGCATGAAGCTGCGGCATGTGTCGCCCAACCTGATTGTCGAGGCCCTGATTCGGCTGAAGAAAGCCGGACTGGTGGAGATCAACACCGACTCGCTGGAGGCGCATTTCCTGGCCGGCGGCGACGTGTTGAATGTGGTCAACGCCCTGATCGCGGCGGACAAGGCCGGGATCAAGCTTACCTTCCAGCGCGCGGCGGCGATCGACCTGGCCGGCCGCAATGTGTTTGACGCTGTGCGCATCAGTGTCAATCCGCGGGTGATCGACTGCCCCGATCCCGCCAAGGGCCGGTTGACCATTGACGCCGTGGCCAAGGACGGCATCCAGGTGAAGGCCAAGGCGCGGGTGACCGTGCGCGCCAACTTGGAGCGCCTGGTCGGCGGCGCCACCGAGGAGACGATCATCGCCCGCGTCGGCGAAGGGATTGTCACCACCATCGGCTCCTCCGACTCGTACAAGGTGGTGCTGGAGAACCCGGACAGCATTTCCAAGCGGGTGCTGGAGAAGGGGCTGGACAGTGGAACCGCCTTTGAGATCCTCTCCATCGACATTGCCGACGTGGACGTCGGCGACAACATTGGCGCCCGTCTGCAGGCCGATCAGGCCGAAGCCGACAAGCGGGTCGCCCAGGCCCGCGCCGAGGTCCGCCGCGCCGCCGCCGTGGCCGTTGAACAGGAAATGCGCGCCCGGGTCCAGGAAATGCAGGCCAAACTGGTTGCCGCCCAGGCCGAGGTACCTCAGGCGATTGCCGCCGCCCTGCGCGACGGCAATCTAGGCGTGCTCGACTATTACCGCATGGAAAACATCAAGGCCGACACGGACATGCGGGCCAGCCTCACCGGCGCTCCCGAAGGCCAGGAACCGGAAAAACAAAGCTAATTACAGATCAATTTAAACAGAAGATCGCGAAGGCAGCGAAGGACATCCACGCACAACCGTTACCATCCAAACTTTGCGATCTTCGTGTTCTTCTGTTCAATTCAGGTTGGGAGTGCCCATGCGCGGTCGGCTTGATCTTATTATTTTTTTGGCCGTGATTGGCTGGGTGGCGCTGAAGCTCATTGGCGCCTGGCTGGAACGGCGCTCGGGGCTCGAGCCGAAAGACGACGATGATCAAGCGCCGGTCGGTGACGCCAAGGAAAGGCGCCGGTCGCTGATGGCCCGGCCGCCGCTCGTGCGCCGGCCGCGCGTCAACCCGTCGTTGCCCCCTGCGGAGTCCGCGTCGTCGCCGGAGTTGGGCGACCTGCGGGAGTGGTTCCGCGATGCCCTGAAGCAGGCGCAACCCGTTCGCGTGCCGGCGACGGGCGGTGCGGGCAGAATGGTGGTTGTTGCGCGTCCGCCGGTTCTGGCGCCGATGGCGGCGGAGACGGCGGACGCCGAGCGGGAAGGGCTCGATCACCCGGTGACCGCGCCATTGGGTGTCTTGGATGGCGGGTCGCCCCGGGCCGCCGTTGCGGCACCGGCGATGCGGCGTTTCCGGCCGGCCGCCGCGGCGTTATTGCGCGCCACCCGGCAGCGGCACTCCTTGCGCCAGGGCATCTTGCTGGCCGAAGTGCTGGGCCGGCCCCGGGCCTTTGATGCCTGATGTACCGGAGATTGCCGAACGAACCGCCGATTGCCGAATATCAAACCGCAGAATGATGAAGTTTTCGGATGCCTTCATGATTCGGAACTCATCATTCGGCAATCTGCGGTTCACGTTTCCAGCGTACCCCCCACTCACTAACCGGTTACGGGAATGTCATACCCTCCATTGCAACGCCGGGTTGATGCAGTATATTGACCGGCTTATCCGTTCCGGCTTGCCGATGGGATGGTAGCTCAGTCGGTAGAGCATCGCACTTTTAATGCGGTGGTCCCGGGTTCGAGTCCCGGCCATCCCACTTTGCTCAACGGAGACGGAGTGGGGACGATCATGAACTGGCCGAATCCGGCAACGGGTGTGGTCATTTAGAGGTGAGGTAAAGCCATGAGCCAGGTTTGTGCCATTTGCGGTAAGTGCAAGGTTGTTGGCGGGTCCATCACCCGGCGCGGTATGCCGAAGAAAAAAGGCGGCATCGGCACCCACGTGGTGAAGAATGTGGCGCGGGTTTTTTCGCCCAATATCCAGCGGGTGAAGGTGATGCATCAGGGCACCGTCAAGCACCTGAATGTCTGCACGGCGTGCATTCGCAGCGGGGCCATCACCAAGGCCTAACACCGCTTGTTTGTCCCGTGGGCGTCCGGGAACTTCGCGACCATCGAAGACGCTCATGGCCGGGGATTCCGAATTCCCTCCCCCCTGCGAAAAGCCCGCACGAATTTTTCCGCCTCCCGAAACGCCACGGGGGGCTGTTGGTGTATCCCTAGTGTTGCATTGCAGGAGTCATGCCATGGTGCCCGCCGCCACCCGAGTCGATACCGCCGAGCTTCACTACGACGGCCATGTCTATCCCTTGCCGGTCTTGGAAGGGACGGAGGGCGAACGCGCCTTGGACACCCAGAACCTGCGCAAGGACACCGGGTTGGTGGCGCTGGATTACGGGTACAAGAACACGGCCGCGTGCAAGAGCGCCATTACCTTTCTGGACGGCGAAAAGGGCATCCTGCGTTACCGCGGGTATCCGGTTGAGGAACTGGCCGAAAAGTCGCGCTTTGTTGAAGTGGCCTACCTGCTGGTGCATGGCCGGTTGCCGGCCCACCGGGAGAACGAACGCTTCTCCGAGTTGCTCACCCGGCATTCCATGATCCATGAGGACATGGGCCAGTTCTTCAAGAACTACCCCGAGCATGCCCATCCGATGGCCATTCTTTCGGCGATGGTCGTTTCCCTGTCATCGTTCTATCCGGAGTTGTCCCAGGGCAGTCCGGAGGAGGAACTGGACTTCACCACCACGCGGTTGCTGTCCAAGCTGCGCACGGTGGCGGCGTTTTCCTACAAGAAATCGATTGGGGAGCCGTTTGTTTATCCCCGGCACGACCTCAAGTATTGCGCCAATTTCCTTAATATGATGTTCTCCTCGCCGGTGTGCCCCTACGAGCCGCCGCCGGTGATGGTCAAAGCGCTGAATGTGCTGCTGATTCTCCACGCCGATCATGAGCAGAACTGCTCAACGGCGACGGTGCGGCTGGTGGGCAGCGCCCGCGTCAATCTTTATGCGTCCATCGCGGCCGGAATTTGCGCGCTGTGGGGCCCGTTGCACGGCGGAGCCAACCAG
The DNA here is from genome assembly GCA_903896595.1 of uncultured Lentisphaerota bacterium. GTDB lineage: Bacteria > Verrucomicrobiota > Lentisphaeria > Oligosphaerales > CAITYL01 > CAITYL01. The sequence goes on from CAITYL010000246.1 coordinate 9,979, forward strand.
CAGGTGATTGAGATGCTGGAAACCATTTACCGCGCGGGCGGCGACGTCAAGAAGGTAATCGAACGCGCCAAGGACAAGAAGGACCCCTTTGTCCTGTCCGGGTTTGGCCACCGCGTCTACAAGAGCTACGATCCCCGCGCCAAGATCATCAAAAAGAGCTGCATGGAGGTGCTTGACACCCTCCAGGTGAAGTCGCCCCTGCTCTCGATCGCCCAGGAACTCGAGGAACGCGTGTTGGCGGACAGTTATTTCGCCGAACGCAAACTCTATCCGAACGTGGACTTTTACAGCGGTATCATCTATCAGGCGATGGGCATCCCTTCCAGCATGTTCACCGTGCTGTTTGCCATTGGCCGTCTTCCAGGCTGGATCGCCCAGTGGAAGGAAGCCATGGAGGATCCCGAGTTCAAGATCCAGCGGCCGCGCCAGATCTATACAGGCCCGGCCATGCGGAACTACGTGTCGTCCGCCGAACGCTGATGCTCCGTCATGATGATCCTACGTTCCATTGCTGAGATGCAGGCGGCCGCCTTGGCGTGGCGGCGTGCGGGCCGGCGGATCGGCCTGGTGCCGACCATGGGCTACCTGCATGCCGGCCATCTTTCCCTGGTGGCGTTGGCCCGCCCCGACTGCGATGTGGTGGTGGTCAGTATTTTTGTCAACCCGACCCAGTTCGGGCCACAGGAAGACCTGGCCAAATACCCGCGTGATTTTGAGCGCGATGCCGCCTGCTGCCGCGAGGCCGGCGTGGATGCCATTTTTGCCCCCGAGCCCGGCGACATGTATGCCGCCGATTTCTCGACCTGGGTGACCGAGGAGCGGTTGTCCCAGCCGCTCTGCGGCGCCCGGCGTCCCGGCCATTTCCGCGGAGTGGTCACGGTGGTGGCCAAATTGTTCAACGCCGTGCTGCCCGACGTGGCGGTGTTCGGCCAAAAGGACGCCCAGCAGTGCCTGGTCCTCCAGCGCCTGGTCCGCGACCTTAATTTTCCCGTGACGCTCCGGATCGGCCCGATCTGGCGCGAAGCCGACGGGCTGGCCATGAGCTCGCGCAATGTTTATCTGTCGTCCGATGAACGCCAGCGGGCGCTGGCGATCTCGCGCGGAGTTCGCGTGGCCGAGGCGGCTTTTGCCGCCGGGGAGCGGAGTGGCGTCGTGCTGTGCGCCAGGGTGCATGACGCGATCACCGCCGGCGGCGGCCGGCCCGATTACGTAGAGTTGCGCTCTCGTCACGACCTGCGTGAGCTGACGGCGGCCTCAGAGCCCGCCGTGCTCGCCGTGGCCGCCTTTTTCGGCGTCACCCGCCTGTTGGACAACAGTTTCCTGGGGTGAGCCGGTGGCCGCCATTGGTCGTTAAGTAAGCATTCTGCACAACGACCGGGCCTAACCTGAATTATTCATGAATTTGAACAGGAGAAATCCGGAGAGAACGGAGAAAAACTTCTCCGTGGCCTCTGCGTCCTCCTGTTCAAAATCCGAAACAGCTCTTTCGGATTCACCACGAAGACACGAAGAGCACGAAGGTTAAATCGAAGAGTTTTTTATGCTTGATTTGCCGTGGAACGCTTCGATCAAACTTCGCGTCCTTCGTGTCCTCGTGGTGAAGGATTTTATGTTACTGGGTACTAGGCACCGCCGTAGAGGTTGCGGGTGAGAAACTCGTTCTGCATCTCGGGGTTCAGGTTGACAAAGCGCGCCGAATAGCCGTAGAGCCGGACGACCAGGTCCTGGTGCCGCTCCGGATGTTGCTGGGCGTCAAGAAGCTGCGCCTGGTCGATACAGTTCAATTGCAGCATGCCGATGCCCGCCTTCGCATACACGCGCTCGACCTGCGCCAGCACGGACAGGTTCACGCCGTTCAGGGGCAGGGACACCGTCAGCACCGAGTTGGCGGGAAAGTTGTCCAGCTCCAGCGCGGCGCCACTGTTGATGGTCGAGGTGAGGTCGAGGGAGTGGTGGAGCCGGGACGGGGTCAGCCCCTGGGTGAGGTAATCGCCGGCGCGGCGGCCGTCCGGCGTGGCGCCGGTCACCTTGGCCCAGTCGATGATGTCACGATAGTTGTAAAGGCCGAGCTGGAACGGCCCGCCGCGCTCGTTCTTCAGGTCGCGGGTCTGGGCGTAGAGGTCGTTGAGAATGCGCCGGGCCAGTTCATTTGAGGCCGCTGAGTTGTCGCCGAAATGCGGCGCCGCCAGGGCGGCGGCCCGCAGCGCTTCGTGGCCGTTCCAGTTGGCCCGCACCGCCGTCAGCAATTCCGTCAAGTCATGCGTCCCGTCCTCAAAGCAGAGTGTGCGGATGGCCAGCAGCGAGTCGACGAAAATGGCGAACCCAGCCAACGGCACGGCGTGGGGGTTGTACCGCCCGCCGCCCGCCGTGTAGTCTTGGCGGCTGTCCAGGCAGCCGGACAAGCAGGCCGAAAAGAAGGGCGACGGATTGACCCGCGGCCAGGCGCGGCCATGCTTCTCGATCAGCCCGCACATTTGCCGAATGGCGCGCACGGCATTTGCCATCACGGTTTGGTAGGCGGCTTCAAATGTCGTTGCATCATCGATCGGGTCGCAGACGACACCGGTTTTGGCGGTGGTTTCCGGATGGGCGTGGACGGACAGGTCCAGGATGCGGGCGAGATTGAAGTAGCAGTTCGCGCCGGCTGCATGCTCACAGCTCTCGATCATGACCTCCCAGCAGCCGCCCGCGACATAGTTGCGGGCGTCCTCCAGCCGTTTACCCGCCTTGACCTGGGCCGGAATGATCCCGTCGTCGTTGAGGAAGGAGATGACGTTCCGGCCGCTAAGGAACTCGCGGTTGGCGGCATCCAAAAACCGTTGGTTGGCCGTGGCGCTGATGCGGCAGTGGATTTTGGGGTAGATGAGCTTCAGGTCGCGGTGGGCCTTCAGCACCATGAAGGTGAGGTCATTGCAGACCGTGGCGCCGTTCTCGTCGCAGCCGCCGAGGATGAGGGTGCCGCCGAGTTCCTGGCGGTTGAAGGACGCATCGGCGGGCTGCGTGAGGTCGCACTTGCTGTCGGTGTAGAGCAGGTAGCGGCAGAGGAGGTCGTAGGCGTCGTTTGGGGTGAGGCGTCCGGCCGCCACGTCGCGGCGGTACAACTCCCCCAGCAGGTGGTCGGGACGCCCGAGCACATAGATTCTGACCCCGTCGACGACGGCGCAGACCTCATGCAGGAACCACAGCGCGGCCAGCCCTTCGTAGAACGTTGCCGGCGGGCGCCAGGGGACTTCCCCGGCGGTCGTTGCGATCAGCTCAAGAAAGCGGCACGACTCCGGGTCGCCGCCGCCGCCCGCCGCCCGCTGTGCGCGCGCGGCGGCGGCAAACTTTTCACCGATTTTTTTGACCGCCAGGAGGCCGCGCCGGGCGGCGTCCACGAACTCGGTTTCCTCCGGGCAGGTGCAGGCTTTCAGTGCCGCCTCCGTCTGGGCGTGGATGCCGCCCAACCCGTGTTTGAGAATGTTCGAGTAGGAACAGCAGTGGTGGTCGATGTCGGGATAAAAATAGGAGAGATGAATGCCCGCCCCGTCGGCCTGCATGTACTGCTCATGTTCGGCGGAATTCTGGTCGGAGAACAGGTGTTGGTTCCGGTTGAACAGCCAGCCCCCGGCGCTCAGGAACGGAATCCCGTCGCTTTCCGCGACGGTGAGGCCCATTTCCGAAAAGAACGGCGAGTGGGGAAAGAGGACCGGCTGGAAATACTCCGCGATCATCTCATACTGGGCGGCCTTCAACTGGACGGCGGTGAGTCCCGGATGCGCCGCCGCATAGGCGTCCATCAGCTCCCAGAAGGGGCTCTTGAACGTCTCGCCGCCCAGGGCCTGGTAGGAACGGCTGGCATAATAGGTCCGCAACTCCTGGCGCAATGTGTCGATGCTCATGGCGGGCTTTCTCCAAGTGAATCGTGGAGGGAATGGTAGTCAGAATTCAGTAGACAGTAGACAGTAGCCAGTAGTAGTAGTCAGTAGTTCTCCTTTGTTAGATTGAAAATCGTCGTCGTTCTCGTGCTCGTCGTCGTCATCGAATCGAGTACGAAGGACGACAACGAGAACGACGACGAGCACAAGAATCGAGAATGTAACAAAGTAGAAGTAGTCAAAAGTTTTATTCTTAATTCTGGCTTCTGTCTCCTATATTCCAACCTGTTATGGGGTATTTTAAACGGTTTTGTGATTGAATAGTCAATTTCCCGTGAAGCCGCCGTCGACGGTCAGGGTCTGGCCATGAACGAACCGGCTGAGGTCGCTGGCGAGAAAGAGCAGGGCGCCGGCGATGTCTTCCGGCTCGCCCAACTGCCGGGTGGGGTATTTTTCGGCGATGGGGCCCATCCGGTCCGGCTCGAAACAGGCGGCGGTAAGGTCGGTTCTGACAATGCCGGGGGCAATCGCATTGACGTTGATGTTGTGCTGGGCCAGGGAATTGGCCATGCAGCGGGTCATGCTGACGATGGCGCCCTTCATGACGCCGTAGCTGAAATTCCAGCCGCCCTCGCGGAAGGCGCAGATGGACGCGAGGTTGACGATCTTGCCGCCGCCCTGCCGCTTCATGAACGGGATGGCCTGCTGGGAGAGCTCAAAAACAGCGTCGAGCAGGCCGGCGCGCGATTGGTCCCATTGTTCCTGCGTGCAGGTCTCGGCGGTTTCGGTGAACTGGAAACCGGCGTTGTTGACGAGGATGTCGACGCGGCCGAAATGCGCGACAATTTTTTCGATCAATCCGGCCCGTTCCTCGCGCCGACAGAGATCGGCCTGGAGGTAGAGCCCCTCGCGTCCTAGCGCGTTGAGGGCCGCCAGCAGATCACCGGCCTCGGGGCTGTGGGAGATGACGGCAACCTTTGCGCCGCGTTCCGCGAGTGCCAGCGCCATCGCCCGGCCGATGCCGCGCCGGCCGCCGGTAATAACCGCGACCTGGCCGCTGAAATCAAGATAGTCTTTCATTCAGATCTCCTTCGTTTTTAGAGGTGCTTTCAAAAGTTACGACGTTTCCCCATCACCGGGAGCCGCCCGTCCTCGGGCGGACGAACCCGTTATCGTCGAAGACGCGCAGAATGGTGCCACACAGAAAAATTCTTTTCCGTTCTCTATGCGTGTTGAAGCGTTGCCGATTTATTATACATTATAATTCATGATATTTTGATTGTGAATACAAAAATGCGGCAAAAAACATATACATTTTTGAATGATGTGCGCGACGGCCTGATGAAGCTGAGCCCGCACCTGACCTTGCGCATCGACCGGATGTACATGCAGCGCATCGACTGGAGCGGCCAGGTCAATTATCCGGTCGACATTCTTCTGGTGGTGCTGGAAACCGCCGGCGGCGACGGGTTCCGCAACCTGAGCGGCGCGGGCAGTTGCGAGTTCAAGGCGGGGCACGCCTATTTCATGCCGCCGGACAACACCCTGGCATTCACTCTCTCGCTGGGCACGCATTTCGTGGCCTTCCAGTTCAACCTCGAACTGTTCAGTGGTTTCGATCTCTTCAGTGGGCTCCGTGACTGCGTCGATATTGAGGACCGTGCCTTCGCGAAACGCATCGATGAGTTATTCCAGGGCAAAGACGATTTCGAGCTGCTCTGCCTGGCGAAGGGGGAACTGTATGCGTTTGCCGGCCGTCTCGGCCTGCGGTCGCCCGAGGAGATCAAGCGTCTTATGCTGGGCGGGCGCGAGTATGCGCCGCTCTTTGCGCTCCTGAACGACGGTCTGGACGCGCGCACGCCCGTGGGCGCCCTGGCCGTGGCCATGAAGCTGTCGCCGGAACAACTGTCCCGCCGGTTCCATCGCGACTTCGGGATGACCGTCAAGACCTGTATGTCCCGCCGGCTGTTGCGCCAGGCCATGGCGAAGCTTGCCCAGCCCGGCATGACGGCCCGCCGCACCGCCCGTGACCTGAAGTTCAGCTCCGAGTTTTATTTCTCGCGCTTTTTCAAGCAGCACGCGGGCCTGTCCCCGCGGCAGTTCAAGCAGCAATTTGCGCAGAGGGCATGAGGTTGGGAACCCCCTTTTCCAAAAGGGTGGCCCCAACATCATCCGACAAAACTGTCATGCACCCAGCCAGAACGGACCCATCGCCGCGCCTATTCATGTGCCGCTTTTTAACCGCCAGGCAAAGACGGCGTTATTTCAAGGCCGGGAGCCGCCCGTCCTCGGGCGGACATTGATGGCGTCACACCAGTTCCATTATTATAGATAATTTATTAGCTGTAAATCTTTAAAATAATCAATTAAAGACTATATTTTGTATTTATGGAAGCACTTGATCAGGTGATGCCGGAGGCGTGCGCCGGGCGGCTGGGCGCCAAGGCGAAGGCGCTGCGGCTGGCGGTCGGCTGGAAGCGGACAACGCTGGCGGAACGGGCCGGCGTCTCCGCGGCGTCACTGAAGCGGTTTGAGCAAACCGGACTGGCCTCGCTGGAACTGGTTTTGCGGGTCGCGTTGTCCCTGGGGCGGCTGGCGGAGTTTGACGGACTGCTGGAACCGCCGCCGGCGCGAAGTATTGACGAATTGGAGCAACGGCTGGTCCGGCCCCTGCCGAAACGGGGGGTGCGATGAAACGGTTGCACGTGCGCTATGAGGCGGTGCCAGGGCAGGCACTGGCCGTGGGCGAACTGGCGGAAGAGCGTGGCCGCGTCTTCTTCGAGTTTGACGCGTCCTTTTTGACGCACGGCTTTCCGCTTTCGCCATTCAAGCTGCCGGTGGCGCCGGGCTTGCAGACCTTTCAACGGCTGCCGGGGGTGTTTGATGACGCACTGCCGGATGGTTGGGGACGGTTGCTGATGGACCGGTTTCTGCGCCAGCGGGGGGACCTGCCCGCCGCGTTCACCGACTTGGACCGGTTGGCGTGGATGGGGACGCACGCCATGGGCGCGCTTACCTTCCATCCGCCGTCCCAGGGGGTGGATGCGGGCCTGGCGGGATTTGACCTGGGGTGGCTGGCGCGGGAGGCGCAAGCCGTGTTGCTGGGCGAGGCGGGCGTTGTCTTGCCGGAACTTTTACAGGCCGGCGGTTCGCCCGGCGGGGCGCGGCCCAAAGTGCTGGTCGGGGTTGGTGGCGATGATCTGGTCACTGGGCCGGAACCCTACCCCGACGGGTACGAGCCGTGGCTGGTCAAATTCTTCGCGAAGGGGGACGCGCCAGATACGGGGGCGGTCGAGGCGGCGTACGCCCGCATGGCCCAGGCGGCGGGAATCGTCTTTCCCGAGCATCGGTTGTTTGAGGTACGGGAGGGACGATTTTTTGGCGTCAAACGCTTTGACCGGGCCGGCCGGCGGCGTGTCCACCTGCACAGCCTGGGGAACCTGATCGGCGCGGACTTCCGCGTGCCGTGCCTTGACTATCAAGAAATCCATCAGGTGGTGCGTTTATTGACGGGCAATCAGGCGGACGTGCAGCGGGTCTACCGGCTGATGGTGTTCAACGTGTTGGCCCACAACCGGGATGACCACGCCAAAAATTTCGCCTTTCTTTACGAGCCGGAAATGGGCTGGCGGTTGGCCCCGGGCTACGATCTGACGTTTGCGGACGGGCCGGGGGGCGAACATACCACCACGGTCTGCGGTGAAGGACGTTCGCCGGGCCGGGAGCAGTTCCGGCGGGTCGCGGAAGGCGCGGGCCTCGGCGTGGCCGAGGCCGTCCGAATTGAACAGGAGGTGCGTGACGCCGTCAGCCGGTGGCCGTCATTCGCCCGGGCCTGTGGCGTGCGCAAGGCGACCTGGGAGCGGCTTGCCAAACGCCTTGCGGTATAGGCTCATGAACGGAGATCGGATGTTGGGGCCACCCTTTTGAAAAAGGGGGTTCCCATTACAGACTGCCCTTGGTGGAGGGGACGCGGCCGGCGGCGCGGGGCTCGGGGCGGGTGGCGGCGTCGAGGGCGCGGCCGAACGCCTTGAAGATCGCCTCGTAGCAGTGGTGCAGTTCTTCACCGGCCAGGAGGTCGACGTGCAGGGTCAGACCGGCACTGTTGGTCAGGGCCTGGAAAAATTCGCGGAACAGCCGGGCATCGACGCCGCCCACCGGCCGGCCGTCGTGCCGCACCCGCCAGGCCAGGCAGGGGCGGCCGGAGAGGTCGAGCACCACGCGGGCCAGCGCCTCGTCCATGGGCACCACAGCGGCGCCGAAACGGGTCAGCCCGGCCTTGTCGCCGACGGCCCGCCGGAGCACCTCGCCGAGGACCAGGCCAAGGTCTTCCAGGGTGTGGTGGGCGTCCACCTGCAAGTCACCTTTGGCGGCCACGCGCAGGTCGAAGAAGCCGTGGCGGGCGCAGGCGTCCAGCATGTGGTCCATGAACGGCACGCCGGTGTTGACGTCGGCCTGGCCCCGGCCGTCCAGCACCAGGGAGACGGTGATGTCCGTCTCTTTGGTGGTGCGCGTGTAGTCTGCCTGACCGGGAACGCTCATAAAGCCGCCAATGGCCGCGGCCGGGAAATTCCAAGCCCCGCGGTTGCCGTACCATAACGCGAAAGCGGAAATTAGAAAAGCAGTACCTTGTAAAGCCTAAAATTTCGGATTCACCACGAAGACACGAAGAGCACGAAGATAAATCGAAGAGGTGTTTTGGGCGCTCATTTTTTCATTGAAGCGCTTCGATCGAACTTCGTGTCCTTCGTGCCTTCGTGGTGAAGATTTAAGCTTTACGTGGTACTAGAACTTGTAGACGAACTCCATGCGGTACCACCACGCATTGTCGTTGTCCAGGTAGCGGCTGCCGGGGACCATGTAGGCCATGTAAAAATTGCATTCCAGCGGCTTCAGCCAGGCCTGGGTGAACGGCTTGGTCTTGATGAAAGCACCGACGATGTTGCCGATGGCGGAGCCGGTGCCCGCGTTGTAGTTGTTGTCATAGTCGGCACAATCGGCGGTGAACATTTCCCAATAGGGCGTCACGATCACCCGTTTGGGCACCACGTTGAGGTCGAGCGAGGTTGCGTAACGCTGGAAGTTGGTCCAGTTATAGTTCCAGTAGGGACCCTTGAACAGGTTGCCGGTCAATTCTTCAGTGAACATCGGGTATTCGCCGAACACCGGATACCAGCCATTGTAGCTGTTGACGCCGTCGGCGTTGTCGCCGCTCATCAGGGTGTACTGGAGATTGAGCTTGGGATCGAGCGGCAGCGGTTCCTGGCCGGGATATTTCAGGCCGATGCGGCCGTCCACCATATTTCCGCGCAGGCTGTCGGTGTCGGCGTAGGTGCCGTACTGGTGGGCGACTTCCAAGCTGTAATCGGCCCAGTCGAGGGGCTGGCCGAAGACGCGCACGCCGGGGACGTTGATGCGGGCGTCCTGGTCGGCGGCGGCCGCCGAGCTGGGCTGTTGGGACTGGCTGGGCGAGTAGTCGGAGTTGACGATCTCGTAGAGGTAATACAGGTCGGTGTTGACGGCCTTGTTGAAGTTATGGGTCCAGTAGGGGCCGAACAGCCAGGAATTGCCCCGGGCCAGGCGGCGGTTGTCCTGGGGATTGATGCGGACGAACCAGTCGCGCCAGTTGCTGTAGAGGCCGAGCAACTTCAGGGTGTCGTCCTCGTCCTTGTAGGTGGCGGTGACACCGTCGAAATAGGCGGTGCGCGAGGAGTCGCCCGGGGTGCCGTCGCCGACGATCATGCTGTTGCCGAGGGCGTTGGGGCCGGTGAAGTCCTGGCGGCCGAGGCGCAACGACCAATTGGAATCCCAAATCTGCTTGACGTCAAGATAGAGGTTGTCAAAGACCACCTCATCCGGGAACTCGAAGCTGCGCCAGCCGTTGTTGTTGGGAGTGGCGGGCGAGGTCTCGTAATGCCGCCATTCGTTGGCCAGGCGGGTGAACAGGGTGACGTCCGGAGCGATGTCCCATTGAGCCCACACGCGGGTACGCAACCGCTCATAACTGGCGGCTGGGCCGGGTTCAACCGGTTGGCCGGCGATCTTGCGCTGCTGGAAATCCGGTCCGAGGGTGGCGGCGTGATTGGCCCAGTCGAAGCGGAGGCGGAGGTCGGCGCCAAACATCAGGCGCTGGCCGTTCGCCAGCTTGATCTCATAGCCCTTGCCGGGGACATAGGCGGGTTGCTCTTTGGCCAACGGTTGGGCTGCAGCCGCCGGTTGGGCGGCGGCGGTGGCCGTCGCCGTGGTGGCCGGTGTCGGCGCGGTGGTTTGGGCCAGGCCCCAGGGCGCGATCAGCAGGCCGCCGAGGGCGGCGAGAATGGGAAGGCGGTTCAGCATGGGGGCGAGACTCCTCGCGGTTGAGGGGTTGAGGGGTTGAGGGGTTGAGGGGTTGAGGGGTTGAGGGGGGCGGCGACTTGCGGCTTGCGGAGTGGGTGGTTATGCTGTGGGGGGAGGTTGCCGAATTGATTTTTCCGGAGGTTAAAAGTCGGTTAATGTAGCGATACGTGAAAACAACGCAAGCCGAGGAAACGCCAGCCATGAAAAAAGCAATTGGGTACGGAACATTAAGCGTCATCCTGGCCACTCTTCTGACCGCTGGAGCGGCGGCTTCGCCAAGCTCGCCGGTGGCATTCGGGCCGGCTCCGGGGGCAACCCCGGAGAAGGTGGAACATGGGGCGTTGCATATCCTGTTGCTGTATCTGCCCAACCGGGTGTTGGATATTTTGGATGTGGCGCGGTTGCGGGCCCGGGTCGGGCCGGGAATGGCGGCGGATGTGCGCGTGACCAAGGCGGGGGATCTTTTCCTCGGCACCTATGCCTCCGTCTATGCCGGGTTGCCGGGGCCGCGCAACCGGCCCACCGTCAAGTTGCCGGTCGGCCTGGAATCTCGCAATGGCGCCGCCGTAAGCGTGGTGGACGCCTCCGTGGATGGCGGTATCGGCCCCGACTATGGCGCGTGCGAGGCCGGCTTGGGGGTCCAGTTGTTGATCGTGGGCGTCGATGCCGGCGTTGATCCGCTGGAGCTGCTGGATGCGGTTCTCGGGCTGCTGACCATTGACCTGCGCGGGGATGATCTCTAGTACCTTGTAACACTTAAACGTTCGGATTCACCACGAAGCCACGAAGAGCACGAAGATAAATCGAAGGTGTTTTTTGATCTGTGTGTGCCATTGAAACGCTTCGATCAAGCTTCGCGTCCTTCGCGCCTTCGTGGTGA
>CAITYL010000247.1 GCA_903896595.1 uncultured Lentisphaerota bacterium
GGATGCTTCGTCCGCACGGATTACTCCGTACATACGCCCGGCTGACTACATGGCTGACGGATCATTCCATGGTGAACTCCTTTCAGTTCACTAGAGGTCACTGGTTTCACTGACGCACCGAAATCCGCAAAAACGTACAAAAGTTTTAGGAAGGGGGGTGCAGAGCGAACATGTGAGCGCCCCGGCGGAGCCGGGGCTGCGGAGCGCGAAGCGCGGGGGGAGCACCCTTTTTCAAAAGGGTGGCCCCAACACCATTGCCCTGCCCCCCAACGCCTGATCCGCCGGTCCGGACGGCGCCGGGGGAATGGCCGGTGACGGTCTTGAACTGGCGCGCGAAATGGGCGGGATCAGCATAACCGAGGCGGGCGGCGATTTCTTTTTGCGACAAGCCGGTGGTCTCCAGCAGCCGGGCGGCCTGCCGCACCCGCGCCTTCACATAATACTGGTGCGGGGTCAGTCCGGTCCATTCCTGGAACTGGCGGAACAGTGTTCGCAAACTCATGCCGTGCCGGGCGGCCAGGGTGGCATAATCCGGCGGCCGGGCGTCCCCATCCAACGTCTGCAACACCGCCGCCAGCCAAGGCGGCCCCACGCGGATTGCCGGCCCGTGCAGGTCGAGAAAAATCCGCTCCAGCAGATTCAAGGCGTCAATCCGGCAGCAGGGATCGTGGAAGCGGGGCGCCAGCGCCATGATTTGATCCATCGCCGCCCCGAGGTCCGTCCCGGCCGGCGCCCGCCAGGGCGTCTCGGGCAACAGGCCAGCGGCGCGCCAGGCATCGCCGGTGGCGTTGCTGAAGACGATAAACCGGTGGTCCCACCAGCCGTAACGAGGCAGCGGCCGGTACCGATACTCGTGACCGGGCAGGTTCAACCACCCTCCCCCTGCCGTCACTTCATGCCGGCACCCGTCAATCTCCAATTCCACACCGCCCCCCGCCACGTACTGCAGTTCATAGTGCCCGAAACTGACCTGGCAGGCATACACGTAACGGGGGACGTGATCGTAATAAGTGACCTCAAACGGTTGCCACCGGGGAGTGTTCATGTGTCATTATTATTCAACAAATTGACATTCTCTAACACTAACACTCTAGCATAATTGACATTATTTTCTATCATCAACAAGAAGAGTGTCAGCCACGATCTTGCCCCCCCCGCACCGCCCCAAGCAACACCACAAGGAGATGTGACATGAAGAAATCCTGCATCCTGACGATCTCGGCCCTGGCCGCCTTGACCAGCGGCTATCCCGCCCTAGCCAACGTGTTCTTCACCGACACGTTCACCTCCGGCCCGTCCACCAACTGGTCCAACACCAATGCCGCCACCTACACCGGCGGAAAAGCCACGTTCAGCAATGCCACCCGTAATTATATCTACACCATAGATACGGATTACAGCAAGGCGGATTTTGTCGCCACTGTGCAATTGACCAACGACGCCGGCGGCCAGGGCAACAACTTCTTTGGCATGGGCCAAGGCCTCCCAGATTCCGGCTTTTTCAATGAACCGCGGGCCGGCGGGGACAACAGCTACGTGCTTCTTTCATACGCCGGCGCCGGCGGCTGGATCGCCAGCGCGTGGAAAAACACAAGCACCTATGAACTCCTCGGCACCTCCACGCTTCCGGCGGGCACGACCATCACGGCCAAACTGGCCTGGGCCGCCGCCACCAGCACGGCCACCTTCAGTCTCGACACCGACAATGACGGCACCTACGACTACGGCACCTCGATTGTGAACACCAACATGGCGTCCGTGACCTCCCGGCTGTTCATTGGTGGATCCGAGGAAAACGTCGCCATCTACGCCGACAACTTCTCCGTTGTTCCCGAACCGGCGTCGTTGGCGCTGTTGGCGCTGGGCGGCCTGGCCCTGTTCCGGCGGCGGCGCTGACCCGGCAAAGGGACCTAATGGACCAAAAGGACCTAAGCGACGCGACGCCAGACACGGCCGTTCTTTAAGTCCCTTAGGTCTCTTGGGTCCCTTATGTCCCTTTTATACTGCGTTAGGCTGAAAACGAACATTCAACATTGAACATTCAACGTCCAACGTCGTTGAATGTTGAACGTTGAATGTTCGATGTTCAAAAAATTAAGGTTTCATCCATCCACGCCATGACCGCACAAGGGATTGCCCCTGGCGGTCTTGGCGTGTATATGCAATCGACAACGGGATGGTTCCAAACACTATTTTTCACCATGAAGAGCATGAAGCACATGAAGTAACCCGGGTGCAAGGCGCCCCAACCGCAAAGAGTTGTTCGAAGAACGCGATGCAATCGCTTTGCTACATTACTCTCCAGTAAAACTTCACCCTAGAGGCGCTTTCGAAAAAACAAGTTTTTTCGTAACCGGGAGCCGCCCGTCCTCGGGCGAACGAACTCGTCATCGTCAAAGACGCGCATAATTTGGTTTGGCGGACGGTGGCCCACTAACAAGGGCGAAACTGGTGTAACGCCATCGCGTTCCGCCCGAGGACGGGCGGCTCCCGGTCTTGACTTAACGCCGAGATTAAAAAACGGCAAAGGAATTGCCGCACTCCAAAAACAGTGCCACATTGATCGGGACTTTTAAAACGGATCCCTAATGTGTTCACGCGTCACGTTTCACGAATTCACGTCCCCAACACCTCACCGAAAGTCTCTTCAATCATGTTGATCCCGTTGACGTCCGAACAACAAGCCTGGGTGGAGAAAACGCTGGCCGCCATGAGCATGGAAGAATGCGTCGGCCACCTGCTCTGCCCCGAAGACCGCAACTATCAACTGCACGACTGGCGTGACATTTTGCACAAGGTACCGCTGGGCAGCGTCTTCATCGGCAGCGGTACCCGGGCCGAGCTCGCGGGCAAGTGCCGGCTGATCCAGGCCGAAGCCAAGATTCCCGTGCTGGTGGCCAGCGACATGGAAAACGGCGCGATCCTGATCAAGGATGAGGCCACCCATTTCCCCGCCGCCATGGGCGCGGCCGCCACCGGTAAGCCCGAGATGCTCTACCAGATGGGGCGCATCACCGCGCTGGAATCGCGCAGCTGCGGCATTCACTGGACCTTTTCCCCCGTCGTCGACCTCAATCTGAACTTTGCCAACATGATCACCAATATCCGCTCGCTGGGGGACAATCCCGACCGCACCATTCCCCTGCTGCGCGAACTGATCCGCGGCCTTCAGCAGGACGGCCTGATGGCGGCCACCGCCAAGCATTTCCCGGGCGACGGCGTCGACGACCGCGACCAGCATCTCTGCACCTCGGTCAACTCCCTGCCCAAGGAGCAGTGGTTTGAGCTGTACGGCCGGGTCTGGCAGGCCGCCTTTGACGCCGGGGTGATGAGCGTCATGGCCGGCCACATCGCCTTCCCCGACTGGCAGGGCTGCGCCGCCGATCCCGAAGCGGCGATGCCGGCGACGCTGAGCCCGGAACTGCAAGTCGACCTGCTCCGCAACCGCCTCGGCTTCAAAGGGGTGCTGGTCTCCGACGCGGCGCCGATGACCGGCCTCTGCTCGCGGGCGCCGGCCGACGAACTGGCCTGGCGCAACATCGCCGCCGGCTCGGACATCTTCCTGTTCGCCGATCCGGTGGCGGACTTCGCACGCCTGATGGCGGCGGTGCGCGCGGGCAAGCTCAGTGAGGACCGGGTCATGGAATCCACCCGCCGGGTTCTGGAGATGAAGGCGCGCCTGAACCTGCATGTGGACGCCTTCGGCCCGGAACTCACCCCCGCCCAACTGGCCGCGCACGGGGAAACCGCCCGGCAGGTCGCCGAAGCGTCGATCACCCAAATCCGTACCCGCCCCGGCCTGCTGCCGGTCCGGCTGAAGCCCGGCGCCAAGGTGCTGACCGTGACCCTGACCGAACATGAAAACCACGGCCAGATTTGGAAGGAGCTGCCCCTCATCGATGAGGAACTGCGGCGGCACGGCCTGGAAGTCGACCACCACAAAAACCCGGGGTGCGACATCCTGTACGCGGCGCTCGACCAATACGAGCGCATCTTCGTCAACTTCTATGTCATCTCGCACCAGCGGACCGGCTCGATCCGGCTGACCGGCCCCGCCACCGGCGCCTTTTGGCGGGGCTTTTATGCCAACGCCCCGGACCAGGTGGTGTTCACCAGCTTCGGCAACCCGTACGTCCTCTACGAGCAGCCGCACCTCAACAACCTGCTGCTGGCCTATGGCCCGTATGCCGTTTCGCAGCGGGCGGCGGTCCGCGCCTGGCTGGGGGAAATCACCCCCGCCGGCGTCTGCCCGGTGCGCCTGCCCAAGGTCCAGGTCCGGCCGTTCCCGTTGGAATAAAGAAAATCATACGGCGTAGGTTCGCTTTTTAAGGTCGGCGTTATTTCAGGACCGGGAGCCGTCCGTCCTCGGGCGGAACTCGATGGCGTCACACCAGTTCCGCCTTTATTTATGGGGCCACCGTCTGCCAAACCAATTATGCACGTCACCGACGATGACGGGTTCGTCCGCCCGAGGACGGGCGGCTCCCGGTTATTGGAAACACCTCATTTAATTAAAACTTTCACCTAACGCGGTATAACGACAGGCTGGTGAGCTGCTTTCAAAAGTCGGTTTTTTAACAGAAGAACGCAACGGTCGCGAAGGCTGATCGAAGCGTTTTAAGCATTAAAAAGCGGCAAAGAAATTGCCGTACCCAAGAACGGTGCTACCTTGATCGGGACTTTTGAAAACGACTCACGCGTCAGGAGATTTTCATGAAGGTCATGACCGTGCTGGGCGAAATCGCGCCGGAGGAGATGGGCGTCACCCAGCTCCACGAGCACATCCTGGCCAACGCCGACTACTCCCACAACGATTTCAATTTTGTGATGGACGAGGTTGATGTCGCCCTTGAAGAGATTAAATACTTCCGCCAGGCCGGCGGCCAAACCATGTTCGACCTGAGTTGCACGGGATTGGGGCAGGATGTGCGGGGGCTGAAAATGATCGCCGCAGCCACGGGCGTCCAGATCGTGACCGCCACCGGCTTCTACCGGGAGTGCTCCTATCCGGATTACGTCCGCCGGGAAACCGCCGAGCAGCTGGCCCAACGGATGATCAACGATTACCGCCATGGCATCGACGGCACGGACATCAAGCCAGGCATCCTGGCGGAGATCGCCACCGAGTACGGCGTCGGCAGTATGAGCCCGGAGGAAGAAAAGGTCTTTACCGCCGTGGCCTATGCCCAGCGGGAAACCGGCCTGCCGGTGTCCACCCATTGCTGGGCGGGCGAACTGGCCTTTGAACAGATTGCGGTGCTGACCCGCAACGGCGTGCCGCCCGGCAAGATCATCATCGGTCACCTGGGGGTCGACCCCGAGGTCAAAGACCGGATCTTCAAGATCGCCGAAACCGGCGTCTTCCTCGGCATTGACTGCATCGGTTACGCCTACGAAGCGTGGGTAAAAATGAAGGACCCCGCCAAGGCGGTGTTCGTCCGGGAACTGATCCAGGCCGGTTTTCTGCACCAGATCACCATCTCCCAAGACCTGATCCGAAAACTGTACCTGAAACATTATCACGGCATCGGCTACGATTATTTGCTGCGTCACTTTGTGCCCATGCTTGAGACCGCCGGCGTGACACCCGCGGAAATCGACACCCTGTTGCGCGGCAATCCACAGGCGCTCTTTGCCTGAACGTGCCGCCCGCCAGCGCCCAGCGCCTGGCCGGCGTCCTGCGGCAGCTTGGCCGCCCGGTCCTGCTCATCCATCGCCCGGAAGGCGGCCACAGCATCACGTACGAGGACGCCATGGCGGCATTGGCGTTCATGCTTAATCCGGGTTTCACGTCCGTCACCCCATAAACGGTGGTTTCTTGGCCGGAACAACCAATCAGGGCGGCGGCGAAGCCGCCGGCTCCTGGAGTTTGGCATAACTCAACGGGGGGCGGTTTTCCCGTCCCAGCGGGACGGAGCGGGAATAGGCAGGGGCTTCAGCCCCTGTTTTTCCCGCCCCTCCCCCATTTCGCGTGCCGTCAGGTACGCGGCGAATCGCGGCGTACCTACGGCACGCCATCGTTTCATTTCCCGGAACAGGGGCTGAAGCCCCTGCCTATTTTCATTCAGTCCCTTCGGGACGAAGCAGCTCCATCTCCCCCGTACTTATGCCCAGGCCAGACACGCTTGTGTGAACTCAAACGACCGGCGCCCCGTGTTTGAGGTCAGCCTTTAGGCTGTCTTCGGAGTGCGGCGTCGGCTGGCGAGCAGGGTTTTCGCCAAGCTCCAGTGGCTGGAGCAGGATGCTCCGGCCACTCGCTTGACCGCCGGGCGATGCGCGCGCAGCGTCCTGTCGTTTCCGGCACACCGCACTGTGCCATTTTGGCACCACCGCCGCACCGGGCATGAACCACAAGGATTGGCCTTGTCGGTTTATTTTTAAACACTTGCAAGCGCGCCGGGCCGGCTGGCAAACGGCATGCTAAATTCACATCGTCAAACCAAGATTAACCATCATCCGGCGCGATCATTCCGCCCGGAGTCTAAGGGAAGACGATTATGAACCTCGACAAATTCACCCAAAAATCACAGGAAGCCTTGGGCGCCGCGCAGGCGCTGGCCGTCGAGCACGGCAATCCGGAGATCATGCCCCTGCACCTGCTGGCAGCGCTGCTGGCCCAGGCCGACGGTTTGGTGCCGGCCGTGCTGCAAAAAGCCGGTGCGGACTCCGCACGGCTGCGCACGGTGGTGGAAGAACGGCTGGGGCGCCTGCCGCAGATGAGCGGACCGGGCGCCGGACAGCCGGGCGCCTCCCGGGCGTTCTCCAAAGTGCTGGTGGCGGCGGACAAGGAGATGCGGCAACTCAAGGACGAGTTTGTCAGCGTCGAACACCTGCTGCTGGCCATGGTGGACGAAGACGCGGACGCGGCGGCACTGCTGGCCGGGGCCGGGGTCAAACGGGACGCCTTGATGACGGCGTTGCGCGAAGTCCGCGGCAACCAGCGGGTGACTTCGCAAAACCCGGAAACGACCTTTGCCTCGCTGGAGAAATACGGGCGCGACCTAACCCAACTGGCGCGCCAGGACAAGCTCGACCCGGTGATCGGCCGCGACGAGGAGATCCGCCGCGTCATCCAAATCCTGTCACGCCGGACCAAGAACAATCCGGTGCTGATCGGCGAGCCGGGCGTGGGCAAGACCGCCATCGTCGAGGGGCTGGCCCTGCGGATCATCCATGGTGACGTGCCAGAGGGGCTGAAGAACCGGCGCATTGTGGCGCTGGACATGGGGGCGCTGATCGCCGGCGCCAAGTACCGCGGCGAGTTCGAGGAACGGCTCAAAGCCGTGCTCAAGGAAGTGATTGCCGCCAACGGCGAGGTCATCCTGTTCATTGACGAACTGCACACGGTGGTCGGGGCGGGCGCCGCCGAGGGCGCCATGGACGCCGGCAACATCCTGAAGCCGATGCTGGCCCGGGGCGAGCTGCACTGCATTGGCGCCACCACGCTGGACGAATACCGCAAGCACATCGAGAAGGACAAGGCGTTGGAGCGCCGCTTCCAGACCGTGCTGGTGGAACAGCCGAGCGTGGAGGACACCATTTCCATCCTACGCGGCCTGCGGGAGCGCTACGAGATTCACCACGGGGTCAAGCTCCGTGATGCCGCCCTGGTCACCGCCGCCGTGCTCGCCGACCGCTACATTTCCGACCGCTTCCTGCCCGACAAGGCGATCGATTTGATCGACGAGGCGGCGGCCAAGCTGCGCACCGAGATCGACAGCCGTCCGGTGGCGCTGGATGAAGCCACGCGCCGGCAGATGCAGGTCGAGATTGAGCTGACTGGCCTGCGCAAGGAAAAGGACGACGCCTCCATCGAGCGCACCCGCAAGTTGGAAAGCGAGCTGGCCGAGGTCAAGGAGAAGGCCCAAACGCTCCAGGCCCGCTGGGACGCGGAGAAGCACAGCATCGGCAAGCTACGCGAACTCCGCGAGGCCATCGAACTGGCCAGGGCGAGCCTGGCCAAGGCGGAGCGCGACTATGACCTGGGCAAGGCCGCCGAATTGCGCAACGGCACCCTGCCCAAGCTCCAGGCCCGGCTCAAGGACGCCGAGACCGCGCTCAAGGACGGCGAAGGCCAGCGGCTGCTCAAGGAAGAGGTGGACGAAGACGACATCGCGGCCATCATCAGCCGCTGGACGCACATCCCGGTCAGCCGCCTGGTCCAGGGCGAACGGCAGAAACTGCTGCACTTGGGCGACACCCTGCACCAGCGGGTGATCGGCCAGGAGGAGGCGGTGACGGCCGTCGCCGACGCCGTGATGCGCGCCCGGGCCGGCCTTAAGGACCCGCAGCGCCCCATCGGCAGCTTCATGTTCCTTGGCCCCACCGGAGTCGGCAAGACCGAGCTGGCGCGCACCCTGGCGTTCGCCCTCTTCGACGATGAACGGGCCCTGATCCGCATCGACATGTCCGAGTACATGGAGAAGCACACCGTGGCCCGCCTGATCGGCGCGCCGCCCGGCTACATCGGCTACGACGAGGGCGGCCAGCTCACCGAGGCGGTCCGCCGCCGGCCCTACGCGGTCATCCTCTTTGATGAGATCGAGAAAGCGCACCCGGATGTCTTCAACATCCTGCTGCAAATCCTTGATGACGGCCGGCTGACCGACTCCCACGGCCGCACCGTGGACTTCAAGAACACGGTGATCATCATGACCTCCAACATCGGCAGCCGCCATATCACCGAGCATCCCGGCGCCAATTTCGAGACCATGCGCGAACAGGTCATGGGCGACCTGCGCGGCCATTTCCGCCCCGAGTTTCTCAACCGGGTGGACGACATCGTGGTGTTCCACGCCCTCAAGCAGGCGGAACTGGTGCGGATCGTGGACTTGCAGGTGGCGCGGTTCGCCGCGCGCCTGGAGCAGCAGCGGATCGCGCTGGTGTTGAGCAAGAGCGCCCGCGAGGCGTTGGCCGAGGAAGGCTACGACCCGGTCTACGGCGCCCGGCCGCTCAAGCGCGCCATCACCCGCGAGCTGGAGACGCCGGTGTCACGCCTGCTGCTCGCCGGCACGCTCCAGGAAGGGCAGACGCTGGAAGTGGACCATGACGGCGACCACTTCAGCTTCATTCCGCGCCTAGCACCCACCGCGGAACCGGCGGGAGAGGCCAAGCCGAAGGGCGACCGCCGCAAGGGCAAAGCCTGACGCGGACTCCGCAACAACGGCAGTCGCCGGGCGCGGGGCGCGCCCCAAAAAAACTGGGACCTATGGGACAAATGAGACCAATGGGACTGGGCGCGAACGGGGTTTGCCAGCGTCCCCAAAGTCCCAATCGTCCCATGGGTCCCATGAGTCGCATCCGTCCCATAACTCCCAGCTTTCGCCGGGCAACCAACCTTGAGCGGCACGAAAATGCCCCCCATCGTCAGTGAGGGGGGGGAACCAAAATTCACCCTATCCCATGTCGTGTCTGATTGCGCAACAACTTAAAGAGTAAATTGCTATCGGCTTTTATATCCCAGTGCGATGTCCTGGGCTACGTTGCCGGTGTGCTTTCAACGCGTTCAAATTCGACATGTTGCCATTCCAACAAGGCAAAGCGCCCGTTCAAGTCAGCATCTTTGGCTTGGCTGATCTCGGCCATTACAGAATTGAAGTCGATGGGCGCAAGCTCATCAAAATCAAAAAATTGTTTAAAGGTGAGTACGCAATCATCAGGCCGAAGTACGGTCGTTGGATGATCCCAGCTGCCACTGTTTTTGAACTTATCCCGATTGATGAAGGCGGTTGTCCCCCACTGCCCTCCAATACGCAAGATAATCTGCGGATGGGAGAGCCCGTCTCCTACTGGTTTTAGGCCGTTAGGATACAACACCATCCAATTGAACATCATACGATCGACTTCACCCCAACCTTCCGTCAGCTCCCAGGATGCCGGTGCATGGTCGGCTGGCTGAAAGTAGGCGTTCCTGACGTGGCGTGAGCACTCGCGATATTTGGCAACCGCTTGATGAAAGGCATTCATGCTTGCGTCATCTCTTTGGGGTGCAAACAGCCCTTACGCTTTTTGGGGGATGCCTCACGCATCCAGCACCGCATGGTCTTGTTCGATCGTGCGGCGGAAGTGTTCGGGAATTTCATCCCAGACGTGGAGATCCACCATGAAGGGGATATTGCTTTCGGCAAGCGCGTCCCGGAGTTCTGAAACGAGAGGCCGTTGCGCGGGTGAGGTAAAAACGACCAGATCCAAGTCAGAGTTGGCGCGGGCGGTTCCTTTCACGCGTGAACCATAGGCCCATACCGCAACACCGGGAATAAACTGGCACAAGAGCGCAAGCAACTCTTGTCGCGGCCCGGTCGGGATGTCCAGCGTGGAGGTCATTCCCAGGCGGTTCCGGTCATCGTTTGATAGAGGGCGATGGCATCGAGGATGAACGCCCCGACAATCAGGAGTGTTTCCCGCGCCTTCTGTCCGCTGTAGTCATGGGCGGTGCTGGTTCGCGCGTCTGCGTATTTCAGCCATTGTTCCACAGAGGAGGTGAAGAGGTTGTTCTGGCCGGCCAGTTTTATTATTGGCTTCGGGCTGTTAGGAACATCAGGCAAACCAATCTCTTCAATGAGATATCGTTTCAGGTGTTTCCACAGCGTATCATAGCAGGTTTCAAATCGCTGGATGACCGATTCTTGGACCGCTTCCTGAATCAATTCGGGTAAAGCATCATCCAGGGTTTTGCAATTATCGTACTGCAATTCCAAATGCTTGAGCGACTTTTTAAAATCGGTGTAGTCAACCATACCGTATCTTCCTCGCCTCTTCATTGCCCTCGCATGAACCCAAGGGGGCCGTGGGTGGTCCGGCCCCCGTCGTTAGTGGGGTTCAGCGCAGGTTGAGGGTGACGTCGTCGAGGACGTAGATCCAGTAGCCGAAGTTGATCTTGAGGATGCCGGTGACCTCGTACTGCGCGCTGTCCGTGTCGGGCGTCTCGCCAGCGGAACGGCGGACGTTGGGATTAGACCAGCCGCAGATGGCGTTGCGCACGAGCAACGGATCGGCGGGCGCCACGCAGGTGCCTGCGGGCCCGACCAAGTTCCAGCCGCGCGAAAGATTGACCGTGCCGGTGAGGGACGGTTTGCCGGTGTGCTCGATCACTTGGTTGAGGGGAGACAGCACCCAATAGCCCAGGCGCGGCGCCAAGGTGGTCGGGTTGGTGTAGACGTATGCGTTCGTATCCTTATCATACTGACACGACCATATCGAGCCGGTGGTGAAGACCTTGTCCGCGGCATCATTTTCGGCCAGAAGGGTAAAGGAGATGAGATTCCACCCTTCCCCCAAGGCGACCCGCTCATAGGTCTCGCCACCGGTGACGGCAACGATCCAGTACCACGGGGCGTCCTGGCTGGCGCCGTTGAAGGCGAAGCTGCTGACCGCGGTCATGTCTACCTCCGTGCCGGAAATGACCGTCCCGGTGGGGCCGGTGACCTCGACCATCATCAGTGAGGCGCCGGCGGGCAGCTTGCTGACATCCCACGTCATGCTGCCGGCGGCGGTCTTGTCGGGCACATGAAGCACCCAATACTGGACGTTGCGGCTGAACCCACGGATGTCCTTGTACATATACGTGTGCAACTCGTCCGGGCCGAGGAGGAACACCAGGCCCGGATCGAAGGGCAACCCGAGGGGTACGCTAACATCATCAATGCCCTCGTCCCAACCATCGGTGGCATTGGCCGCCTGGCCGATGACGAAGTTGGCGAGATCGGTGTCAAACTCCATGCTCCAGTCGGCCACGGCGCCAACCGTCACGTCATTGCTGACAATGCGAGAACTGGCCACCCCGAGGTTGTCACGGACCACCACTTCGCAATGCCAAGTATCTCCGCTCTCGATGTAGGCGCCGTCCACGGAGGTGACGCCGTCATTGGGTGCGTAGGTGCCGGTACCGACAAAGAACGGGTCGGTGGGGGTGATGACGGTGCTCGTCACCTTCTTGCCGGAGAGATCGGGGCGGTAGATGCCGTTTTGGTACCAGTAGAACCACGTCTCATTGCCGTTGCCCGACCAGGCGGGCACGGCGTGAAGCCGCGTCGCATTGACCGGAGAGCCAGGGAACAGCCTGACAAAGGCCGGATCGTCCGGCGCCTTATGGGCAAGAGGCGCCACACTGGAGGGGCCGAGGGCCAGATTGAAGCTGAGGCTGCTGTTGGTGGCAATCCCCGAACCGGTGACACGAACGTAATAGACGCCCGCCGTGGTCGAGTAGGTGAGCGCGGCCGCCGTGGTCTCGGACAGCTTGTTCTGGTTGGCGTCATACAAGGCCGTGGTCAGTGTCCCCGTGCCCAAGGTAGTGGTACGGGTGATCGTGAGCGAGGCCGGCATGGCCACTTGGAAATAGCCCCAGGCAATATTATTGGCCGGGGTCAAGGTATAGACCGGCTTCACGTTCGAGCCCAAGGCGACAATGGCGCTGGTCTGCAACAACAGGGCATAGATCGGCGTCGAGGTGACGGCCCCGGCGGGACGTACCCGGACGTAGTAGTCGCCGGGCGAAAGCACCCGCGCCAAGTCCGTATTAACGGTGACAATGGGCGTGGTCAGGTTGTCGGAACGGAACAGGGCCAGTTCCGGCGTGACCGTGGCAGCGGTGGTCTCGACCGTGGCCGTGAGGCGGAGGCTGGAGAGGCGGTCCAAACTGAACCGAACCCAATCCACATCCCCGCTGGGCAGGGCGTGGCGCTGAATGACGCCATTCCCGATCGTCTGGGCGGCGGCGGCCTCATTGTCCCACTCAAACACGTCCAGGCCGGGGGCGGCGATCCCCACCTCGTTGGAGCGGGCGGCGGCGGAGACGGAACCGAAGGCATCGCGGGCCAAAACCTCAACGAACCACTTGTCGCCAACGGCGGTGGCGCCGACCGGTAGGCTGGGGCCGCTGTGACTATCCTGCAGCGTGTTATTCTTGTACCAACGGTAGACGTAAGCGGCCGTGTCCCCGTCCGGGTCCGTGGCGGGCGTGGTCGGAGTGACCACGACCCACAGGGCATTATTGACCGTGGGTGCGACCGGCGCAATCAGTGCG
Source organism: uncultured Lentisphaerota bacterium (assembly GCA_903896595.1). Taxonomy (GTDB): domain Bacteria; phylum Verrucomicrobiota; class Lentisphaeria; order Oligosphaerales; family CAITYL01; genus CAITYL01. The sequence goes on from CAITYL010000247.1 coordinate 13,022, forward strand.
GCCGCCGGCGCCGGCGGCGCCTGATTGGCAATGACCACACTGTTGCTGGCCTTAGCCACGCCGGTGACTCCCTGGGGGTCCACCGGAGTGGCGGTGCAGGACCACGACTCGCCGGGATTCATGATGGCGCGCGGCGCGTCAAACGTCCAACTGTAATTCGGGGCGGTCCCAGAGCGGATGCCTTCCCCGCGCAGGCCGCTGTCCATGCCGTTGCGGTACCAGGTGAAGAGACACAGCATGTTGGCCAAGTCGCCGGGATCGGTGTCCGTGATGCCCCTGGCGGTAACGGTCAGCTTACCACTGCCGGAGGTGACCACGACACTGGAGGTGGGACTCCACATCGGGGCGTTGCCGATCACCTTGACCACGTTACCGGCCAAGATCTCACTCGACATCAACAGGCCGTCACTGGCCGCCACCCAGCACCGCCACGACCAGCCGTTCTGGCCGGAGCCGATGGTGATGAGGGCCGTCGTGTCGCCCGAATCGACCCAGGTGCCGGTACCGCCGTCATTCTGCCAGCGGAAAAGATAGCTCACGCTGTCGCCATCGGCGTCAGTGGCGCCGCTTGGGATGCAGGTGATGGTGCCGCCAATGCCGGCTACCGGCGGCGACAGGAGGGCTTTGGCGGGCGGCGTGGGCGGATGGTTGCTGACCACGGCCTCATTGCTGGTGACCACGGGACTGCGGAAACCGCGGGTGCTTTCGGTATAAACCGCGCACTTCCAGGTGTCGTTCAGCGCCAGGTTGGCGGGGGCGACAGAGGAGGTGCTGATGCCGGTGTCAATCCACACGCCCCCCCGATAGACGAACCAGTCGAAGTGGTAGACAAGCACGCCACCGAGCGGATCGACCGACCCTTCGGCCGTACAGACCAGGGTGCTGTTGCGGGTGGCGTCGGCGGGCGCCACCGTGACGGTCGGCGCGGACGGATTGGCGGAGATAATCGTCACTTCGTCACTGGTCACGACCGGACTGCGGGCGCCTTCCACATCCTCGGTATAAACCGCGCACTTCCATTTTTCACCAACGCCCAGCTTGGCGGCAAACACGCGTTGCCCGGTTTCGGAGGTGAGAATGCCGTTGCGGTACCAGGCATACTGGTTGGTAACACTGCCCCCCTCGGGATCGCTCGACCCACCGGCCACACACAACAGGTCATCGACGACGGTGGGAGTGGCGGGGATGATGCTTACCATGGTCGGCGCGGTCGGCGCCAAGTTTTCGATGGCCCGCGGAGAACTGGTGACCGTTTCGCTATCCAGGGAACCATCGGTGGCGTAAACCGTGCAGGTCCACACGTCACCCCGTTGTAACAGAGCCTTGGGCACGCGGTAATCCGCCGGTCCCAAATCGGAGCTGCCATTGGGGTGAAGCACCAACCATTCATAATGATAGGTGACCGCATCGCCATTGGGATCAAGGGAACCGCCGGCAACGCAGGTTAAGTCTTCCACGATCCCGGCCGGATTGGGATTAATCACCACGCTGGTGGGTTTGGTGGGCGCCACATTGCCCACCGTGACCGTCCCGGAAGCGACAAACGCACTTTGCTGACCAGCGGCGCTGGCGGCGGCCGCGCAATACCAGATTTCGTGGTCAAGAATCACCCCTGGAGGCACGCTATTCGTGGTGTACTCGGGCACCAAGGCCCCGTTCCGGTACCACTGAAAGACGTAACTGACTGGATCGCCGTTGGCGTCCGTGGCGCCAGACGCCGTGCAGAGCAGAGCGCTACCGCCTCTGGGGAAGGCGGGAGTCACCACCACGGCGGTGGGCACGGTGGGACCGGAATCGACAAAGGAGATCGTCACCGTGGTGGCGGGACTGGTGGCGGCGGGAGTCCACACATCCGTGGCCGTGACCACACACCGCCAGACGTCACCGAGCATCGTCTTGCCGGCAGGCAAAACCGGACCGGAATAGAAGGTGGTCAGATCGTTTTGGTACCATTTAATGCTGTAATTGAAAGCGTCCCCATCCGGATCGGTGGAGCCGCTGGCGACACAGGTGATGGCTTCACCCACCGACGGCTTTGCGGGGGTCAAAGCAAGGGTGGGTGCGGTGGGCGGACGATTGCCGATGATCACCGCTTGAGAACCGACGTACGCACTGTTCAAGACCCCATCCGTGGCGCAGACGGCGCACACCCAGCGCTCGCCGTAGACCGTAGTCGCCAAAGTCGCCCCGGCGCCGGCGACATCCCAGAAATGACTAGGGGAAGGCGGCGGCAAAAAGCTGGGGTTGGGCGGCGGGGTGGTGCCGGTCGGCACTGGCGTTTCCCTGAACCATGTATAGAGATAGGAGACCGTGCCGCCATCCGGATCGACGGCTCCCTGCGCCACGCACTCCAGAGTATCTCCCGGCTCGGGCCGGTTGGGTTTAACGGTGACCGAGGTGGGCGCGGTGGGCGCCAAACCGACAAACGAGCTGTTGAAACTGTCCACCACCGGACTGCGGGCGCCCAGGGAATCCTGGGTGTACACCCGGCAGCTCCACAGCTGGCCGGAAGTGAGGTAACGGGCGGGCACCACGGCGGCCACCGGCCCCCAGCCTTCAAAGCCGGAAAACACGCCATTGAGCAACCATTCGTAGTGATAGTGGACGTTGCCGCCCTCCTCCAGATCCTCTGAACTGGAGGCGACGCATTGCACGTCATCGGTAAGGCGGGCGTTCTGCGGCGTCACCTTGACGGACGGTGCCGACGGCGCGTGATTGCGCACCAGCAACTCGTTGCTGAAGATGGACGGACCGATCGCCAAGGTGACGCTATTGCGTCCATACACCTCGCAGCGCCACAGGGTGCCGATGTCGGCCGGCGACAGCGCCACTGTCCGCCCGGTCAGGTCGGTGGGTTCCCAGGCGCCCATCGCCTTCCGCCACCAGCGAAAGTTGGCTTCATAAGCATCGGCACAGACAATACCGACCGGTTCGCCGCAGGTCAGGGTCGCCGTGTAGGAGGGATCGGCGGGACCGGCGCTAACCGTCACCGGCGCCGTCGGCCGGTTCGTGGCGGACGCCACGATGGTGACCGCATTCGAGGTCAGCAAGGGGCCCACGGCCCCCCACAGGTCACGGGCGTAAACGTCACACGTCCAAGCCTCCCCGGCAGCGGTAACGCCGTACGGCAGGGCGGCGTCGGTGTAACCGGTTGCCGTGTCGTTCCGGTACCACTCGTAGAAGTAGGCAATCACGTCGCCATCGGGATCGGTGGCGCCACCCGTGAGGCAGACCAAACTGTCGGCGGCCACCGGCTGCGCAGGGGTCACGGTCGCAAACGTCGGAATCGTGGGCGGGTTGTTGATGGCGGGTGCCGCGGACGTGATGATGGCCATATTGCTGAGTACCGCCGGGCTTTCGTGCAGGTTCCGCTTATGGCTCGGCACCGAACTATACCAACAGTCACGGACGCGGACTTCGCAATACCAAAAGTCGCCGTCCTGCCACGCGGGATAATCAGCGGGAGTGATGGTGGCCCCCAAATCAGGATACGCCTCGGTGACCGGAGGAACGTCAACCTCTTGATAGGGGGGGGAGACGAGAGGAACGCCATTGACATACCAGTCATACACATAGGTAATGGCGTCACCGTCGGGATCATAGGCGCCGACCGGCACGGCGGTGATGGACAGGCCGTCATCGCTTTCCGTCAAATCCACCCGGCCCGGCGCCATGGGAGCGGCATTGGCGATCCGGGGGCGGTAACTGCTCAAATCATAGTCATAGCGGAAATTGGGGCCGGGATCAAACAATTCCAAATTGGCGGCCTGCAGAAGAGTGCCGTCGGCGGCTTCCAGCAACGCCATCACGGCGCAGTTGGCCAAATTCCAGGTGCCGGGCGGCGGTTGCGGGAAGTCCGCGGCATTGACCACCCGGGTCTCGCCGTACCCCAGGATGATGGGCGCCGAATAGAGACAGTCGCGCACAACGCGGGCATGGGTGGCATCCACATTCTCCACCAGGAACAGCGTCAACGTCACCGTCTCGGTCACGGGCGCCTCCTCGTCGAGCCGGGAAACATAAATATCCGACTTGAACACCGGCTCAGGCACCAGCAGGCTGGCCGAGGTGGGCGTGACGCCCAAAACCGCGTCGCCAACCACCCGGTAGCGGGCCATGTTTTTCAACTGGCGCTGGGTTTCTGTAAGCGTATTGATATAATCCGAGACGCCGCTGCCGGTGCCTTGGACTTTGCTCGCGGCATGGCCGGAAATAACCACCGTGGCGGTCGGCGTCGCCGATGGGCTGTACCGGTTGATGCGGGCATTCAACTGAGCAATGGCGGCGGTTCGGCCGGTGGGATAATAAAGGTCGGAGACCATGGGAAACCAGGACAGTTGCAGCAACGATTGGCCGTACACATTAACGGTGTCTTGGAGCCCGGCGGCCAAGGTATCGCCCACGCTGTCGCCCGTAACCCGGAAAATCTCGGCGCCAGCCACCGGCTTGACCCGTTGCGGCAACACATTGAAGGCGCCGCTCTGTTTCATCACATCGCCCATGGCGTCATCCGGTAGGGCATACGGAAGACCGTTGATATTATCGAGAGCATACCAGTAGTGGTTGCTCCCATAATTGCAGTGAAGCATGTAGAGATTGGCGGAACCAGCGGTTTTGTCATATCCATCCACAACGAAGGGGAGAGCGGTACCGTCGGTAATAAAGGCGGTCATCTCCACAGGCCGTCGAGCATCCAGTTCGGAACGGAACGCGTCAAACCAGCTGCTGTCGTCCGGGAAATCTTGGCGCGCCAGATACGAAATGGCACGACTGTTGTACTTGAAATGCTGGGCGAAGCGGTTGAGCGATGCTTGCCCGAGAACCATGCTCGACTTCTCAAACTGAAAATCCGTCTCAAAGCAAACGCCCAAATCGTAAATAAGCTGGCCGATATTGTTGAGTTCGCCGTCCGTGCAGAGGCGCCACAAGGGATCACTGTTGTTATCGATGGTGCTCCATCCATCACTGTTACCGGCGAGTACCAGGGGCATGCGCGCCCACGAATAAGTGTGTTCGAAATTTGCGGTGAGCGGCACGGTAACGGTGGGATCCTTGCCATCCTCATGATAAGCCCACTGATAGGAGTGGGAACCGACGCCCTGGACGGGCCATTCCCAATAGCGCATGATTTCGGCGAAGGGACGCACGTAACCGGGTATAGTATGTTGCGTGAGGTTGGTGTAACCTCTGCTAAAATCGGTGTCGGAATAAAACAGTTGGTGCTGGGAACCGATGGCGCCATCAGAAACGGTTCCCCAGGCCGAATTATTCGGATTGGGGTAAACCCGAATGTCCACGCCAAGGTTGTAGACGCCGCTTCCCTGCATGCCAGGGGTGTCGGGGTCGGTGTCCTGGTCCATCCAAATGGGGACGCCAGACGTCATTTCGAAGGTCTCGGGATCAAAGGTGCAGACATAGGAACCGGTGCCGGTGCCGGTCACGTCATAGAAATAGAGCCCGGTCTGGCGGGCGGGGAATTTGGGATCGACAGGGGGGGTGACCGGGGTCTGCCAATTGCCGCTGGGGAAATAGAGTTTGAGGTCCTCCGATGACGACGTCTGCGTGAACGAGTAAGAGTTATCACGATCAAGCCAAATCTCTTCGGGGGTGGTCCTGGCCTCGGGGCAGGTACGGTTGAAGGGGGCACCATCCCCCCACGTCGGCACGCCCACGTACTGTCCGGAATAGAAGGCGTTGGCCATCAGCGGGTCGCGAACCACGAAGGGAATGGTGGTGGTACCGGCATAAGCGGAATTCATCACGGCCGAGGCGGCCATGCGGACCCGCGGTCCGGCCACGGCCACCGGGGCGAAGGTGCTCCAGGCCTGCTGGTTGGCGCTGGTGTCAAGCGCCTCCTCATCCAGGACCAAGGCGTTCAGGGAGGCTTCCAAGGAAGCGGACGCCATGGCTTCAAAACTAGTGGGATCGGCCACCGTGAGGTCAAAGGCGTCGGTGGTGTTATAGGCCTTGACCGGGGGCAGTTCGCGCACCGGCGAGATCAGGATGAAACCGGCGGGCTCCACCCCAGCCACATAACCGAGGACGCAGCCGGGGGCGGTTCGGGAATACACCGGCTGCACGGTGGTGACGGCCGCCGTGGCGGCATCGTCCCAACTGCCGAAACGGGCGAGGCGCTGTTCCAGCCAGGCGGAGGCCGCCTGGCGCGCCTCCGCCTCGCCGACCGGCGTCAGGGCGGCGGCCGGCAGGGTCATCCCTACCAGACCCGCCACCAGACAGCCCAGCCAAGCCACAGGTGAAAACGCCATCCACCGGCGCCAGACAGACACAGTCAGATCGGTGCTCATGAGCCACTCTCCTCAGGTATAACGCAGACCGTCCACAACACGCATGATTGCAGGAAGTCCGGAGTCAAAATTCAGCCAGGGGGGACCATTCCATCACCACTTTATTCCGCTTTCACGGCGGCTTTGTCCGTGCCGGTTTTCACGGCGGCGTTGTCTTTGGCACCCGTCTTCTTCTTGTCGGTGTCGGCTCTCGTGGCGTCTTCTTTCTGCTTGTCCTCGTCACTCAACTGGCTGCGGCGGAAGTTTTCCTTGGCACGCTCCAGGCTGTAAACCCCACCGGAGGCGTCTTCAGCCTGAACGCGCTCCAGCTCGCCCTGCACCAGATAAGAGCGGATGGGAATGCCGGTGGAAGCCGTCATATCCTTGGTATCGACCACCCGAACGGTGAGGAAGATGATCGTTTCGGCCTGGCTCTTGCTCTTGGTCTCATAGGAGAACAGCCACTTACCCAGATAGGGAATATCTCCCAGCAACGGAATCTTGCTCAGGCTGTTGGCCTCGTTGTCATTGACCAAGCCGCCAATGGCGATGGTCTGTCCGCTGCGAATGGTGAATTCGGTGCGAACCTGGGTGCTGTAGAGAACCGGGTAGGAGACCGCCGTCGCCCCCAGACCATACTGCTCAAAGCGCAGCAAGGTGGTCAACTCGGGAACCACCTTGATGTAGACCTGGTCTTGCGTCTTGACCGAGGGCGCCACGGTGAGGCGGGTTCCCAAGTCCAAATAGCCTTTGCGGTTGGTATAGACGCGCGCGGTCTTGGTCTGTGTCTCGCCGCCGGCCGTGAGCTGTTCTTCCTGGGTGGTCTCGCCGCCATAATCGGGGTCCAACTCAAAGGTGGTGGTATTGCTCCCGTTGGAGGAACTGGTGGTGCTCTTGACGATGGGCTGCTGATTGCCGATATGAATGGTGGCCTGCTGGTCACTGCTGACCATGATTTTGGGATTGGAGAGCTGCTTGGCGCCAGTGTCCTCATACAGCGCGTGCAAGACGACACTAAAGTCGCTCACGTCCAAAATGGCGGAACGCACGGTTTGCGACAACTCGTCGCGGGTGTGCGTGGCCACCGATGACCCGGTGGAACCGACCACATTGGCGAGGGTGTCGGAAATGGTGCCAGGCAACGTCGTGACCGTTTGAGTGGTTTCGGTGACTCCGGGGAAGATGCCCGGGTCGGCGGTGGTGGTGGTCACGCCGTTGGTGGTAACCGTTCTGGTGGTGCCGCCATTCTGCGTCGTGGTCGTGCGGGTGGAGCTGTTATTGGTGCCGGCGGTCGATACTTTCTTATTGTCATTATTGATGGTATTGGTATAATCGAACGGCACCAAATTCCGCGCGTTGACCGAGATGCCTTCCTTGCCCAAAACGGCCCAGTCGATGCCCAGGCGTTTAGACGAGTCCTTCTGCAGTTCAAAGAAGCGCGCCTCGATCAGCACCTGCGGCGTGGCCCGGTCCATGGCTTCGAGGGTGCGGCGAACCGCCTCAAGGCCCTGGGAGGTGTCCTGAACCACCAGCACCTTGTTCTTGCCACGACTGGCTTTGCCGCGCTTGGACAGCACCCCCTGAAAAATGCGCACCAGCTCATCATCCAAGGGCAGAAACTTGACCTCAAACGTCTCCAATTTAAGGGGTTCTTCCTGGAGTTGCTGGGACGGCAGGGGCTTGACCACCCAGACGCCGTTTTGCAGCACACAGGAAAGTCCCCCTTGCGCGGCCACGAGATTGAGCGCGTCAACCACCGAAACATATTTGAGGTTGACGGAGATCGGCGGCAGAACGATCGGCAGAGCGACCGCGCCAGACGGCGGCTCCCCGGCGGCGGCGGCCGGATTCAGGTCCGCGGAAAAGGCAAAATTGAGATTCGCCTTGCGCGCCAACGCGTTGACCACTTCGATGGCCGGCCGGTTCTCCACCTGCAAGACGCGAATGAAACGGGACGGCGCCTTGAGCACTTCAGCGCGGGCCTCATCGAGCTTGACCTCGGCGCCGTTGCGGCCGACACTGACCATTTTTATCAATTCTTCCGGCGGGGTGCCGGCCAGTTCGGAACGCGTCATCAGATCAATGGTGATATTGTTTTTCGACGCTGCTTCCGGCTTGGTGATCCGGTAGACGTTCTCGCCATCGCGCTGGACATGAAAGCCATTGGATTCCGAAACCAACTGCAGGGCGTAGTCCCAAGTGACATCCTTCAAGGCAAAGCTAACCAGTCCCTGCACTTCCGGCCCCATGATGATATTAACCCCGGGGCGCATGCTCGCCAAGGTGCGGAGCACATCCTGGATCTTGGCGTCGCTGACCGTCATGGTGATCGGTTCTTCCTTGACCAGTTCAGGCACGCCGGCCGCCGCCGTGTCCACGGTGGCAACCGGAGCCGCCACCGAAACCACAACAGGGGCCGTGCCCGTGGTCGTGGTCGTCATGCCCGTGGCCGTGGCGGTCGTGGTCGTCCGCACTGTGGTGGTCGGCGACGTGGTCAGCAGCGTGGTCGTCGAAGACGGGGTGGCGGTTACGGCGGCGGGCTCAGGCACCGCCGTGATCGGAGTAACGTCGGCGGGAACGGGAACGGCCAGGGGGGCCGGCGCCGGCGCGACAACCGGGGGAGCGAGGGACGCTTTGTCCGCCACTTCCTGCGCGATAATGATGACGGCACCAGCCAGGAACAGGACGCCGAGCGCCGCGGTGGAAAGAATGCCGAATTTTTTCCTCATGGAAAGGTCTCCCCTTAATTTGGACTGACTCGTGTTACGCGACGAACATTAACCTGCGCTTTCCCAAACACCGCACGACCGGAACGCTTCCACCCATGGTCCGTTCTCATTTAGTGGGAACGCCACCGCCGGAAGGCCGGCTTGGATTCAACTTACGCTCAAACACCTGTTCACCGTACTTGAGTAGCACTTTCTGTGCCAAAGCGTCAACCGCCAGCACACTCACAGAACAGGCCTGGCCGCGCACCATCAACGGCAAGACGGCCCCCGCTTGCACCGGATTGCCGTTTACCGTCGCCATGGTCTGGACGCCGACCTGGTAAACGCCCTGCACCATGACGATGGCCACCACTTCGTCCACGGTAACCGGCCCGGTCTTGACCGGAACAGGAGGCGCGACCACGCCAGCCATCGCGGTTCCATTGCCGCCAGATGACGCACTCGGATCCAGCAAGACGGCGGACGGGAGAAAGGGGTCGCGCACCTCATCACCCAAACTAAACTTCGGCGCGACACGGGTCGGCGGAGAAACTTTGCGTTGGGGATCCCGGCCCGGAGCGACGGCCGGCGCGGCGGCCGCCACCTGAACCACCAGCGCCACGGCCAGCAGAAACGCCACGAAACCACTCCGGGCGGCCGCCACGGCGGGGCGGTGATGATACCTGACGTCAATGGCACGCGTGGTATCCATCATGGTTTCAGATGCTTTCATTAAACCAACCAAGACGCGGTTCCCAATGAAAGTCACATTAACTTGCCAGTTGAATTGCGTCAAGTTTTCTCTCCCCCCTAAAAAAAAACCGACTTTACTTAATTGCCCATCCCACCGTCATGGATAAACGGGTAAACTTTACAGGTTTCACAAAAAAACCTTCAGTTCGCCTCTCCCTCTTTATTGTGCACCTTGGGCAACACGCGCGGCACCTCGGCATCGGGCCGCTCCTCGGTCGGAAAACCAATGTCATTAAACCGGACAAACGCCGTGCGCAGATTGATCAGCAGCAGCGGCGCCTTGTCCTTGGCAACATCCACGGGCGACCGGATCTCCAAGCCGTCCAGGCGCTCGCTGGGATTGGCGCGCTCCAAGGAGGCGAGAAAACGGCCGAAGGCACGAAAATCGCAACTGTGATCGCTACGCACCAAGTATTCCTCGAAGACCGGCGGCGGCGCATCGCGACTGATGACCGGCGGGACAAACGTCCCCACTTCACCGCTACTCAGCGGCCGGGCCACGGCATCGCCCGGGAGAATCACGGAACGGTAAACATCACCGGCCCAAGCCATGCCATTGACCGACGGCGCCAGGGTGTCATGCATGGTTTTGAGAAACGCCGCGCGTTCCGTCTCGTACCGCTTTTGTGTGTTGCGACTCGCGCTGACCAGCCGCCGGTTATCCGCGTAAATGTCGCGCATCTTGAGTAAGTCGCGCTCAACCCCCTGCTTCTCCGTGCGCAACGGGCCAATGCAGTACGTCCAGCCGAGATAAAGCACGGCGGCCAGCGCCATGGCCACCAGCATCAGCCGCTTGAGAACCACTTGATTAAGGTGTAACTTTGGCAGATTCATCGTACCAGTCAATGGGGCGGTATTTGCACACAATGGTGAATTTCTTACCCGGCCGGTTATTGAACGCCCGCGGTTCCGGCTCAACCCCGGTCAGCTCCACACTTTCGAGCCAGGGGGCGATATCAGGGTGAAGCGGCAGATCGCGCGAGAACTGGGTGATGACATCGTCGGCGCCATCGCCCACCGCCATGCCGATCAGGGTCAGTTCGTATTGCAAACGCAGGGAGGACCGGGGTTTGCGGACGGGCAACGGACGGGGCGCGGCCTGGGCAGTGCCCCCGGCGGCCACCGCCGCCGCGGAACGCAGGCTCAACGAATCCGCCGGCACCTCGACCCTCACCTGCTGCGAGCGCACCATGAGCTGGCTGAGCAGCACCGAGTCGGGAACCGTCGTCGCCAACGCCGCCAGCTGGGTGCTCCACGGCAGACGCTGATCCTCCTTATGCTTGAGCTTGGCGGTGATCATCGCCCAGTTGGCCAGGCACTGGTTTTGACGCGTCACGTCTTCGGCGCCGGCCTTGATCTTGTCATTGGCCGCGGTCACCGCCTGCAGGTCCGTGCGGCAGGATTGCAGATCGGCATAACTCCAGCTCCACACCCCCAAAAACGCCAGCCCCAACAAACAGATTCCCACCGCCGTCAGAAACCGCGGATCGATGGAACTCTCCCGCCGCCAGTCCACCTCCGGCCAAAAATTGAGGTCATAGCGCATGATGGTTCCCTCCGCGCATCACGCTCATCGCGTCCGCCACTGCGGGAGCCATGATGACGGGAGCGTCACCGAGGCCGGCCGCGGGCGGCGTCAGGCCGTCAAACACCTGCAGGGCATCCCAGCGGACCACCGGCCGATGCACATGGTCGGCAATGATCCCCTCCACCACCTTCGACTGGGCGCCGCCGCCAAACAGGTACACCCCCGACACCGGCCGGCCATGGCGGCGTTCAAAGAAATCCAGGCTGATGCCAACCTGATGCAACCAAGCCTTGGTCAGGGCTTGGATGTTGGTCGAGAAATCGATCGAACCACTGACAAACAATTTGCCGGCCGTCTCCGCGTCCATGTCAAAGGCGCCGCGCAACGTTTCAATGATGGCCGCGGAGCCGAACTTGAACTGCCGCGCCAGCGCCAGATTGGTCCCATGAAACAGCATCAGCAGGGAACTGACGGCGCCAATCTCCAAGAACCCCAGCGCTTTTTCCTGTTGCAACAATCCCGGCGCCTGCCGGACGAGGTTGGCCGAAGCCACCCCCGCCACCCGCAGACTGACCGGCCGCAATCCGGCCTCCTGCAGCCAGCCCCCCAAACGCGTCACCAGATCCGACGGCAGAGCGGCCGCGAGCAGGGAAAATTCGTCCTTGCCGCCGCTTGGCGGTGAATCGGAGACACTCTCCTGAATCACCTGCAATTGCACGGCAAAACTGTCCTCCACCCCCAGCGCCTGCCGGACCTGGGCCTGCAACGTTGCCGTCTCGCTGGGACGCCCGGGAAAATTCATCAGCCGCATCAGTCCGCCATGGGTGCTGATCAGCAGGGAAGCATACTCCCGGTTCAGCCGTTCCGCCTTCAGCACGGAGGCCAGCGTCTGTCCGCCAAACGTCAAATTCTCGTCCACCGGCGGCAGAATCAACGCCTTTTCCCAGCGGACGGTCTGCTGGCTGCGGCTCAAGACCACCAACTTGCTGGCGCCGGCGCCCAAATCCAATGTCAACAAACGCCGCGGCCCCAACCGGTCCGCGGAACGTCGCATCTGAAATACCGTGCCAAAACCCGACATAGGTCGCAACATAGCATCATTCCTGGCAAATGCCTTGCGCAACTTCTCATTTCTGATAGGTTACCCGCAACGGCTCCAACCCCCGTGCTGAATGAAGCAGAACACATGCCAGCACTCACCGACTTGACCCTCACTCTCAATCGCCGCCCCTGGCGGCTGGGGGCGCGCCCCTTGGTCATGGGCATTCTCAATGTCACGCCCGATTCCTTCTCCGATGGCGGCGACTGCATCGACCCGGACACGGCGGTCGCCCGCGGACTCGCCATGGCGGCCGCCGGCGCCGACCTGCTCGATGTGGGCGGCGAATCCACCCGCCCCGGTTCCCGCGCCGTCCCCGCCGACGAGGAGGCTGCGCGAGTGGTGCCGGTGATCCGCGAGCTCGCCCGGCGCCTCACCCTTCCCATCAGTGTGGACACCAGCAAAGCGGCGGTGGCGGCCGCCGCCCTGGACGCCGGCGCCGTCCTCCTCAATTCGGTGCGCCCCCTCCATGAGGAACCGGAGTTGCTGGAACTGCTGCGATCCTGCGACGCCGGCGCCGTGCTCATGCACCTGCGCGGCACGCCGGCAACCATGCAGGCCCAGACCCATTACGAGGATGTGGCGGCCGAGGTTCTGCAGTTCTTCGAGCACAGCCTGCGCGTCCTCGCCGCCGCCGGCATCGCGCCCGAACGGATCCTTCTCGATCCCGGTCTCGGTTTTGCGAAAACCGCGGAGCAAAACTTGGAACTCATCCGCGCCCTCGGCCGCTTCCGCGCCCTCGGCCGGCCCGTGCTCGCCGGACCGTCGCGCAAGAGCTTCATTGGCAAACTGCTGGACGAGCCAGACCCGAAACGGCGCCAGTGGGGCACCGCCGCCGCCGTTGCCGCCTGCGTGCTGCACGGCGCCGACATCCTCCGCGTCCATGACGTCCCGGAAATGCTCCAAGTCTGCCGTGTCGCCGCCGCCTGCCGGTGAAAAACGGCACGGAACCAACTAGTACCCCGTAACATTAAATCCGTCACCACGAAGGCGCGAAGGACGCGAAGTTTGAGCGACGCGTTTCAATGGCAAATACAGATCAAAAAAACACCTTCATCATTCCGTCCTGCCAACGTGATATGAGCCGCCTGTCGCAAAACTCGGGAACCGCCCCGAAAATGCACCAACCGCCCTGCCTGGGCAGCACTGTATAACCCACGGGGAACGGGTTCAAGTGTCGCAGATCCAGGCCGTGGCCGGGTTATGCGTCCCATTGGATACTTTTCTGGTAGCACACAATAATTAGCTGGTTTTCGCGTTAACGTGTGTGGGATATACCCGTCAGGACGTGATTATGAAGACGCGCAACGGGCATTTGTCGAGCAACTGGAGCGGGACCTAGTTCCTGAATGGCAGATTGGGCAAGCCGCGCGAGCAGTGGAACTTTACCAATGGCACCATGAAGAGCATGAAGGACATGAAGAATGGAGTTCAGCATTTCGTTCTCTGACCCTTCATGCTCTTCATGTCCTTCATGGTGAGAACGATCGGAATGCGAACCAGACAATGGAGGAGGATGCTCGCAGGCTCGCGCCTCTCATCTCGAATGGTGTCAGACGGTGCCGCCACGTCCCCATGTCATATGCCGCGCCCGATATGTTATGGTATAGGTTGCGACCACAACGATGATCCCGAACCCGACCTGAGGAGGCATTCGCATGACGACCGCCGCGAACGGATTTACCCTCGGTACCTATCTGGTCCACCGGCTGGAGGAAGCCGGGGTCGGGCATGTCTTTGGCGTGCCAGGCGACTATGTCCTGGATTTCCTGGACCAGATCACCCACAGCTCCCTGCGCTGGGTCGGCACCTGCAATGAACTCAATGCCGGCTATGCGGCGGACGGCTATGCCCGGCTTCACGGCCTCGGCGCGGCGGTAGTCACCTATGGCGTCGGCGGCTTCAGCATTCTCAACGCCGTGGCCGGCGCCTATGCCGAGCAGGTGCCGCTGGTGCTGATCAGCGGCGCGCCCCCCGCCCTCCGCCGCCAGACCGGCGCCATGATGCATCACCTGACCACGGATTATCTCCTGCAATTCGACCTGTTCCGGAAAATCACCGTCGACAGCGCCATGCTGGTCAACCCACAGACGGCGCCCGATGAAATTGACCGCGTCCTGACCGCCTGCCGGACGCACCAGCGCCCCGTCTATCTGGAACTGCCCATGGATATGGCCCAAACCCCCTGCCGCGCGCCGCAGCCGCTGGTCGTGGTCCCCCTGCCGGCCTCCCATCCGGAGGCGCTGGCGGAATGCGTTGCCGAAGCCGCCCGCCGCCTCAATGCCGCGCAACATCCCGTGGTGCTGGCCGGGGTGGAGCTGCCGCGCTTCAGCCTTGCAGAGGCGGCCTTGCGCCTGATTGAAAAGGTGGAACTGCCCTATGCCACCACCGTCGGCAGCAAGTCCGCCCTGCCCGAACTGCACCCGCAATTCGTCGGCCTCTATCAGGGCGCCCTGAGCCGGCCGGCCGTGCGGCAGGAAATCGAGACGGCGGACTGCGTGCTCGCGCTCGGCGTCTGGATGACCGACTTCGACACCGGCGGCTTCTCCGTCAAGCTCGACCCCAGCCGGCTCATCTCAGCCAACAGCGAGTCGGTCCGCATCGGTTTCCACACCTATCCCGGTGTGCGGCTGGCCGACTTCATCGCGGCGCTGGAACCGGCGCTGACCCCGCGCGCCTTCGCCGCGTCCCACCCCGCCCATCCGATGCGGATGAAAGGCTGTTTCGAGGCGCAACCGGCCGCGCCGCTCACCGTCCGCCGCTTCTTTACGCGCCTGGACAGTTTTCTCAATGATGACATGATCCTGCTGGTGGAGCCCGGCGACGCCGTGTGCGCGGCGCCCGACCTCTACATCGAGGAACCGGAGAACTTCATTGCCCAAGCCTATTACCTGTCCATCGGCTACTGCACTCCGGCGGCGCTCGGGGCCTCGCTGGCCCGGCCGCGCAAACGGGCGGTGGTGCTGACCGGCGACGGTGCCTTCCAAATGACCGCCCAGGAGGTGTCCACCCTCCTCCGCCAGAACTGCCCGGCCATCTTCTTCGTGCTCAACAACCGCGGCTACATGATCGAACGCAAGCTCCACGCCGACGGCCCGTACAACGACATCGGCAACTGGCAGTACCACCGGCTGCCGGAGGTGCTCGGCGACGGCGCCGTCACCCGGCGCGTCACCACGGAAGGCGAACTCGAAGAGGCCATGGCGACGGCGCTGACCGAACGCAACAATCTCGTTTTCATCGAGTTGTGCGTCCCAGACGGCGACTGCTCCGCCGCCCTGGACGCCCTCGGCGAAAAATTCCGCGCCATGTCGGCCAAAACGGCCACGCCCTGAAGGGGATGCAGAACGAACTGGACTCGAGTGACTTGAGAGACCAGAGAGACCGGAGACGGGGGCGGTGAAGGCCCTCCGGTCTCTCCAGTCCCGCGAGTCCCAAACCAGTAGAGCAGATTAGGACGGGTGTATTATGCTGGCAGTCGTAAAAACGCACCATCCCATTGAAGCAACGGACTGGTGGAAGAAAATGCAGGAAAACCGCGCCGGCCATTTGCTGGCGGGGGCGCGGCTCAAAAAACAACTAACGCAGGCTGAACTGGCCAGGCGTAGCGGCGTCCCCCAAAGCCATATCAGCGCGATGGAAAAGGGCCGGCAAAAAATCAGCTTGGCGGCGGCGAAAAAACTTGGCGAGGCGCTTGGCGAAGCATTGTCCAACCGCATCTTCGGCGAAAATTTTGCCCATGCCAAGCCACGTGTGTGCAACGCGACGGCCAAGACATGACCTCATGCCTTGCCGCTACGGCACTGTCAGCACCTTGGTGGTTTCCTAACCGGACTGACTGACGACGCGAACGGCAATTTCGGGAGGGCAGTTGAAGCGGACCGGGCACCTCGCCCAGCCGATTCTCTTGGAAATGAAGACGCTCCCCAAACACGGGGTGCCCTGGTACTTCTCCTCCAGCTTGGCGGAATCTTTGAGAGCGGCCGTGTCCCCCGCTTTGAGGAAGGCCGCTCCCAACCCCTCGTCAAACCTTTTTACGAATTCCGCAGGCCGCCCGGCCGACCCCGGCCATGAGACGGAGGACGGCGTCCTGGGTGGCGTCCGCGTGCGGGAGTTCGCCAACGATACGGCCCTGGCGCATGACCAGGACCCGGGTGCTGAGGGCGATCACCTCGGGCAGTTCGGAGGAGATTAGGAGGATGGCAAGCCCCTCCCGGGCAAGGTCATCGAGCAGGGCATGAATCGCGGCCTTGGCGCCCACGTCCACGCCGCGGGTGGGTTCATCGACGATCAGCAGGCGGCCGCCGCGGGCCAGCCATTTGGCGAGGACGATTTTCTGCTGGTTGCCGCCGCTCAGGGAGTTGACCGGAGCGTCAAGCGAAGCGGCCTTGACCTGAAGCCGGTCGAAGTAACGCCGGGCGAGTTGCCGTTCCCTGGTAAAATTGAGCATGCCCAGGCGCCGCAGCCGCCCGAGGATGGCCAGGCTGATATTGGCGCGGCACGGCATGCCGGGGACACAGCCCTGGCGTTTGCGGTCTTCGGGCACCAGCCCGATGCCGACGCCCATGGCCGCCTTGATGGAGCGGAGCGGGAACGGAGCCCCGTCCAGGCCGACCTGGCCAGTGACGCGGGAGTCGAGGCCGAAGATCGCCGTGGCCACCTCGCTGCGGCCCGCACCGACCAGGCCGGCAAAACCGACAATTTCACCGGCACGCACATCGAAGCTGACATCCTGGAAACGACCCGGCGACGCCAGGCCGCGGACGCGTAGCACAACCTCGCCGGCCGGGGCGGCGAGGTGGCGCGGGGCATGCGTTTCAAGACTGCGGCCGATCATCATCCGGACCACGGCATCCGGCGTCATCCGCTCCCGGGCAAGGGAACCGACATAACGGCCGTCGCGTAGCACGCTGACCTGGTCGCAGAGCCGGAACAGTTCCGGCATGCGGTGCGAGACGTAAATCATGGTCAGCCCGCGCCGCTTGAGCGCTTCGATGAGCGCGAACAGAGCCTGTGCTTCCGGTTCGGAGAGCGAGCTGGTGGGTTCGTCAAAGACGAGGATGCGGGGGGTGTTCCCGACGGCGGCGGCGATCTGGACCAGTTGTTCCTGGGCGGTCGAAAGTCCGCCCATCGGGCGCTCCACATCAAGGACGACACCGATCTCGGCGAGGAGCTGGCCGGCGTGGCGCCGCATGGCGTCACGGTCCAGGAGCAGACCGCCCCAGCGGCGCGGATAATGCCCCATGCAGAGGTTTTCCGCGATGCTGAGATCGGGGCAGAACGCCAGTTCCTGGTGCACCATGGCGACACCGGCCGCGAGGGCGGCGCGCGGGGAGCCGAAGCGGTGCGGCACGCCGTCGATGAGCAGCTCGCCGGCATCCGGTTTGTGAATGCCGGCCAATACGTTACCCAAGGTCGATTTGCCGGCGCCGTTCTCTCCCATCAGGCCGTGACACTCGCCCCGGGCAATGCCAAAGGAGACCTCATCCAGGGCGGTGACGCCGCCGAAGGTCTTGGTGATGCCGCGGAACTGGATGAACGGAGCGCTCATGGTGGCGACTTATTTCTTGCCGAGCCATTTTTCCCAGTTTTTGCCGAACGCGTCGACGGTGTCCTTGGTCACCCGGGTCAGGGGATCGATGACAACCGGGGCGGGCGGACTTTTCTGGTTGATAATTTTCTCCAGCAGGATTTCCACCGACTTGGCGCCCCAGCCATAACAGTCCTGTGCGAAAAGCGCGTCGACATGCCCGGACCGCAGATAGTTCAGTTCCGCGGGCAGCGCGTCACAGGAAACGACCTTGACGGAGCCTGGCCGCCACTTGAGCGCATCGGCAGTGAAGAGCGGCCAGCCGCCGATCATGGCCCAACCCTGAATGGCGGGATTGGCGTTTTGCGCGTTCTGCACGGCCTCCGCGGCCTTCTCCGGGGTCTCCACATGGTAGAAGATACCGGGCTCATTGAGCTTCATCCCCGGGTATTTGGCCAGGGCTTCCCTGGCGCCGGCGACACGCCGCTGGAGGTTGGGGGCGCTTTGGTTGCCGGCCAGGATGGCAACCGTGCCTTTGCCGCCCATGACCGTGGCGAGTTCCTCCATGATACGGGCGCCGCAGGCACGGTCATCGGTGCCGTAGTAGGCGAAGCGTTTGCTGTCAGGTGCATCGGAGTCAAAGCAGATGACGGGAATGCCTTTGCCAACCGCCTTGTCGATGGACGGGGTGACGGTGTTCGCCTCCGAGCAGGAAACCGCGATGCCGTCCACGCCGCGCCGGGCCAGCGCTTCGATGGCTTCAGCCTGCTTGGTGGCGTCTTCATCGTTGGGGGTGCGAACCTCGATCTCGATCACGGCCTGGTATTTCGGCCCGAGCGTTCTGGCCGCGTCAAGCGCGCCGGCCTGGGCCGCCTGGAAGACATCATTGGTCAGGCTCTTGCCAATGAAGCCGATGATGATTTTGCGCTTGGCGCTGTCGCCGGCGGTGCCGGGCCGGTGCCGGCTTGCTTGCCGCAGCCGCCGGCGGTCATGCCGACCAAAGCGGCGCCGAGAATGAAAGGCAGGGCGGAAGCGAGGATCTTGTTCATGGTTTCTCCTGGGGTTGGGGGACGGTGGCAGGCGCGTTATTGCACGTGATGAAAGCGGCCGTTTGCTAACTCCTGGTTTCCGGCCCGGGCGTCACCGGTGGCGGTGGGGGCGCGGCCGGGAGCGGTGCGGAACGCCGGCGGCCCAGGCAACCGCTAAGCCGGTCCAGCGACACGGCCACGATGATGGCAAGGCCGATAATCACCAGCCGGTATTCCTGGGCGAGACGCAGGATAAGGATGCCGTTCTCGATGAGGGCAATGACCAGAGTGCCAAGCAACGCGCCGATGGCCGTGCCGCGGCCGCCTTGCAGGCTGGCGCCACCGACCACAGCGGCCGCGATGACGGTGAGTTCATAGCCCGAGCCGGTACTGGTCGAAGCGGTGCCGAAGCGGCCCAGGGACACCATGCCGGCCACGCCGGCGGCCAGGCCGGCAATGGCGTAGGTGCGCAACTTGATGGCACCGACGCCCAGGCCGCTGAACCGGGCGGCTTCCTCGTTGCCGCCGACGGCATACGTCTCGCGGCCGGCGACCATCAGCCGCAGATAGAACCAGCCCAGCGCGACGCAGATCAGCATGATGGCCAGGGGCATAAGCTGCATCCCCATGATTTCGAGGCGCATGAAGTCGGTGGTGAAGGCGGCGGGCAGATGCTTGCCGGCGGCGGGCAGGGTTTTCTCCGCCGGCAGCACATTGGCCAGACCACGAAAGACGCTCATCGTGCCGAGGGTCACGATGAACGGGTGCAGCGACAGCCCGACAATGAGCCCGCCGTTGACCAGCCCGCACAGCAGGCCGATGCCCGTCGGCACCAGAATGGCGACCGGCAAAACCAGCATGGCCGGCGCGTCCGGCGGCAGGGCTTGCAGGGCCGCGGCGCCGCCCAGGGCGGCCAGGGCCATGATGGCGCCGACCGAGATGTCGATACCACCGGTGATGATCACCAGGGTCAGGCCGACGGCCATGATCGCGTAATACGACATCGGCGTGGCGATGCCGTCGATCAGGTTGTCGAAACTGAGAAAAAGATTGGGGCGGCCGGGGCTCGCATCATACCAGCCGTACAAGCTGAGAACCGCTGCCAGCAGGATGACGACCAGCACCAGCCCCAGCTCCTGCGCAGCGACGAAGCGAAACCGCCGTGGCGACCGAACCGGCACGGCGGCGGCGTCCATGGGCGAAGGTGAAGCGTTCATAAGCGGGAGCCGCGGCCCCTTTCATGAAGCGGTTAAGAGTGTTCCCGAAATGCCACATGGCGAACTGTCGGGCAACATAATCCACCTTCGGGCGGAAAGGCAAAGGTGTCCGTGAAGTAGTCATAACCGGTCTATGAACGTGAGACAGACAATCTTGTCTGTCCTGGCCTTCCGCAGGGTTGCGGCGCGACGGCATTCCTATTCCCGGTGCTTCTCTTGCTGGGGCGATTTACGGTTTGATCCGCGTGCCGGCACACCCCGCAACCATCCCGCCGACAACGCCCAGACGAGAAGCACCGCGGCACACTTGGATACGGCCTTGGTGACCACAACAGCAACTCGGTTCATCGTTATAACCTTCAGCCTACAGCCTAAAAAGCTTCAGCCTAACGCCGTCCCCACTCACCACGAGTAACGCACCTTGTAGGTGGCGGCAGAGGTGCTCGACCACGCGAATTTCGACCGCCACATTCTTATGATTGCGCAGCGTGATCTCGAAGGCTTCCTCCGACCAATGGTTGGAGTTGTCCACCTTGAACTCGGTGCGGCGGCGTTCCCCCACCAGGTCGAAGGCATTGCCGGTGCAGACCGTCACGTCACACGCGATGCGGTTCGCCCGGGCAATACCAGTGCGCCATAATGCAGGTCGGTGAGCCGGTCAGTTCAACACATACCCCGTTGGCGGCGCCGCAGGAGGCCCGCCGCGCCAAGCACCAGGAACAGCAAGGCCGATGGCTCGGGAACCGAATAGGTCAGCACCAGGTTCCGGCCGGCGTCGGCCAACGAAAAAGTCCACGAGGACCCAGCCGCCACCGGCGCCGTGAAGTTGGCCAGGGTGTACCCGACGTAGGCGAGACCGGAAATCCCTTCACTGGCCGTGGCGATGGTCCACGAATAGGTGGTGCCCGCGTCCCACTGTTTGGGATCCCCGGAAAGGTTTTCGAGATCGAGACTGGTGATGTCCACGGTGGTGGGAGAGGTGATATGGAGCACCCCTTTGATGTTCAGGAAATCAAAGCCGGGATCCGTGCCCCGCAACACATCCTGGATCCCCCCGTTGTCCGTCACCTGGTTCAGCTCCCATTGGTAGGTGCCGCCATTCCACGTCGTGTCACCGGCGTCAAAGGCACCGGGGCTGTTGCCGGGGGCGATGGTGCCGCCATTGAGGATGAGCGTGTTGACGATGCCCGTACCCTTGATCGTGGCACCGGCCATCACGGTGGTCGTGCCGCCCAGCGTCAGCCCGTTGGTGTTAAGGGTGGCGCCAGACTGGAGGTTCGTTGTCGCCGCCCCCGCGACATTGGCCAGCGTGCCGGACTGGTAGTCGATGGCGTTGCCAATGGCCAAATTATTGAGGTCAAGAGTGCCGCCGCTGACCGTGACCGTCCCGGTTCCCAGCGCGTTGACTTGGTTCACCTCCAACACCCCGCCATTGACCGTGGTGCCGCCGCTGTAACTGTTGGCGCCGGCCAACGCCACCGTGCCCAGACCGGTTTTGCGGATCGTGACCAGGTCGCTGTCACCGTTGCGAATCGAC
This sequence comes from uncultured Lentisphaerota bacterium, assembly GCA_903896595.1. Taxonomy (GTDB): domain Bacteria; phylum Verrucomicrobiota; class Lentisphaeria; order Oligosphaerales; family CAITYL01; genus CAITYL01. The sequence goes on from CAITYL010000247.1 coordinate 34,706, forward strand.
GCGTTGACGGTCAGCACGTTGGTTTCGCTCTGATTATCCAGGACCAAGGTGGACAAGCCGCCGACCCCGGCGGTCAGCACACCGTCATTGACCGTGCTCCCCAAGGTCAGGGAGCCGGCGGTCATGGCGACGGAAATGGCACCCGTCGAGGCAATGCCCTCACCAATGGTCAGGGAGTGCCCGTTCATGGCCACCGTCACATCATTTCCAGCCGCGGCGACTTGCGCCATCCCGGCGATCATGCAATCGGCGTTCATCCGCACGCTTCCGCTGGTGGCGTTGGGGGTGCTGAGCTGGACCGTGTCGGTGGGGGCGATCAGCGGCTCCAAAGTCCGCTTGCTCGTATTGGCATTGTCCAGAACCCCGCCCCGGCACGCCAAGTTGACGGGACCGTCGTACGCCAAATCAAAAGCCACCCGGGCGGCTCTGGAAATGGAGACTTCGCCATCCAGTTTTCCGACCGTTCCCGACACATAAACCGTATTTCCCGCTTGAACAACCCCGTTGGCCTCGAAAAACGCCCAGCCATTCATTTCCTGTCCTTATAGATTCGAATAAAGCGCTGTCCGCCATCAGCGCGTTGAACCAGTTCGTAGGTGACCAGCCAATAAGGGCCTTTACCGTCCGAACTGTTTGTCCAACCGCCCGACTCCATGTAACGCACCGAACTGACAAACCGTTTTGAGACGTCGATCTTCTTCTCTATCACGTACTTTTCTGCGCGGCTGAGTGCCTCCTGCGCCGACACAGGGGGACGTTGCCTTTCGAGTGTCTGCGCGAAACCTGCAACCGTAATAAAAACCAGCACCGAAAGAAAAAAGCGAAGACAGACATTTCGGTTCAGGCGCACACAACTGACATGGGTATTCATTTCGACGCTCCCAACTTTTGCAATGGTTGCGGCTTTCCCGTCCTGCCGGAACTAACTGGATACGCTTCTACTTCCGGGTGAAGACGTAATGTTTTCCGTCCCGGTGGTCAAACTTCAAAACCTTGCCAACGGTTTTCATGTTGAAACGCGAATCAAAGTCAACCGTCACCGTTTTCATGACAAACGTGATCGGACGCATTGACGAGAGAGAGGGGCCAATGCCGGATTCAGTGACCATGACCTCCATTTGTCTTATATTTGGGGTGCCCTGTATCAAGTACGTTCCAAGATGTTCTTCAAGTTTTCCCGCTATTTCGTAGTACCAACGGACAACCGCATCCGTCTCAAAGGTCATTTTGCGCAAGGATGGTTCATCCTCACCCTTGCTGTCGAAAACCAAGTCCTTTGCCACCTCCCAGTCACCTCTCAAGTCCTGTTCCAAGGCTTGCTCAGACGTTGCATCTCTGGCACAACCTACACCCGGGAAAACGCAAAACACAAGAAGCGCCATTACAGCCTTGATTGCAAGCGATGTCCGCATTATCTCATCTCCGGGAAGTTTTCTCCGTTCTCTCCGGATTTCTCCTGTTCAAATTCATGAATAATTCAGACCAACCCTTACCCTGCCGAGTGACCGGTTTGCGGGACCTGCGGCGGAGGCGGAGGGTACTGTTCGCCGTCTTGCGTGTTGGTGTCTTTGAGATGCCTGCCAAGTCTCTGAAAATAGATAGCTAAAAGAATGGCCATGCCGAGAACGTCCACCCAGGAGGTTTGCTCCATGGATTGACCGATGCCGGTCTTCAGGAATTCAAGGCCAACGATTACAGGAATCATGATCACCGAAAAACGGATGCCAACGACCCAACCGAGGACAACGGATTTCTGGATGAAATCGTATCCGGTTTTTCCGCCATTTTGGCGATAGCAACTGTTCTTTTACCGGTTTGACACGAATGAAGTACATGTTGAGGTTCTCCTGCGTAGCTATACCGCGTTAGGATGAAAACTGAATTAAACCGCAGATTGCCGAATGTTGAACCGCAAAATCTTGAGGTCATTGCTGTCCTTCATCGGATTTCCTTCGTTATTCGGACCTCAATATTCGTCACTCTGCGGTTGAAAAGTTAATTTTTCATCCTAACGCAGTATAATACGGTCGTTCAGCCATGGCCTCCAGGCCCGCCGCCGGGGCCCGTCATTTCTGTGCCGGCTCCCCCAGCCGGCGAAAGATTTCCTCCCACGGGGTGCCCTGGTATTTCTCCGCCAGCTTGGCGGAATCTTTGAGGGCGGTCTTGGGCAGGGTGTTCGCCACCCAGTCGCTGGGCTTGGTGGCGAAATAGGTGCCGACGTACTGGTTCTGCGCCTTCAGTGCCGCCCGGTAGGTGATGACCTCGGGCTTGCTCTTGAGCCGGTCACGGATGCTTTTGGCTTTCAGCGATTCCGTGGCGCCCAAAGAGGCCAGCAGCCCCGCCCATTCGAAGGCCCGTTCCGGCCGGGATTCCAGGTCCGCATTGATCTGCTCCAGCATTTTGGCGGCCAACGCGTTGCGATCCTTGACCAGCGGGGGATCGCGCTTGCCCCGCAACGAACTGGCGTTGATCCAGGTCATGCCCTCCCAGATCAGGTCTTCATTGGCCCATTCGTGGACGCCGGGGAAAAAGACCAGCCGGCTGTCGCGCCCCGTCAGGTCGCGGTCGGTGCAGGCCATATCCCAGCGGTTGAAACAGTTGGTGCCGCACAGCCCGTAGACGGTCATGTTGCCGAGGTCCTCCTTGTTGCGTCCCGCCCCGCACGGCAGGACGCCGATGAAATGGGAGCGCGCCGCCGCCGCCAGTCCAAACGCCATCCGCGCGCCGCCGGAAAAGCCGGAGCTCATCAGCCGGTCCGGATCCGCCGCCACCCGCGACGGCAAGTCATTGGTCATGGCCACAATGGCCTTGCCAGCGTCGTCGAATCCATTCTTTGACTGCACGGAAACCGCCAGGATGATGCCGTTGAAGTCGGCCCCCTTACGGTAGCGGTCCAAGGTGCCCGGATCGCCGCCGCCCGGATTCATGACCAACATTGCCGGCCACGTGCGGTCGGCGGTGTACTGGGGCGGCAGATACACGTGATAGGACCACTTGGCGTCCGACTTGCAGACCAGGGCGGGCGTCACCTCGCCCACCGGAAAGGTCTCATAGGCGGGCTTGCCGGCGCCGGGCTTGTCCCCCGCGGACTTTCCCCAAGCCACCAGCGACAACGGCAAAACCACCGTCGCCAAAACGGCGCAAGACCAGGTGCGTGTCATATTTTCTTTCGTGCTCTCTGCGTTCTTTCGCGGTGAATTATTAGCGGCATCCGCCGCCCCTTCAGTGGCCGGACGGTTCAGCCTTGGGCGGCTGCACCGTCAAACGCTGGCCAAGCAATACACAGTTATACAGCGCGCGGCTGACCTCATAACGAGTCAGGAAACGATTGCTACCCGGCGCTTCTTCGTGTGACACCACCACCTGCTGATCGAGGTCGTAAATGCGCGCCACCAAGGTCTCATGTTGCCAGACGGCAGGATTCGCCAGATCAATATCAGAGGAGAAACTGAATAGTTTGCGCCCGGACTCCCAAAACACCCAGATTTCATTCGCCACCGGGGACAGCGGCGCGAAATGGACGATCTTGGCATCGGCAGGGGCATTGGCGGGGAGTAACCCTTCCTTGGCCGCCTCTTTGCGAAGCGCCTGTCGCAGACGCGCAACCAGTGCCGGATCGGGATAATCGCGCTGGGCCCGGGTGCGGAAGAGGTAGTCGCGCATCTCCTGCATCTCGACCTCGACCACTTCCGAGCCTTGGGGCATGCGGGCGGGCAGATCCCCGCGAATCACCTGGGTAATCCTGAAGGTTGTGCTTTTAACGTCTGTATTCAACTCCTCAATGCGGTAGTCCGCCTTTTTGACCCTCACGCGGAGATTTAACTGCGGCAGCAGAATCTCCCCCAACACGCTGCGGTCGCCCGGATCGAGAGGGACATCCAAACGTCGGGCCCAAAACACCACCTGCTTGGCACCGACAAGGCGTTCCAATTCGGCTTCGTCCAACTGCCACTGATAAAGATACCGAACAATTTCGAACAAGTAGGGCTTCTGAACCAACTCCACAGGCACGGCTGGAACGCCCGCGGCCGTGGCCGGCGACACGTTCTGACCGGTGGACACCAGCCCCGCCACCATCAGCGACAAGACCACACTGACGATTTTTCCGCTGCTCATTTGGGAACCTTTCGTAAAGTAAAGAAGCGATTGCCGGCCAGGGATCCATCGTCCGTGGTGGGGATGGCCACAAAATTGCCGCCGGGATGATAGGACCCCGTGTCCGTCATCCAGGAATAGGCCCGCCCGGTGACCTCCACGGGCCCCACGCGTTTCAAACCCGCAAAGCGGTCGGCGCCCGCAATACTGTCTTTCACATAGGCACGGGCCAACCCCTGCGCGTAGTTGAGCAGGCGGGAAAAACGGCCCGGCTTGCTGCCGCGGTTGGCAATACTGAGCAGATTATTGACCCGCTCCTCCACCCGAGGCGCGGTCACAAACCGGCCGGCCGCATTGCGGTAGAATCCCTCACACTGCCGCTTGCCGCCGCCGCCAGTGATGACATCGGTGATGTTCGTGGACCGAACACCGGCAATATGTTCCTGCCGATAGCCTTGCGGAATATTCTGAATCCGCGAGTGCAGCACGTAGAGAATGGCCAGCATGGCGTTCTTCGAATCTGTCTCGCTGACATAGGCGCGTTCGCCGGGGAAGGACGTCTCGTTGATCAGCAACCGGGCCAGATAACCGGAGGCGGTGTCCGCCCGGTCAAGTTCCGCGAGGGCCGGCGCCGCGGGGGCCACCGGCGCCAACAAACCGATGCCTGCGGTTAGCGCCAGCATCGGCAAAATGCATCGTCTCATGCGTCGTCAACCCTCTAGCCGAAACTATTCATGAAGTGCGGCAACCCTAGCGCGTCGAAATCCGAATGGCAAGCCACTGGCCGCACCGGCAAAAGGCGGGGCGGACTTGAAATATCAATATATCACGATTTTTTAATATAAAACCGGACGGTAACGCGACTACACGCCGAACCGCGGCGACACACAATCCATCCGAGGAATCAACCATGGAACAGCATGCCAGACACGTCTTCCGGCAACCCCCCGCAAGACTGAATTGCGCCCAGGCCGTGGCCAGCGCCTGGGCGGCCAAGACGGGGCAAAACGCCCACCTCGTCGAGGAATTGGCAGGATGCGGGGGCGGCGGTGCCCCCGGCGGAGTTTGCGGCGCGCTGCACGCCGTGCAACGCATCCTGACCGACGGAACGGCGCGCCAGCAGGCCGAAACCGCGTTCGCAGCCGCGGCCGGCGGCGCGCTGGACTGCCGGGGCATCCGGAACGCCAGGGTGGCCTGCGCGGAGTGCGTGGGCTTTGCCGCGGGGTGGCTTGAACGTAATCTGAACGGCCAGAAGAAAGAAGGTATCCAATGAAAATCCTGACCATGGTGGGAATGATCCTGGTGTGCGGCGCGGTCGGGTTCGGCTGGGCCAAGCTGGTCGGTTGCCCAAGTGGCGGATGTCCGTTGACGGCGACCCCGTGGCGCGGGGCGGTGGTCGGACTGCTGCTCGGCAGCCTGCTGGCCGTCAGCCTGCTTCGGCGCGGTGAAACGGCTCCGGCGGGGCCGGTTCCCGGCGAGGACGCGATTGTGCGGGTGGCGGATCAAGCCGGGTTCACAACGCTCCTGAACGCCGGCAAGCCGGTGCTGGTGGATTTCTATGCCGACTGGTGCGGACCATGCCGCCGTTTCAGTCCGGCGGTGGCAACGGTCGCGGACCGGCACCGGACGGACTTGACGGTGGCCAAGGTAAACGTGGACAGTTGCCCGGCACTGGCGAAGAAATATGCCGTCTCCAGCATTCCCGCCGTCTTCCTTTTTCGCAACGGCAAACCGGTGAAGCAGGCGGTTGGCGCCATGAGCGTGGACGAGCTAGAGGCGTGGACGGCAAATTGAACCCGATCATGCAGGAAAAACCGATGCGCTGCCGTACGGTTCAGGGCAAAACGGGGACCACCGGCAACCGGCCGGCGCTGAACTATGACGCGACCGCGAAGGTGCTCCAGGCGCTGGCGCATCCCCTTCGGCTGCGGATTCTGGAGGTGTTGCAGCAGGGGGAGATGACGTGCGGCGAACTGCAAAACGCACTCGGCTGCGGGCAGTCCATGGTTTCGCAGCAGGTCAAACTGCTGGAGCACCAGGGCCTGGTCACCACGCGCAAGGCCGGGACCCTGAAGTACTGCGGCATCCGCAATCCGGACATCCTCAAACTGTTCTCATGCCTGTCGAAGCATGTGCGGGAAGTGCTGCGGAAATAAGGGGTGTATGACAAGTGTGTTGGTTGGGAACCCCCTTTTCCAAAAGGGTGGCCCCAACATCATCCGACAAAACGGTCACGCACCTCTGGATGGCCGGCACTGGCCGAGCCCCGATTCTGGCGGTATGGTTCCAGCCGTCCACCGACGACCCCCCCAGGCTTACCGGAGACCGCCCCCCATGTCCAACGATAAAATGTCCCGTTCCACCTATCTCACCCGCAATGTCGGCGAATACGCCCCCACGATTGAGATCAACGGCATCGCCTACGCCAAGGTGGACGACCTGCGCTACGGCACCAACCCGCACCAGACCGCCGCCTATTACAAGCCCGCCGGCCGCCACGGCGCCATCGGCGACATGCAGGTGCTCAAGACCGGCAAGGGCGGCCTTTCCCAGACCAATCTGGAAGACATCTCCTACGCCCTGAACATCGTCAAGTTCTTCCACCAGCCGGCCTGCGCCGTGATGAAGCACGTCAATCCCAGCGGCGCCGCCGTCGCCGTCACCAGCGACACCCTGCGCGATGTCTACATCAAGGCCCGCGACGCCGACCCGCGCGCCGCTTTCGGCTCCACCACCGCCTTCAATTGCAAGGTGGATGCCGCCACCGCGAAGGAGATCATGCAGCTCTTCACCGAGTGCGTGGTCGCCCCCGACTACGACGACGAAGCCCTGACCATCTTCAGCGACCAGGAAACCTACAAGCTCAACCAGCACATCCGCATCCTCAAGTGCGGCGACCTGGCAACCCTGCCCAAATACGTCGGCGACCCGGTGGACGGCTACCGCACAATGAAGGTGCTCACCGACGGCTCCGTGGTCATTGCCGACCCGCTGCTGACCAAGGTCCACACCGTGGCGGACCTCGCGCCGGCCGCCGGCACCAGCAAGGCGCTCGGCGAAGTGAAGTCCACCGTCGCGGCCACCGCCCAGCAGTTGCAGGACTTGCTGGCCGCCTGGTACATCAACCTCAACGTCCGCTCCAACGGCGTCGTCATCGTCAAGAACGGCGGCACCCTGGCCGTGGGCACCGGCGAACAGGACCGCGTCGGCGCGGTCGAACAGGCCATTGAGAAATGCAAGATCAAGTACGCCGGCCAGGAAAAACTCGCGGGCGCGGTCATGGCCAGTGACGGCTTCTTTCCCTTCCCCGACGGCGTCGAGGTGGCGGCCAAGGCCGGCGTCAAAGCCATTGTCGCCCCCTCCGGCTCCCTCAAGGACGCTGAAGTGGTCGCCCGCGCCAACGCCCTCGGCGTCGCCCTCTACCACGCCCCCGAACGCATCTTCTCCCACCACTGAGCAACACCGTTGGGGCCACCCTTTTGGAAAAGGGTGATCCCCAAACCCCTTCCTAAAACTTTTGTTACATTTTGCGGATTCCGCAGGCCGTCCGCGGGCGACAAACCATGAATGGGATAGAGGAGGCGGCCTGCGGAATCCGCAAAGATACAAACAGGTTTGACGGAGGGTTTGGGAACCGCCTTTCCTCAAAAGGGGGTTCCCAACATCATCCAACCAAACAGACTCCAGTTTTAAGGTATGTCCTTTTATGAACATCACAGATGACCGCATCTCGTTTGACGGCGTGTCCGCGCAGACGATTGCCGAGACCTACGGCACGCCGACCTATGTGTACGAGGAAAACCGCATCCGGGCCAACTTCCGCCGCGCCCTGGCGGCCTTCCGCAAGCACTACGCCGACTTCCGTTTCTTCTACGCCATCAAGTGCTGCAACAACCTGGCCATCGCCAATATCCTGCGCCAGGAAGGTGCCGGCATCGACGCCGCCAGCGTCAATGAGATCCTGCTCGCCAAGGCCCTCGGCCTGGGCGGCGAGGACGTCATGTTCAGCGGTAACTTCCTCTCCGACGACGACATCCGGCAGGGGCTGGAGAGCGGCGTCATTTTCAACCTCGACGACCCGTCACTGCTGCCGCGCGTGCTCAAGTTCGGCAAGCCGGAATGCCTCGCCTTCCGCATCAATCCCGGTTACGGCAAAAGCGAGGTCGGCCACTTCGTCACCAATGCCGGCCCGGAGGCCAAGTTCGGCGTTCATCCCGACCAGGTCATGGACGCCTACCGCGCCGCCAAAGACGCCGGCATCACCCGCTTCGGCGCCCACATGATGCCCGGCTCCTGCATCCGCGACCCCGAGTACTTCGGCTTCATCACCCGCCTGATCATGGACCTCATCGGCAGGGCCAGCCGCGAATTGCAGATCGAATTCGACTTCATCGACCTCGGCGGCGGCCTCGGCATCCCCTACAAGCCCGAGGACAAGAACGCGCCGCTCGACATCGACGCCGCCGCGGCCCAGGTCGCCACCGCCTTCAAGGAAAAGATCGCCGAGTACGGCATGAAGCCGCCGCGCCTGATGATGGAGCCGGCCCGCTACTTCGTCGGCGACGCCGGCTACATCGTCGGCCGCGTCCACACCATCAAGGACAGCTACAGCCGCATCATCGGCACCGACATCGGCATGAACACCCTCGCCCGCCCGGCCATGTACGGCGCCTACCACCACATCTACGTCGACGGCCGCGAGAGCGAGCCGCGCCGCCCGGTCGGCCTGTGCGGCCAGATCTGCGAGAACACCGACTTCTGGGTCAAAGACCGTCCTCTCCCCGAGGGCATTACCCTCGGCGACCTGGTGGTGGTCGAGAACGCCGGCGCCTACGGCTACGCCATGAGCTACCCGTACAACGGGCGCCTCCGCCCCGCCGAGGTGCTGGTCAACAACGGCCGGCACTGGCTGATCCGCGACCGCGAAGAGTTTGCCGACCTGGTGCGCAAGGTCCACGTCCCCGCCCACCTGGCGCCCAAAGCCTGATGGCCGTCTCGCAAGATGGGACCGGATAGGACGCCTGGGACCGATGGGACATATAAAGCAACGGCCGGCACGCCCATCAGTCCCATAGGTCTCATTGGTCCCATAGGTCCCATCGTGCTTACGGTTAGGCGGATGCGCCTGGCTCAATCCCACGCCAATGAAAACCTTCTTCGGCAGCCCCATCCCGTTCCTGACCCGGACTGATGACGAGTACGCGTCGCGTTGCTCCGGCAACGGATGCGCGCCCGGCCGAAGGCGTTGAACCTCGGCGCCTCCGGAAATCCTATTCGCCGTCTGCGGGTAGGTTGTCGTTAAATAATTTTAACGCGTTGTAACGCAAAATTTTTTGCTTATCGATTTCCGAAATCATCGCGTACTCGATCCGCCTGCGCAAAACTTTCGTCATTATCCGGCTCGACAACCACCCACTGATACAGCCACGGGTATTTTTGCGCCGCCAAAAAGTTCTTGTTGTTTTCTGACACAACTTCCCTGCGGTTCAAAACCGAGGAAAAAGTCGAGGCAAAAATGGGGCCTATCTTAGCGTTTTGGCTGGTTTTCCTTAAAAAATCCAAATCCGCGCTATATGTCGCATCGGTTTTGGTGTCAAACTCACTGCCGGTATTGTAGTGAGAATGCGTATCGATGGCGATAATATCTTTTACATTCATTATTGATGGGAGTAATTTTAAGGGCAAGTTTTGGATTGATTGAGAAAGACGGTAAGCCAACGGCAAAATCCGCCCGGCCACCGGTTGCCGTCCGCTGCCAAGCGGTTTATTTTCCGCACACAGAATACGATTTGCAGACTTTATCATGCCGGCCACCAGACGGCAAGTCCATCAAGGGACAGGAGTTATATTGTTATTTTCCGGGATCAAATAAAACGGGAGTGACGGATGAACAGCGTTATGGCGGTGGTCCAGTGCTGGGACGACGGGGTGACCAATGACGCGCGCCTGACGGAGATCCTCCGCCGGCACGGGGCCAAGGCCACCTTTAACCTGAATGCCGGGCTGCACCAGGAAAAACGCACGCCGGCCGCCTGGACCTACCAAGGCACGGAGGTCGGGCGCCTGGGCTGGGACGAGATGACGGCGGTGTATGCCGGGTTCACCATCGCCAACCACAGCCTGACCCATCCGCACCTGGAACAACTGCCGCTGGCGGAGGCCCGGCGCGAAATCACGGAGGGACGCGAGCGCCTGCAACAGTTCTTCGGCCAGCCGGTGCTCGGCTTTGCCTATCCTTACGGCACCTATAATGAAGCGGTCATGGACCTCCTCCGCGAAGCGGGCCATGTCTATGCGCGGACCGTCGGGAATGTGGAGCAACCATTCCCGCCCCAAGACCCCATGACGTTCCATCCTAACTGTCATTTTCTCGCGGACGATTTTTGGGCGCGCTACGAAAAGGCGCGAACCGGCGGCGTCTTCTATTTCTGGGGGCATTCCTACGAACTGACTACGGAACCCATGTGGGCAAATTTCGAGGCAATGATCGCCCGCATCAGCGCTGACCCCGGCGCCCGCTGGGGCGAACTGACGGAATTGTTTGCCAAAAAATAAAGTGCGAGAGGCGGGGAAGGGAAAAACTTTTGAGGAATGTTTTTCCCTCCCCCGCGCCCCATCCTTTTTCAACCTATTTGCATCAAACATCGAAGATTATTTTCTTTGCGCTCTTGGCGTGCTTGGCGAGAGAAAATGCATTTGAGGCCAAACTGGTATCTGAAAATTCTTCGATCAAGCTTCGTGCTCTTCGTGCCTTCGTGGTGAAAATTATTTTCGGGGGGCGTGATGTATTCACGGTTGCAAAACCTCATTTTACTGGTGGCTGCCGCTGGCTGGGGCGTGTCGCTCCTCGGGGTGGTCCTGCCATGGCCCGTGGCCGCGGCCGGCCTGCAGGGGCTGGGTGCCGGCCCGCTTCCCCACGACCCGATGCTGGACTACTGGCTGCGGATGGCCGGCGGCGGCTTCTCCATCATTGGCGCACTCTTCACCGCCATCCTCATCGCCCCCCGGAAGTACGCCGTTCTGCTGCCGCTGCTGGCCTGGCTGAGTGTGGCAGAAGGCATTGTCCTGCTGGTCAGCGGCTGGCGCCTGGGGTTGCCGCCCTTCCCGTTTTGGGCCGACACCGCCTTCTGCCTCGGCACCGGTGCCGGTCTCCTGCTGGTGCATCCCCGGGCCGAAAAAGAGCGGAAACTGGCGGGAAAGAAAAACCAAGAGACGGAGGCGTGTTCAAATATTTGATTCAGAACGGAAGGCCGCAACGGTCACGAAGATATGCAAGGATGTCTTGGTTGTGCAATTGGATGGGCTGTTTATGAGCCCCAACGGGGCGGCAGGAAAATAGCCCAGAGCAACGCCCTGGGTTGGGATAAATTAACATGGATTGCGCCCTGAAAGGGCAATGGAGTAAAACGTATGCCGCATGAGTTTCGGCAATTCCTAGAGAAGCACCGTATTGCGTATAACGAACAACACGTATGGGATTAACTCCGATACCCCGTCCCTTGCCCTTTCAGGGCGGCTAAAGAAGGGGGCCGAACGTGTTTCCCAGGGCGCTGCCCTGGGCTATCTTCCCATGCCCCGTTGGGGCGTAACTACAATCAAAGCCATTGACAGTACGTCATGACATTGAACGCACCCCGACAACCAATTTAAAAACCGACATCGCAGAAAGACACATCCATCATGGCAACGTTTAACTGGCGGCGTATCCCGAAACGATTTGCGGTATACGCCGTGCTGCTGCTGGCGGTGGCATTGCTGCCGTTCTGGCCGGGGCCGCGGCCGGGGATGGTGTCCCTGCACGGCTCGCCGGAGGAGATGGGCCGGCAATACGGCACCGCCTGCAATTGGAGCATTCCGCTGCTGCCGTTCCTGATCACCCTGTCGTCGGCGCGCGAGGGGCGGGCGGGGGTTTTCGAGCCGTTTGACGGCGGCATGCGGGAACGCACCTGGGCGGGCGACCGGGTCTGCGCCGCCAATGACACGTGGGGCCGCAATGACGTTCAGGATTCGGTCGCGACCACGGTGAGACAAGCGGAGTTGCACACTGTCGCGGACGTGCGCCGGCTGCTGGCCGCGGACGGCGTGCTGCTGGCCTGCAACATCTACAGCGTGGTCTTCGATTTCACCGGCAACCGCCTGTACCTGGCCTCCGGCCGCATGCCTGCCGCCAAACGCCCCGCCCGCGAATTCACACTGTTCTGAGAGTATGTTCGTTGGGAACCCCCTTTTGAGGAAAGGCGGTTCCCAAACCCTCCGTCAAACCTTTTTGCGCCTTTTGCGGATTTCGCAGGCCGCCTCAGTGCCCTAATCATGGGTTGTTGCACGAGAGCGGCCTGCGGAATCCGCAAAAATGTACAAAAGTTTTGGGAAGGGGTTTGGGGAGCACCCTTTTCCAAAAGGGTGGCCCCAACATCACCCGACAAAACTGCCATGTCCCCCACAAATACACACTATGAACAACATCCTTCACATCACCAGCGGCGACCATGCAGGCAGTCTATTGGCGGCGGCCGGACTCGGCGGCGAGATCCTGGTCTGGCACGACATTCTCTATGACGGCCCGACCCGGCCTCCGGGCTGGCCGGACGCGGCCACGCTCACTGCGCGGGCGGCCTTTCTGGAGGACACCACGGGGGGCGGGTTGGAGCGGGCGCATGTGAGAAGCGTGCTCGATGCCCAGTATGCCCGGCTCGCCGCCGCGGCGGTCGCCGGCACCCCGCTAGTGCTGTGGTTCGACGCCTGCCTGTTCGACCAGGCCATGCTCGCGCATGTCCTGGCCTGCCTGCGTCACCTGGGCGTCCGGCAGGCGGAACTGCTCTGCGTGGATGCCTTCCCTGGAATTGAGCCGTTCGACGGCCTGGGCCAACTGCAGCCGGCTGATTTTTCAACTCTTTATCCTAATCGCCAACCCGTTACGGATGAGCAGTTCCGCTTTGCGGAGACCGCAGACCGGGCCTTCGCCACCCAGGATGCCGCATTACTGACGGAACTCGCGCGCACCGTCGATGCTCCCCTGCCCTGGCTGCCCGCCGCCGCGGCGCGCTGGCTTTTGGAACGCCCCGATCCGGCCACCGGCCTGGGCCGCCTTGAAACCCTCGCCCTGGCGGCCGTCCGGGCAGGTTGCGACACCCCCAAGGCCGTATACACCGCCGTGGCCGCCCAGGACGGCCATCCCCAGTATTGGGGCGACACCACGCTGTGGGCCAAACTCAACGCCCTGGCCGCGCGCACGCCGCCACGGGTGCGCATCACCGGCCCGGCGGCCCGCCTGCCCCAATGGCCCGGCGGCCCAGAACTGGGCCAATTCCAGATCAGCATCGAACACGCATAATCGTCTTACCATGAAGTGCATACTGGTGCCGATTCCGGCAACCTCCGGCATGGTCTTCTCCGTGCCTCTGTGTCTCTAGCGCAGCGGGTGGTGAACCAGGTATTTTTCGGGGGCACCGGCCATACATGCAAAAGCCCACCCTAACGCAGTATATATTGAGTGTCTTCGGTAGCGGCCATAACTGACCAGAGGCGGGCTGGGCATGCGCAAGCACGAAAACGGGGTAATCAGCATGGCGCTCAGCCATGGGGGGCGCGCCCTGGACTTGAGCGTCACGGTCACGGTCAGCGGCTGCTATCCGGTGGTGGCGGACGTCAGCTACATCCACCCCGCGCCGAGTTTCAACCGGCTCTTTGTCTTCGTCCGGGGCGGCGGCGAACTCCGCATCGAGGGCGTAACGCCGTGCCGCCTGGTACCCGGCAACCTGTTCCTGATGCCGGCGGGCCAGACCTTCGTCTGCGACTACCAGCAGGGTTCAGAGTTCATCTATTTTCATTTCGAGCTGGCCGACGCCTTCGGCCTGGAACTCCTGTCGGACCTGCCCCCCGGTGTGCTCCGGCTGGCGGCACCGGAACTGGCGGCGGAAATCGTCAACGCATACCAACGGCAGGAGCTGGAAGGCATGCTGCGGGCGCAAGCCGGAGCCTTTGACGGCATCTGCCAGCTCATCGCCCCTTTATTTCAGGACCGGGAGTGGCGGATGGCCGTGCCCGCCAAATACCGCGCCGCCTTCAACCATGCCGTCCGGCACAGCCGCGCCTCGCTCACCGTCAAGGAACTGGCGCAGGTGGCGGGGGTCTCGCGCGGCGTGCTCTCGAAATGGCTGCAGCGGGAGACCGGGATCCCGGTCAAGGAATACCTGGCCCGACTGCTGATGCAGAAGGCGTTGCGCCTGGTCGGCGGCACCGACAAGACCGCCAAGGAAATCGCCGTCGAACTGGGGTTTGACGACCCGCTCTACTTCTTCCGCCTGTTCAAGCGGCGGACCGGGCGCACCCCCATGGCCTACCGGGCCGCCGTGATGGCCGGGGCGTATGAGCCGGCGGTCCCCGCCACCCCGGAAGCACTGCCAGAGGGACATTGATCCACGTTGGATGTTGAATGTTCGATGACGCTTGCAGCCCGCCAGATCGAAAACGTGCTGCTCGAAGAGCGCGATGCAATCGCTTTGCCACATTGGCATTTTACTCACCGAACACTGAACACCGAACGCCCGGCCAGCAAAACGGCGTTTTGCAACAGCCTGGCCGCCCGTGAACGCGGCAAGCCCCCCTTTGCAGCGGTCGATTCGTTCCTTTAGCCGCAAAAGTCTAGTCTTTAACCGCATTTATCTACTGTTGCGAACCGTGACTGCGCCTTATACTTCCGATAGTCGATATTCACATGAATTATCATCCACAGCAACTATATGTCTGGGACGCCTGGTGCATGGTGAAAGGCGATGAAGCCCACCTTTTTCACCTCCAGCGGAACCGGCCGGACAGCACCCTGCCCCCCCCGGTGGAAGACCGGTTCGGGCATGCGGTCTCCGCCAACCTGGTCGACTGGACGGAATGCGCCCCCTGCTTGGGGCCGGATCCCACCAATCCGCTTGACTGCAACCAGCCCTGGACCGGGTGTGCCCTCTGGCACAACCAGCGCGGTTATCTCTATTACACCATGCGCAACCGGGATCCCCTGACCAATATCCAGCACATCGGCCTGGCCGTCAGCGAGGATGGTTACAATTGGACGCGGCATCCCGGCAATCCCGTCATCACGCCCGATTCGAAATGGTATGCCACTGTGGGCAACCCGGTACCCAACCTGGTCGATTGCCGCGACCTTCTGGTCATCCCCCATCCCCAAGGCCGCGGCTGGCTGGGCTATTACGCCACCCGGCGGCCAGCCGACGAACTGCCCAAGACCAGCGTCATCGCCTGCGTCCGCTCAGACGACCTGATCCACTGGACGCATCTGCCGCCAGCCTTCGCCCCGAACCGGTACGCCTGCATCGAAGTCCCGGACGTCTTCGAGATGAACGGCCGCTGGTTCATGACCTGCCTGACCGGCTGCAATTATGGCAACCGCGGCATTTTTGACGAACCCCAATTGACCGTCGGCACCATCTACGCCGTCGCCGACCGCCCGGAAGGCCCCTTCCAGGAGTTGAAGGATTTCGTGCTGATGGGCGCCCATACCATGGTCAGCCCCCTCAGTTGCCGCTCGGTGCTGTTCCAAGGGCAGCGCCATGCGCTTTACACCGAGCGGGAAACCACCGATCACACGGATCAGACCGGCTTCCAGCTCGGCGTCCTGAGCACGCCCAAGCTGGTGCGAACGGATGGCGACCGCCTGTTTCTCGCCTACAGCAACCGAATTGAAAGCCACGTCCAACAGGAACTGATCGGCCCCGCGCAGCCCCCGCAACGTGTCAACGCCGGCCAGGTCTGGGGGCAATACTGGCAAACCCCCGCTGCCCAATGGGATTTCTCCGGCCCCATCCGTGGCCAAAGCCAGACCGGCTGGGGCGTCGCGGAGCTCGGCGTGGAAGCCGAAAGTTTCATCTTTGAGGCGGACCTCACCCTGCTCTCCGGCATTGCCGCCGGCCTGATGATCCGCATGACGTCGGACAGCGGCGTGTTCGTCGGCCTGGACCGCGCCATGCAGGCCGTCGTGTTTTCCGAATTGCCCGTGCCGATGTTTGTCGAGCAACGACGCTACGTCCTGGCCGCAGGGCAGATGGTCAAACTGCGTATCGTCCAGCGGCGGGAGTTCGTGGAAGTCTACGTCAACGACGAGCTGAAGCTGGCCTTCACCCGATACCGGAACGCCCAGGGCGGGGTCGGGCTCTGCGTTGACCGCGCCGATGCCACCTTTGCCAATCTCCACCTGCGAACCCTGGCCTGACGGTGAAGGCTCGAATGAAAAATCTTCTCCCCGCAACAGTGGACGAATGCGTCAAAAGACTGGACTTGTGGGCGGCGTGCGCCGCAGCTATTCTTTACAGAGGGGGCCGATGGGGCAGGACGCGCGAGGGTTCCCGGCCATGGCCGGTGACGACCAGGCGGTCCGGATACAACTCCACCAAGGCATAGGCGGCGGTGTCCGAGGTTTCCACCAGGCCCTGCAGGGTCATGTAGTGAATGCCGTGCGTCTCCCCGTAATTGCCGCCGTGGTTGTGGCCACTGAAACAAGCCGCCACCACGCCGCTGGCTTCCAGCAGCGTGACAACCTCACTGTCGTCCCACAGGTTGTGGACATTGGGCGGATAAACCGGGAAGTGGCAGAACACTACGGCTGTTTCCCTGGCCTTGGCGGCCTTGGCCAGGGTCTCGCGCAGCCAGGTTAACTGGCGGTCGCCACAGGCGCCGTTCCAAGACATGGCGTTGGGGGCGCCCACCTTTTGGAGCCGGTCGAACATGGCCTGGGCCTGCAGGCGTTCCGGGCTGCCGGCCGGCGCGGCGAGGCTCACCGCGTTGCCGTCCAGGACGATGAAGCGCCAGCCGCGAACGGCAAAGTCATAGTACCCGCGTTTCAGGCCAAGCGCGGCAGCACCGTCGACGCCAGCGCCCGCCGCGACAGCGGCATCATGATTGCCGATGACGTGATAGCGCGGCACCATCAGTTTCCCATAGGCCGCCAGCGGCGGCCCGAAACTGGCGGGACCGTGGTCCACCAGGTCACCGAGCTGAATGACAAAGTCGGGTTTGCCGGCGTTGAACTCACGGACGCATGCCGCTAGCTTCGGCAGGGCCGCCCGGTAATGGCGACTGCCCGCAGTGTCCGCATCGGCGTATTGAACGTCGGCCACCACACCAAAGACCACCAGAGGCTTGGGACCGGCCGGAGAGTCAGCAAAAAGCATGGGGATTGCCAAAAGCCCTCCGACGGTCAGAGAAAGAACGGTTCGTGAGTAAGGACGGAACATGGCCGACCACTCCGTTGTAGTATTCGATTGCCCGCGGCGGAGAACTGACGTCCACCTCGACACCATCGTCTCAAATTCGGCACATTCAAAACAAGCAGAACCAGTCACCTGGCCGCATCGGACCGGAATGCCGGCCTTTTGACGGCCAATGGCTTCACCGCCCAGTCCCCTGCCACCATCAAAGAAGTCTTTGCCACCCGTAGCATGGCGCGGGCGGGTGATTTCGTGACGGCTGGCATCAGCCCCAGCCGTCTCCGCCGCGCGGTGCTCAACGGCAGTCTTCAGCGGCTGTCACGCGGCGTGTATGCGCCGGCGCAGCAGCAACCGGGCGACCACTGGAGCCTGCGCGAAGTGGCCGTACGGGCGCCGAATGCCGTTGTCTGCCTGCTTTCCGCCCTCGCCTTCCACGGGGTCACCACCCAACAACCCCATGAAGTGTGGATCGCGATTGAAGGCACCGCCTGGGCACCGCGCGTCGGCAACCTGCGCCTGCGCGTCCTGCGCTTCTCGGGGCAATCGTTCCGACTCGGCATTGAAACCCATGTGGTGGAGGGCGTGCCAATCCGCGTTTACAGCCTGGCGCGCACGGTGGCCGACTGTTTCCGAATGCGCAATAAAATCGGGCTGGAGGTGGCCATGGAGGCGCTACGGGAAGCCCTGCGCAGCCGCAAGGTCACACGGGACCAGATTCTGGAAATGGCACGAGGCCTTGGGGTGGCACGGGTGATCATTCCCTACATGGAGATGGAGGCTGGGGCGTGAAAAAGGAGAAGAACATCCCGCACATGGAAGGGGCACTTCTACCGCCCCACCAAGGATCTTGATCTTCTCGGCTACGGCAACCCCGATCCAGCCGAACTGGCAAACCTGTTCCGCACTCTCTGCCAGGAAGACCGGTCACAGGAGGACGGCTTGGTTTTCCTGCCGGATTCCGTCCAGGCCGAACGGATCAAGGAAGAACAGGACTATGAAGGCGTACGAGTTCACCTGCGCGCCTTGTTGCAGAACGCCCGGATTGACTTGCAGATTGACATCGGGTTTGGCGATTGTGTCGTGCCGCCGGCGGTCGAGGCCGATTTCCCGACCCTTCTCGATGCGCCGGCCCCGCGACTGCGGGTATATCCCATGGAGGTGGCCTTCGCGGAGAAGTTGGAGACCATTGTCACACTGGGTCTCGTCAACAGCCGGTTGAAAGATTATTTCGACCTCTGGCTGTTGGCACATTCGGGGCTTGAGGAAACCACCTTGATTCAGTCCATCCGCGCGACCTTCAACCGACGGGAAACGGCAATCCCGAAGGAAACTCCTTCCGGCCTTACTCCAGCGTATGCCCAAAACCCCGACCGAGCCAAACAGTGGACCGCGTTCCAGAAACGCGTGAGCGCGACGGCCTGTCCGTCCTCGCTTGAACAGATGGTATCGGACTTGGCCCGGTACACCTCGCCCTTGTTCAGTCGTATCTCGTCGGAATCAAGTTCCTCGAAAGTTTGACCGCATCAAGGCCATACACCAGCCTTTTACCGCCCGACGGCACAATGCCATGCTAGATTCGCTCAGCCACCGGGAGTGTACCCGCTATTCTGATGGCAAACGGGTACAATGACGCGTCGGAACGGGTGGGTTATTTGAGCTTAAAACCGCCCATTGGGACTGGCGCATCCCGAGATTGTACCCTCTTTCCCGCCCTTTAACCCCCAGTTCATAGTGACAACGAGTGCGGGGTTCAAGCTTAAAATTGATTGTACCCTCTATGTACCCTCTATTTTACCTACAGATACATAAAAATGCCCACCGATAGTCCATCATCGGCGGGCATTTGTGCTTAAAATGGTACCCCGGGGCGGAATTGAACCGCCGACCTGCGGTTTAGGAAACCGCAGTTTTAATCGTAAATAATTAAACTTGTATCTGTTTTGTATTTGTATTCTGCACCAAGCCGCGTAAATTGGAGCGTATTACGGCAAGTCGCGGCAACCCCGGAGCAAACACACCATGGCACGGACAACCAAGGGCGCACTTTTACAGCGGGGGAAAACATGGTATGCCGTTTATTATTTGAACGGACGGCGAATTGCCCAAACACTGAAAACCACGAACCGGCGCGAAGCCGGCCGCCTGCTGGAAGGGCACATGACCGGCCTACGGTTGGCTGACCGGAAGGAACAGATTAAGGCAACCGCCGGCCGGCTGGCGACCGCCGAAACGGAACTGGCGAACTGGCAGGAGGAGCACCGCCCCCGCCTCCCGTTGGCTGATGCCTGGACAGCCTACATTGCCGCCCAAAGCCGGCCCCAATCCGGCAAGGCAACATTAAAGGACTTCCGGCAACGGTGGGAAAAGTTTGCCCGATGGATGCTGGAAACGCACCCTAAAACCACCGCGCTTGAAGCCGTCACCACTGACCAGGCCGAAGAATTCACCAGCACCCTTGCCGCATTTTCCCCCAACCGGTTCAACAAAATCGTCCAGACCTGCCGCCTAGTGTTCCGCATCCTCGCCCCTAAGCTAAAAAACGGCGGCAATCCCTTTGAGCACATCGCCGGCAAACCACTTTCCACCCGGAGCCATCGGGAATTGAGCGTGGCGGAACTGCAAACTGTGTGCGGCTCGGCAACCGGCGAACTCCGCACTCTATTTGCCATTGGCCTTTATACCGCCTTGCGGATGGGCGACGCCGCCACCCTGCGCTGGGAGGAAGTATCGTTCCCGCTGAATCGGATTACCCGCCGGCCAATGAAGACCGCCCGGAGCGGCAAGATTGTCGCCATCCCATTGCACCCAACCTTGCGCGCCATTTTGGAGGAAACCCCGCCGGAGCAACGAAAAGGCTTTGTGTTACCGGATTCCGCCGCCGTTTACGCACGCGATACCGGGGCATTATCCAAGCGGATTCAAAACCACTTTGCCGCCTGCGGAATTGAGACGCAGGTAAGGCACGAAGAAAAAATGCGGCTAACCTGCGAGGTTGGATTTCATAGCCTGCGCCACAGCTTTGTCACCATTTGCGCCGCCGCTGGCGTACCCCTGCCGGTTGTGCAAGCATTGTGTGGACACGGGAGCCCCGCCATCCAAGCCAAATACATCCACATCGGCGCGGATACCGCCGCACAAGCCGTGAACGCCATGCCAAGCATAGCCGACACCCCTGCCCTGCCGGCTGGCGACACTACCACCCCAGCAGATGCCATACATCTTGACGCCTTGCGACGGGACGTGTTCAATGCCGCTCGTGCCGCCGATACCAACGCCTTGCGCCGAATGCTGACCGCCGCCAAAGAATAACGTTACTCATGCTTGACCCTATCGTGCAGTGCGGCTTCGCCGGCATGTGCGCGATCCTTCTTGCCATCGTGGTATGGCTCATCAATCAGCTGCTGTCGGTGATCCGGGAAAACAACAGGGTCATTTCAAAAAACAACGAGCTGGTTTCCGGCGTCATCACCCAAATTGGGAGGCAGGAGGAGCAGCACGCCACCATCTCCCGGCACCTGGCCAAACGCCCGTGCCAGTGGGGGCGACCGCCACGGGTGGACGGGACCGCAACCAAGACGGGGCAACGTCATCCCCTCCACGCTACCACGTCCCCGCCGGTTCAAGCCCGACCCCGCGCAGCCAATCAAAAACCCCAGGTCTGGCGCCGAAGTGATGGCACCGGATCTGGGGTTTTCTGTTTGCCTGTCCGCCGTCGAACGTCAGAGCGGCAACACCCGCGAGGCCCTGGCCGGGCTGCGGGCGAGCATGGATTACGTCGTCCGTGACATCTCGGAGTTCAAAACAACGTTGCGGTGGGATGAGGGGAAGAGGACAGGGCCGTAATGCGATCTGTATTACGGGTAAATCTGTTGAAGATACGAAACTATTTGTTGTATTCTTGCGTCGCTGCGTGTGACATCGGTAGTTTGGTTGGCATCGGCATTTATGGTTAAGAACCGTACGTTGGCAATCCCTGATAGGTGAGCATGAATCTCAGGAATTTTAAGCTCGGCATGGAAATCCCATTTGTACTTCAGGAGAATGAGGTGGATTTCGTCGAACTGAGTAAATACAGGATTTTCGAGAATACGCCTTGAATCATTGTTGGTTTGTCGTGTGGGACAGAACGCACAAAAGAGGTCACTCACTTCCTGTGGAGCCCTTGACAACCGCTCAGCAATGGAGTTCACAAATCCCTCTTCAGTTGTATCGTCATTGGAATGGGATTCAACGGTAAAGGAAGCCTTTACGTCCGAAATTCCATAGGGCCATCCCATATAGAATTTTCCTCGACCAAACAGCTCTTTAATAATTGTTGTCTTTCCCCAGTTGTTGAATCCAGTCAGTAAAATTGCTCTTTTCATGGCCTTTAATACTCCTTAGGGATGAATGTTTGTTAACTTAAATCCGCCTATTCACCGTCAATCATCAAAGCGGAAACCCCGCGAGGAATCGATAGACATTACAGGTGTTCTTCAATCATTTGGATCGGACAGGAAAAAACAGTGCCAATGGCTCATTTCATCGGAATTGATCTAGTGTACGAGACAGTGCCAGGACCAGTTCCGTTTGGAAAATATGCTTCAACGCCACCGCCAGCCATTCCATAGTTCGGACGCACAGTTCCGTACGCTACTACAGTTCCAGGAGTTGGGTGAATAATAAATACATGAATGGCAGGCAATGGAGATGGGAGAGCATATCGGCCAACCGCTGCTAAACCGCTCGGCACTTCCTTAATGTCGTTATCGGAGGTCGCGTAAGTGTGCTTGGCTAGCCCCTTAACCGGAGTAATTCTTTTGTCATTCCGAAAGGCACTTAGTCGGTAAAAAACATCATTTTCCGTGGTAACAGTTAAAAACGGTGGTTTTGATGATGTTGCCGCATTTAATATGGAATTATTTTCTTTAGACTGTACGCATAATTTATCATTCACCATTTTTATAGTCGGTGGAATTGGAATTATTTTAGGTTGAGATAAATCGAAGAACACAAGACGTTCTTCTGATTTTTTGTTAACCCAGTCTTTGTATATTCCTTCATTTGGAACGAAGAATAGTCCGGAAAGAAGTAATCCATAACTATTATTGAAATTGCCAAAGCTCAACGTGACGTATTGATACCCCATCCCCGTTTCTGGTTGGTTAAATGCCTCATTTTCTAATTCACTAGGAATTCCGTAGATATCCATCGATAATATCCTTAAAGATAATGCGTATTGGAAATGTTGTTGTGGCTATCTATCTCTATTCAGTTTGAGACAAGAAGAAAATCGGCCGTAACGGCAGGAGGCTCTTGTCTTCCTCCTTCAGTTTATCATAGAAATCCTGCCACAACCGGATGAACCTGTTCAGGTCGATTAACTCGACATGAACATGAGATCCCCTTGCCGCATTTCTTCCATCGGGTGTGAACCCCCCAGTAGAGACAAATATCCCAACGTCGCCTTCCTTCTGAAGAAGCCCCATCAGTTGCCGGACCTCCTGGACGGTTGCGGACGATTCCCGGTGCTTAATCTGCACCTGAATGCGGGGAGATTCGGTTCCCAGTGGGTCCCGATAGGCGACAATGTCTACGCCGCCATCTTTTCCCTTGGGAGCAACAAACGGCGTGTAATATCCCATACCGCGCAACAACGCGGCGACAAGGTCCTGAAACTCATAGGCATTTTTTGAGTCGATAAACGCTTCAAGGCCCTCGATCGCCTTTTGCTCTATTTCTTCGTAAGAGAACACTTGGGCGGATGGCTCGTCCGGGATATCCTCCTTTGGAGAAACGGGGTGTTCTGTGCGCCATTTTGAGTAGGCTGCATTAGCTTCACAAAGCATTTTCTCTGGGCCAAGTTTAAGGGCATCCTCACCTTCCGGTGTGACGTACCACACGCCGTTTTTCTTGACCAGGTAGCCAGCTTTCACGCAGTCAATACTGTAAAAGTGGAGAATCGATTCCCACCGGACATAACCCGATTTTTCGTAACGCTCAAGCGCCCAATCATCGAACGTTATGGACTTCCGCATCTTCGCAAGAAGCTCACGTATCGGCAACTCCTTTCCATTGTCACGAAGGATTGAAAGAGCTGCAGGGACCACTTTTGCGGCCAATGCACGCGATGGCCCAAGTTTCTTATCCACTGTCATTTTGAGGCTCTTGCAAAACCCCCTGGAGCGGCACCATGCCGACTCCAACCGTCGAAAATCACCATACCCCGCCAGTGGCGTTCCGTCAAGTCGTTTCGCCCCCACCAACAAAAATACAATTAA
>CAITYL010000248.1 GCA_903896595.1 uncultured Lentisphaerota bacterium
ACGGGCGGCTCCCGGTCTTGAAATAACGCCGACATTAAAAAGCGGCAAAGGAATTGCCGCACTCCAAGAACGGTGACACTCTAAAGCGTCAGCCTGGTTCCCGGCTGACGCGGTTTATGCGTATCTTCCGCGCCGCAGTGAGAGAGTGAAATCACGGCGCTTTCGCGTCTCCGGGGGGCGGTGCCGACGCGGTCCGCCCAGGGCTGGCGGCATACCCGTGGCGCCAGCCCGCCACATCCACCCCGAACACCACATAGGCCAGGGCGAACAGGAGACTGATCAGATTGAAGGCCTGGGCGGCGTTGTGCTGGGTCACCGCCAGGTTGATCAGGATCATGACCACCACAAACGCCAAGAGTTTGCCAAAATTGGGCAGCCCGGGCCAGATGCGCTGGCCAAAGTGGCGGTAGGGGGTGTTGGAGATCATCAGGTACGAACTCAGCAACACCACGCCCATGCCCAGCTCCGGCCGGTCGGCCAGGGCCAGGGCCGCGGCGCCGGACAGCATGGCACCGGCCGGCGACGGCAACCCCTGAAAAATCCCCGGCGGCAAGACCATGGTGGGCTTGAGAAAGCGGATCAGCCGATAGAACACGCACAGCAGATACATCGCGGCCACCAGCAGTCCCATGATCTTGTGTTCATCACCGAACTGGCACCAGATCAGATAACTGATGGCCAGGCCGAAACTGGTGCCGTCCGCCACATCATCGAACAGGGCGCCATGGGGGGTGGATCCGAACTTGCGCGCCAGCCGACCGTCAAACAAGTCAAATAACTGGCCAATAAAAACTAGCACAAAGGCACGCACCGGATGGCCGGTGTGCGCCTGCCACAGGGCGCCGACACCGCAGAGCAGATTGGCCACCGAAAAGGAATTGGCGTACCAGAAATCCGGAATGACCTTGCAGTAGACGGAGAGAAAAGCCAGCAGGGTGCAGGAAACCGTCAACAGGTAAACCAGCCGCATCCCCAAAAAACTCAACTCCCCCATCCCTTGCAGGGCAACCACAAACAATAAGACGGTGACCAGGGCGGTCTTGGCCTTGCCGAACGAGTTGGCGGCCTTCTTTTTGACCAGCAGCCGCGAGGCTTGGCCAAAGGCGTCCAGGCAGAGAAAAGCCATGACCCACAGCACGGGAAGGACCCCGAGCCAGGCGAAATAGAGCAGCGGCGGAAAATACATCGCCTTGTCACTGAGCGGATCCAGCCATTTGCCGCTTTCGGTCTCCAGGTGGCAGGTGCGGGCAATGGTTCCGTCGGTGAGGTCGGTGATCATCCAGCCGGCAAACCACAACAGGCCGGCAATGGGCGCGCCCATCATCCAGAACATCACCGCGACGGCCCCCATCGGAAAGCGCAAATAGGAAATGCTGTTGGGGTGAAAAAGGCGGTGGCGCACAATCCAGGCGCGGCCGGCGGCACTGGAGGTCAACCAGCCAATGCCGAGTCGTTCCGCCAGCAAGGCGGCCACAATGACCAGGGTCAGAAAGGTGACTTGTGACATGGGGGATGGATACCGGGTTAGGTTGTTTGGCGTCTACCAGTGAAATCTACGGTGAGATGCGCATGATTTTAAATCGAACATTCAACATCGAACATTCAACGTCCAACGTCGAATCATCCACGTTGGATGTTGAACGTTGAATGTTCGATGTTCGGGGTTGAGGGGTTGAGGGGTTGAGGGGAAACGTGAAGCGTG
>CAITYL010000249.1 GCA_903896595.1 uncultured Lentisphaerota bacterium
CGGGTTCGTCCGCCCGAGGACGGGCGGCTCCCGAGGCACATAGCACCAAGCACCCCTTGCACGCAAGATCAAAAATGCGTATAGCACAGGAGGCGTCGCGGCCATCCGATCCCGAAACGTCAACTCTTATGAGACGGTGGGTGCAAGGGCACGGAAGAAGGGACGGCGGGCGGCGCCGGATGGTGCCATTGCATCTGAATGGCCTTGGCCAGGTGCCGGTCCACGGCGAAACGGCTGTTGCCGATCTGAAACACA
Organism: uncultured Lentisphaerota bacterium; assembly: GCA_903896595.1. Taxonomy (GTDB): domain Bacteria; phylum Verrucomicrobiota; class Lentisphaeria; order Oligosphaerales; family CAITYL01; genus CAITYL01. The sequence continues at coordinate 256 of CAITYL010000249.1, forward strand.
AACGCCGGACGGCGGCGCAACAACCGAAGATGGGTGCCGGGCACCAGCCCCAGGGCGGTGAGGCGCCGCAGGTCGGCGGCAACCGCGGTGTGAAGCCCGACAATGATGCCCTCGCGGTTCTCGACCCCGTCAGCCAGGGTCAACGGTCCACAATCCCCCGCCCCGGCGGCCGGCAGCGGGCCGGCGGCGGCGGCCCCCAACCCCAGGCGCCGACGGACCCGCCGCCACCAGCGCAGCAACGCCGGTTCCGCCGGGTTCTCGTAGCCGCAATGGGGACATTTCCAGCGGCGGCACCCGCCGGCCAGGCCGCACCCGGCACAGGCCTGGCGGGTTTCCGGTGCCGCCACCGCCCGGCCGCACAGGCCGCACATTACCGTATCCATCCCGTCCATAAAATCACCATCCGTAGTAGAAAACCGGTTCCATAAGCCGTGGCGGTCGTCACCCCGGCAACCACCAGAGCGGTGCGCCACCCGCGTTCCTTGAACATGATCAGCAGTTGGGCCACGCAGGGCAGAAACAGGGTCAGCACCACGGCGGCGACCGCCAATTGGCCGCCGTTCATCAGCCCCTGCTGGTTGAGGTCATACAGGCCAGCCGCGCCATAGTCGCGGCGAAAGAAGCCGAAGAGCAAGGCTACCGCGGTGGCGTCCGGCAAGCCCAACGAGCGTGCCACCGGTTCCAGCGCCTTCACCAGCAATTGGAACAGCCCGGTCAAGCGGCCAAGCCAGATGACCACGCTGGCCAGTACAAACAGGGGCAGGACTTCGTAAAAATAGCCTTCGAGCCGGGCCCAGGTTTTGATCAGCACATTGCCCAGGCGCGGCCGGCGCAGGGGCGGTAGCTCGATATGGAAGCTGGCCGGGGCGCCCGGGGTCAGCGCCGCCGCCAGCCGGCCGGCCGTCATGAACACCAGGACCACCACGGCCGCCCAAGTCATTAGTGCCGCCGGGCGGTCGCCCAGCAGGCCGAGGATCAGCCCGAGCTGGGCCGAGCAGGGCACCGCCAGCGCCAGCAGAAAGGTGGCGATGACCCGTTCCCGCGCCGTTTCCAGCGTCCGGGTGGCCAGGGTCGCCATGCTGCCACAGCCGAACCCCAGGGCCAGCGGAATCACCGCCCGTCCGCTCAAGCCGAACGTCTTGCACAAGCGGTCCAGCAGCAGCGCCATGCGCGGCAGATAGCCGCTGTCTTCAAACAGCGCAAACACCAGGAAGAAACTGCCGACAATGGGCAGCACCAGCGCCACCGAATAGCGCACGCCGAGCGTGATCACTCCATACTCGCCCGCCACCAAATCGTGCAGGACGGGCCACGGCAGCCAGGCGCTGGCCAGGCGTTCCACCCAGGGATTGATGACATGGTCGAAGAGATGATTTTCCAGCAGATCCACCAGGATGCCCCCGCCGAAACGGCCCACCACCACGTAAAATCCCAGCACCAAGGCCAGCACCAACACCGGCACCCCGGTGGCCGGCTCCAACAGCCAATGGTCCAAACGGTCGCGCCAGCCGCCGAGCGTGACGGCGGGCGACGCTTGGCGCATCACCTGTTGGGCCACGACAGCGGCCGCGACATGCCAGCACTGGGCCTCGGCCAGGGCCACCTCGCCGGAGGGTGGCTCGCCGTCCAGGCGCACCGGCGGCAGTGCCGCCTGGGAAGGCTGGGTGGATGAGACCGGCGTGACCGGTGGCAAACACACCTCCCGGCCGGCGGCGGTGATGTTCTGGCGCAGGCAACGCAGAAGGGCATCCACGCCCTCGCCAGTGGCCGCCACGGTGGGCAGCACGGGAAGATTCAGCAAGGCGGCCAGGCCGGCGACATCCACCGTCAGCCCCAGCTCGCGCGCTTCATCCATCAAGTTCAACACCAGCACCAGCGGCAGGCCGGCGGCCCGCAGTTGCAGGGTCAGCGGCAGCAGGCGTCCGAGGTTCTTGGCGTCGACCACATGCACCACGCAATCGCCCGGCCGCAGACCGCGCAAGAGGTCGCGTGTCACCCGTTCCTCCTCGGTAATCGGGGTCAATGAATACAACCCCGGGGTGTCCAGCACTTCGGCGCCGCCCAAGGCGCGGCAGCGGCCCCGGGCCACTTCAACCGTGGTGCCCGGATAGTTCGACACCGTGGCATAGCGGCCGGTGAGCCGGTTGAACAGAACGCTCTTGCCGACGTTCGGCGGCCCGACCAAGGCGATCCGGCGCCCCGGCAACGGCGCGGCCGGGGACGCGGATTCGCAACGGTCCGGTGAGGATTGAGGGGGTTGCTGAAAAGTCATGATTAGAATTCGAACATTCAACATCCAACATTGAACGTCCAACGTCCAAAAGAGAAAATCATTCGACGTTGAATGTTGGACGTTCGAGGTTGGATGTTCGTTTTTAAGGTCATGGCCCGTTATCCTGGGCGACTTTCTTGGCGCCCGGCGGCGCCTCCCGGCCGGCGGCCCGCAGCGCCAGTTGCTCCAGGCGGCGCAGCAGCGGTTCATCAATGGCGTGTTCCAGGCGGCAGGCCGTGGGCTGGGCCACAGCTTCCGCGATCCCCAACGCCCCGGTCAGAAAGCGGGCCAGCCGCTGATGCCGGTTGCCGACCCGGTGGCCCGCGCGGCGGCCGGCCGGGGTGAGAATCGCCCCGCCGTACGGCTGGTAATCCACCAGCTTGAGAGCCGCCAACCGGCGCAACGCCACCGTCACCGTCGGCATCCGGACGCCGAGCCGCAACGCCAGGTCGCGGACCCGGGCCGGCCGGCCGGGCGGCATCAGCTCGGCCACGGCTTCCAGGCAATCCTCCAATGCCGGCGACAACTGGTCCGGGCCGGTCGCCACCGCGGTTCTGTCCGTTCGTCCCATGCCCACAGGCTCCGTCATTTGTTAGTCTATACTACCAATAATATACATCACTAACATACCGGAGCAAGATCGGCCTTGTGACGAGGCATGGCAATTCGGTTCGATTAACCGCGAAAGGACGCAGAGAGCGCGAAAGAAAAATCCCGACACGCATTTTCTTTTGCGATCTTTCGCGTTCTATCGTGGTGAATCCGCAAA
>CAITYL010000250.1 GCA_903896595.1 uncultured Lentisphaerota bacterium
CCTCGGGCGGACAGCGACGGCGTCACACCAGTTCCGGCCTTAATTTATTGGGCCACCGTCTGTCAATACCAAATTTGCGCGTCTCCGACGATGACGGGTTCGTCCGCCCGAGGACGGGCGGCTCCCGGGTATGGAAAAATCACGTTCCCTATTAAAGCACCTTCGATTTATCTTCGTGACTTCGTGGTGAGTCCGAACGTTTACGTGTTACAAGGTACTAGCCGATTGCCTGCAAGGCGAAACGGAACGTGACCGGGCCTTCCGGCTTGAGCAGGTACTTGGCCTGGGGCGCCGGGCCGCAACTGTTGCTGCCCAGCCCCATCTGGACCTTGTCCAGGCTGAGCACGGTGGTTCCGCCGCTTTCCAGTTCATGGCGGTGGCGCTTGGTGGTGAGTTCCTCGGCGGTGTAGGGCAGGGCGCTGAACATGAACGGCTCGTCAACCATGGCGACGGCCAGGCCGGCCCCCTGGTCGTCGGAGAGCAGCAGCCAGCGGGTGTCGAGACGCGCGCCGTTTTCCTGCGGCTTGACGTAGGGCACGAACAACTCCTCCACGGTGGCGGCATAGGTGCCGATGCGCACGCTTTCGCGGCGGTCGCTGTACGCCTCGTGTGGGCCGAGGCCGTGCCATTTCACCTGGTTGAAGCGGGCCGGCAGCAGCAGGCGCACACCGAGGCGCGGCAGTTCGGGGGCGGGCACGCGCGGGGTGAAGGTCACGGTGACGCCAACCTCGTCGGCCGCCGCCACTTCATAGCGGTACGTCACATCCAGCACCGGCCGGTGCATGACCGCCGCCAGGGTCGTCTCGACCTCAAATACCGGGGACTGTTGTTTCCCGCCGGGAATGAATTCCGCGCGGTTGACGCGTTCCAGCAGCCGGTCCAGGCCGTGCTGCGTCCGCCACCGGCTGGCCACACCGGTCCAGCCGATGTCATTGTCCGTCGGCGCCCGCCAGATCTGGGCGGCCAGTGGTCCTTGAAGCAACTCGCGTCCGCCCACCGTCCAGGAGGCCAGACGGCCTTTGCGGCGGTCAAAGACGATTTGGTTTTTCTTGTCGCCCAGCCGCACCAACCGGCCGTCATCGGCCACTTTCAGGGCGGCCGGCTTGGCGTGGTGGTGGTTGTGGCCGCAGTCGCATTCGCCGTCATCCTCGCCGCAGGCGTGGGCGGCGGCGAGGTCCGCCGCATCCGGTTCCGGCATCGCCACCTGCCCCCAGGCCACTTCGTGCCCGGCCTTGGCCCAGGCGGTGTCGCGCTTGAGGCGGAAGACGACGGTGAACCAGTTTTCGGAGTCGGCCATCAGTTCAAAGGCCGCGTCCGGCAGCTCAATCGCGGCGCGGGCCAGGGGGGCGACTTTCGGCAGTTTCAGGCGGCCTTCAGCAAGCCGTTGTCCTTCCGCCTCGACGCGCCATACCGCCTCCAGATGGTCCAGGCCGGTGAAGAAGTTGCGGTTCCACAGCGTGAGCACGCCGCTGTCCCAGTCGACCCCTTCGATGCGCACCGGTTCATAGATTTTTTTGAGTTCAAGCAGGCCGGTGTGCGGAACCCGGTCCGGGAACACCAGGCCGTCGACGCAGAAATTGCCGTCATTGGGGAAATCGCCGAAATCGCCGCCGTAGGTGAAATAACTCTTGCCGTTTTTGTCTTTCTGGCGGATGCTGTGATCCGTCCACTCCCACACGCAGCCGCCGATCAGCCGCGGGTAGCGCCAGATGACGTCCCAGTACTCTTTCAGGCTGCCGGGGCCATTGCCCATGGCGTGGGCGTACTCGCAGAGGAAGAACGGGCGCGCATCGGGATCCGCCAGGTTGTCGCCCAGGTTGTTGAGCCGGTCGATGTTGGTGTACATCTCGCTGATCACGTCCACGCAGGCATGGCGGTCGGCCGGATGGTAATGCACCGGCCGCGACCGGTCCATTTCCTTGATGCGTTCCGACATGGCGACGTGGTTCGGGCCGAAGCCGGATTCGTTGCCCAGCGACCAGAAGATGACGCAAGGCTGGTTGCGGTCGCGCGCCACCATGCGTTCGGCGCGGTCCACGAACGCCGCCCGCCACCCGGGATGCTTGGAGAGTTCGCTCCAGTCGCCGTTGATCCCCAGGCCGTGCGACTCCAAGTCGGACTCGTCCATGATGAACATGCCGTAACGGTTGGCCAGCTCGTACCAAGCCGGGTCGTTCGGATAGTGCGAGGTCCGCACGGTGTTGATGTTGTGCAGCTTCATCAGCCGCAGGTCCTGTTCCATCAACTCGCGGGAGACATAATGTCCGGTGTCCGGACTGGAGTCGTGGCGGTTGACGCCGCGGATCTTGATGCTTTGGCCGTTGACCCAGAGCTGGCCGTCGCGGATTTCGACGGTGCGGAAGCCGACGTCGAACGCCAACGCCTCCAGCGTCTGGCCGCCGGCCTCCAGCGTCACCACCAGGCGATAGAGATGGGGGGTTTCCGCATTCCACAGCGCCGGGGCCTTCACCGACAGCGCGGCGGTCACCACGGTTTCTTCACCGGCGGCCGGGGGCTTGACCTCGGTCGTGAGCCCCTGCACCCGCTTGCCGGCGGCATCATGCAACGCGGCGGCGATGGTGGCTTTTTTCAGCTTGGTGTCGCCGTAATTGGCGAGGAAGAAGGAAAGGTCGAGCACGGCTTCATCGCCGTCCTCGTCCAGCAGCGGGGTGGCATGCACGTCGCGCAGGTGCAGCTGGGGCGCGGTCCACAGGTAGACGTCGCGGAAGATGCCGCTCAGCCGCCACATGTCCTGGTCTTCCAGGTAGGTGCCGTCGCTCCACATGAAGACCTGCACGGCGATGACATTCTCGCCCGCCTTCAGGTGCGGCGTGACATCGAACTCGGCCGGCATGTGCGGCACCTTGCTCATGCCGACAAAGGCGCCGTTGATCCAAACATTGTACATGGAGTCCACGCCGGCGAAATGCACCAACACCTGGCGCCCCTTCCAGTCCGCGGGGACCCGGAAGGTGCGGCGGTAGAGGCCGACCGGATTCTCATTGGGGACGAACGGCGGGTTGTTGGGAATCGGGTAATTGACGTTGGTGTATTGCGGCTTGCCGTAGCCGTGGAGCTGCCAGCAGGCGGGCACCGGGAGGGTATCCCACTTGGTGTCGGAGAACCCCGGCTTCTCAAATCCGGCCGGTGTATCTTCCACGCCCTCGGGGAGGTAGCGAAATTTCCAATCGCCGTTCAGCAACCGGCACCAGGGCGAGGTTAAACGCTCGCCCGTCCGTGCGGACTCCGCATCGGGGAACGGCATCAGCGTCACATGCGCCGGCAGGCGGTTCCGGTGCAGCAGGGCGGGGTTTTCCCAGTCGTGGCGGGGCTGAGTCATGTATGAAATCCTTGGTTGGGCGGTTGGGCGGTTGAGGGGTTGCGCGGTTGAGGGGTTACGCGGTTGAGGGGGGGCGGTTGAGGGGGGGCGGATCGGCATCGGTTCCGCACACGGCGTCCCGACCCTCGTGAAATTTTGAGGCGACCTGAACGGGCAGCAAGCTCCCTAACATAAACAGTCCCATCCCGCGCGCCACCGGCGATGGATTCGGGGAAAAATGGTTGTACAGTAGGCGGTTCGCGCGGGCGACAGGGTTTTGGCCGCCGCCCCGGGACCGACAATCACGAATGGAGAAGCAAGATGAAGCTGCACGATAAAGTGGCGGTGGTGACCGGGGGCGCCCGGGGGATTGGCAAGTCGATCTGCGAGGCCTTGGCGGCCGATGGCGCCAAGCTGGCGATTGTGGATATCATGCCGGAGGTGGCGGAGGCCACCGCGGCGGAGTTTCGGGCCCAGGGCGTGGACGCCAAGGCGTTCGCCGCCAACGTGGCCAAGGTCGCGGATGTGGACGCGCTGATGAAGGCCATTGTCGAGGCGTTTGGCAAGATTGACATCCTGGTCAACAACGCCGGCATCACCAAGGACAACCTGCTGATGCGGATGCGGGAAGAGGAGTGGGATGCGGTGATCGCGGTGAATTTGAAGGGCGTCTTCAACTGCATGAAAGCGGTCTGCCGGCCGATGATGAAGCAGGAGAGCGGCAAGATCATCAATATCGCCTCGGTGGTGGGGCGGATCGGCAATCCCGGCCAGATGAACTACAGCGCCTCCAAGGGCGGGGTGATCGCCATGACCAAGTCGGCGGCGCGCGAGCTGGCGTCCCGCAACATCTGCGTCAACGCGGTGGCGCCGGGGTTCATTCTGACCGACATGACGGCCAAGCTGCCGGAAGAGGCGAAGCAGCAGTTTTTGCAGAACATTCCGCTGAAGCGCGCGGGCACGGCCGAGGACGTGGCCAAAGCGGTCCGTTTCCTGGCCGGGCCGGAAAGCGATTACATCACCGCCCAGGTCATCTCGGTGGACGGCGGCATGTATCTGGGGAGCTAACGAGCCAACGAAAAGAGTGGATTCCTTTGGACCGGTCACCTTCGCTTCCTATGGTCGCTTCGTTCGCGGCTCTGAAAAGGAACCTCTGCCGGTAAAGGACTCTCTGTAATCTAGTCTGAACCATTCATGAATTTGAACAGGAGAAATCCGGAGAGATACGGAGAAAAACTTCTCTGTGGCTTCTGTTGCCTCCTGTTCAAACTCCACGTTGGATGTTGAACGTTGAATGTTCGATGTTCGCATTGCCGGGTTTGGAGGGGGTGGGCGGGGGTGGGCTTGAAAAGTTGGATTCCGCGTCCACATTACAAAACTCACGCTTATGATGACTGGGCTGGCGGTAGTATGCCTTCGGCCGCGTATCGAGAACCGTAAAACAACTCAAACACAAGCAGGAGGACTACCATGGCTTCTTCCGTTGCGGATCGCGTCAAGGAAATCATCGTCGAGCAACTGGGCGTCAGCCCCGAACAGGTGGTTCCCGAGGCGAAGTTTGTCGAAGATTTGGGCGCCGATTCCCTGGATACCGTGGAATTGGTCATGGCGCTCGAAGAAGAGTTCGGCGCCGAGATTCCCGATGAGGAAGCCGAGAAGCTGACGACGGTCGGCCAGGCGATCTCCTACGTCGAGAACATCAAGAGCAAGTGATGTGACGGTGTGGATGGGGGCGCACGTGGCGTCCCCTTCGTGTTTGGTTTCCCCGGTGACGACGGAATGGGTTGACGCCACGGTGCCGTGGTGGCGCTGGCGGAGGGAGTCCGTTCTCCGCATGAGGGTTGTGTAACGATGATGGAATCGCGGCGGGTAGTGATTACCGGTGTCGGGGTGGTTTCCAGCGTGGGCACGGGCGTGCCCAAATTCTGGGATAACTTGGTGAATGGCCGGTCTGGCATTGGCCCCATCACCCAGTTTGATGCCAGTCCCCTGAAATGCCGCATTGGCGGCGAAATTCGGGATCTGGACATCACCCAGTACATGAACGTCAAAGAGGCGCGGCGCCTCGACCATTTCTGTCATTATGCGGTGGCGGCCGCCGAGGAAGCCATGGCCTCGGCCGGGCTGTTGCACCATCCCGAGGCGGTCAAGGCCGAGCGGGCCGGGGTGATGGTGGGGGCGGGCATCGGCGGCATCAAGACCCTGCAGGAGCAATGCACCACGCTGATTCAGCGCGGTCCGGACCGCTCCTCGCCGCTGATGGTGCCGATGATGATCGTGGATATGGCGGCCGGGTTTATTTCCATCCGCCATGGGTTCAAGGGGCCGAACATGGGCATTGTCACGGCCTGTGCCTCCGGTTCCCACGCGATTGGCGAAGCCGCCTGGGTGATCAAGCGCGGTGATGCCGATGTCATTATCTCCGGTGGCGCCGAAGCCTGCATCTGCCCGTTGGGGCTGACCGGGTTCTGTGCCATGCGGGCGTTGTCTGAACGCAATGACGACCCGGTCGGCGCCAGCCGTCCGTTTGATGCCACCCGCGACGGGTTTGTTCCCGCCGAAGGCGCCGGCATCCTGATTTTGGAAGAACTTGAGCATGCCCGGGCGCGCAAGGCGACGATTTTGGCGGAAGTGGTCGGGTACGGCGCCACGGGCGATGCGTACCACATCACGGCTCCCGATCCCGAGGGCAGTGGCGCCGCGGAGGCGATCCGGGTGGCGTTGCGGCATGCCGGCCTGGAGGCTGGGCAGGTGGATTACGTTAACGCCCATGGCACCTCGACGCCGCTGAATGACAAGCTGGAAACCATGGCCATCAAGAAGGCCTTTGGCGAGGCGGCGGCGCGCAAGGTGGCCATCAGCAGCACCAAGTCCATGACCGGACACGCCTTGGGCGCGGCCGGCGGCCTGGAATCCATTGTCTGTGTCCAGACCCTGCTCAGCGGCATCATTGCGCCGACCATCAATTACGGGACGCCGGATCCCGAATGCGACTTGAATTACACGCCGAACGAGGCCGTGCGCCGCGACGTTCGCATCGCCCTGAACACCAACCTGGGATTTGGCGGCCATAACTCGGCGTTGCTCTTCAAACGCTGGGAAGAATGACGGGGTTGCGGGAGTTTCTGCGCTGGCGTTTTCGCGGCTCCGACGGGCGCGCGGGGACCGGCATGGCGGCCCGCGATGTTCTGTTACGGGTGTTCCTGATCGCGTTGGTCGGGGCCACGGCGGCGGGTGTTTTGCTGGTTCGTCCCGAGCGCCGTTTGTTGCCCTACGTGGAAGGGCAGGTGGCCGACCGCAGCCTGTTCGCCGAAGTCTCCTTCGACTACGAGAATGCGGAATTGACCGCCCGCTTGAAGCGGGATGCGGTGTTGCGGGAAACGCCCGTGTTTCGCGTGGACCGGGAGCGGGCGTTGGAATCGCTCCGCCGCCTGCAACTTTTGCAGGACGCCTTGGTGGCCCCGCCGCCGGCCGACGGCCGAGGCGCCGTTGCCATCGCCGAAATTCCCAAGCTGACCCCGGCGCGCCGGGCCGCCTTGGAATATCTCGCAACGTCGCCGGTGAAATGGAATTACCTCCGGAAACAGGTGGCGGAAACGGTGAGTCGGGGGCTGGCAGGCGAGGGCGATGCCTTCGGACATTTCAACGGCCGCGTGGCCGGCAAGAAATTTTACTTGGTGGACGAGGCCGGACGCAAGCGGTTGTTGACTCTGGACGGCGTGGACACGCCGACGCTGGCCACCCGCCGCATCGCCGCCGAGTTCCTTCAGGCCTATCCAGATAATAATGAAGCGTCCCTGGACCTGCTTCAGACCTTGCTGCCGTATGTGCTGCTGCCCGATGTGGTGTTTGACGCCGAGGCCACACATCGGCTCCAGGCCCAGGCGGCGGGCGCCGTGCGGCCCGTACGCTGCCTGGTCCAGGCCGGTGAACCCCTGTTGCTGCCCGGCGAACGGGTCACGGGTGACAGCCTGATCCGACTGGAGAAATACCAGGAGACGTTGTCTCGCAAACAGGCGGAAACCGTGTCGTGGACCGGCAATCTCTTCCGGTCCCTGCTGTTCCTGGTGCTGTTGCTGGTGGCGGTGCATTGCCTGCATGCCATTCATCCTGAAGTGGTGACGACCAACGCGAATGTCACCCTGATTGCGGTGGTGGTCATTCTGCAATTGGTGCTTAACCGGACGGCGGTGTGGTTGTATGGAATCTATGGCGAGGGCAATCAGGCGTTGCTGCCGTCGGTGCTGCCGCTGGCATTTGGGGCCATGTTGCTGGCCGAGTTGATCGGACTGCGGGTGGCGTTGTGGTGCGGCATTCTGACCTCGTTGGTGGTGGCGCTGCAATACGACCTGTCCCTGCCCCTGCTGCTGACCGGCACCGTGGCCTCCTTTGTCGCCGCGGTGCTGATGCGCCGGGCGCGCCGCCGGTATCACGCGCTGCGCGCCGGCATTGGGGTGGGCGCCCTGGTGTCGTTCATGACCGTGATTTTCCTGGTGACCACCGAGGTGCCGCGCGAGTTGCTGATGCGGGTCATGGTGTCGGGGTTTGTCATCGGTCTGATCACGGCGGTGATTGCCGCTGCCATCACCCCCTTCTTCGAGTATGTTTTCGGGATCACGACGGACCTCAGCCTGCTGGAATTGAGCGACCTCAACCATCCCCTGCTTAAGCGGCTGCGGGTCGAAGCTCCCGGCACCTATCATCATAGCCTGACGGTCGCCACGGTGGCCGAAGATGCCGCCAGCGCCATTCACGCCAACCCTTTGCTGGCCCGGGTCTGCGCCTATTTCCATGACATCGGGAAATTGGAAAATCCGCATTATTTCACGGAAAATAGCCGGGGCGAGGACCCACATCAGGACCTGCAACCGACCATGAGTTCGCTGGTGATCCTCAATCACGTCAAGGCGGGGTTGGATTTTGCCGACCGATACAAGCTGAAACCGCCCATCCGCGAGGCGATCGCCACCCACCACGGCACCAGTCTGGTTTATTATTTCTTTCGGCGCGCGATGGCGCGGTCGCCGGGAACGGAAGTGGGGGAGCAGGAATTTCGCTATCCCGGACCGTTGCCGCACCGCCGGGAAATTGTCATTGTCAGCTTGGCTGATATTTGCGAGGCCGCCACGCGGTCTTTGGAGAAGCCGACTCCGCAACGGGTCCGCACGGTGGTTGAAGAGCTGTTGCTCAAGCGGATTGAGGACGGCCAGTTCGACGAGGCCGATCTGACGTTTGAAGAACTGGCGACCGTGCGCGAGACGATTATTCACACCTTGACCACCATGTTGCATGGTCGCATCCGTTACCCCAAAGACGATGATGAGGAGGACGCCGATGACGCGGATTCGGATCAGCCGCACGACCCGTCGGCCCGCGGTGCCTCAGCGCGCCGTGGTGCGCCGCTTGTTGTGCCGGGCGCTGGAGTGTAGCGGTCTGCCATCCCAGCCGGCTTTTCGCGACGCCGAGGTGCGGGTGGTTCTGGTCGGCCCGCGCCGCATCGCGGCGCTTAATCGTCATTTTCTCGGCCATGCCGGGCCGACGGACGTTATTGCGTTTGCCCTGCCGTGCCTTGCCGGGGTGCCGCTGGAAGCCGGGCCGCGGTGTGCCGGCGAACTCTACGTTAACCCCGCCGCCGCCCTGGCCGCGGCGCCGCGGCATGGCCACTCCGCCGCCACGGAGCTGACGCTGTATCTGGTCCATGGGTTACTGCATCTGGCTGGACATGACGATCTGGTGCCGGGGCCTCGCCGCCGCATGCGGGCCGCGGAACGTCGGGTGATGGCCCACTTAAGCCGCGAATTTGACCTCGACGCCATCTGGGAGTTCGGAAGTGATAAATGAGGTTTTTCCATACCTGGGAGCCGCCCGTCCTCGGGCGGATGAACCCGTCATCGTCGAAGACGCGCACTATTGGTTTGGCGGACGGTGGCCCCATAAAAGGGGCGGAACGGGGGTGACGCCATCGAGTTCCGCCCGAGGACGGGCGGGTCCCGGTCTTGAAATTACGCCGATATGTAAATGCGGCAAAGGAATTGCCACACTCCAAAACGGTGCCAACCCTCTGTTGACTATCACGTTTCACGCTTCACGTTTCCCCTCAACCCCTCAACCCCTCAACCCCGAACATCGAACATTCAACGTTCAACATCCAACGTGGATGATTCGACGTTGGACGTTGAATGTTCGATGTTGAATGTTCGATTTAAAATCATGC
>CAITYL010000251.1 GCA_903896595.1 uncultured Lentisphaerota bacterium
GGAAATTGTCTCTCGCGGAGATCGCAGAGAACGCAAAGAAGACAAATCGGCATTTTCTTGGCGTGCTTGGCGCTCTTGGCGAGAGAAAAATCCGGATTCAGTGATTTCACGCGGAGACGCGGAGGCGCGGAGAAAACCCGTTTCTGGTCACCCGTAAACCTTTGGATTCACCACGAAGACACGAAGGGCACGAAGATCAATCGAAGGTGTATTTGCCCTTGAAACGCTTCGATCTAGCTTCGTGTTCTTCGTGTCTTCGTGGTGAACGATTTGATGTTCCTGGTTTTATCCGTGCCATCCGTGTAATCCGTGGTAAAATGGATTTAATTTGATGGTTTCTCCGAACGTGGACGTTATGGCGTTGGGCGGATAGATTTCATTATTTACCGAGTTGACCCGTCACTGACGTTCCGGGCTCGGATCTTCGCATCTTTACGCGTCACGCATCACGTTTCACGTTATCATGACCCACGAAAAAATCGATCAACGCAGTCTGGCCCTGGCGGCGGCGGTGGTGACTTGCATCGACCACGACCCCGCCCGGGCCGGCCTGGAGCGTGCCCGGCGCACCTGTGCCCGGTGGCGGGCGGCGGCGCCCGCCGACCGCGCCAATCAGGAATGGGCCGTCCTGCTCGCCGGTTCCTGGGAAACGGTGCGGACGGCGCTGCTCGACCCGTCGCCGGCCGGACAGCAGCGCCGCAGCAACAGCCCGTTTTGCGGGGTGCTCCCGGAAGTCGCGCGCCGGGAGATTTTTAAGCAGTTCTGCAAGCCGTAGGGCGAGCACCTTGTAACACTTAAACGTTCGGATTCACCACGAAGACACGAAGAGCACGAAGATAAATCGAAGAGGTGTCATGAACCGGTTTCAGCTCGAACATATTATCCGGGCCGCCGGTGCCATCAGCGGCGAGGACGATTTGGTGGTGGTGGGGAGCGCCGCTTTGCTGGGCGCCTGCCCGGAAGCGGAGGGGATGGACGCGGTTGAACTGTCCAAGGATGTTGACTTGTATCCCTTGGCCGCCCCGGAAAAAGCAGACGTGATTGATGGCGCCATCGGCGAGGGCTCCCTGTTTGCCGAAACGTTCCAGGTGTATGCGCATGGCAGCGGCCCCGAGGTTACCGCGCGGCTTCCCGACGGCTGGCGGGAACGCCTGGTGCCGGTGCGGACGCGGGACCGGGTGACCGGCTGGTGCCTCAGTCCCGCGGATCTGGCGGTGGCCAAGCTGGATGCCGGCCGGCCCAAGGATCTCCGGTTTGTGCAGGTTATGCTCAGTTGTAACCTGGTTGCACTGCGGGAAGTTGAGCAACTGGCCGCCCGGCTAACCGACGGCGAACGCCGCGCCGTAGTGCTTGACCGGTTAGGGCTTATGGGAGACCACGCCGATGCCGGATGAAGTTATTCAAGAACTTTGGCGGGTCAAGGACGAGTTGGCCAAACAGCATCATTATGACGTGAACGCGTTGTTTGCCGACCTGCTACGCCAACAGGCACACCGCCAAGTCGGGAGAAAGGGAAGAATTCACGCCGCGAAAGCGCGGCGGCGCAAAGGAACCGCCAAGGCGTAATTGGGTGCTGCCGACCGACTTCGCGCCCGCCGCGGCCCCGGCCGCCCGGAAGCCGGCGCTCCGCGCGGTCCCCAAAGCCGCCGTCAAGGCCGTGCCGGCCAAATAATTCCAATCTCACTTCAACTTGATTCAAAAATTAACCGCAAAGATCGCAGAGATCGCAAAGAGAAAACAATCTAAAAATGCGCAATTA
>CAITYL010000252.1 GCA_903896595.1 uncultured Lentisphaerota bacterium
CGCTCGGGGGGCGCATGTCAGTTCCGTAGGGCCGTTACGCTGGCACGCATGCGCGAACAGCGTGGTTATATTGGCCATCAAGCCGGCGACACTCTAAAGCGCCAGCTCGGTTCCCGGCTGACGCGGTTTATACGCCCTCTTATACTGCGTTAGAGGGAATCCCCTACGGAACTGACATGCGCACGCGCTCGGCCCGGCCGGTTGCGTCCGGGAGGGGCGGGATTATCTTCCTGAGTGGCATTAAACAGCGGCAAAGACATTGCCGCACGCCAAGAACGGTGCCACAGTGACCGGAACTTTTTCCCCTCAACCCCTCAACCCCTCAACCCCTCAACCCCTCAACCCCTCAACCCCTCAACCCCTCAACCCCTCAACCCCTCAACCCCTCAACCCCTCAACCCCTCAACCGCCCAACCCCTCAACCGCCCAACCGCCCAACCGCTCAACCGCCCAACCGCTCAACCGCTCAACCGCCCAACCACCCAACCTCGCCCATAAGGCCCCCCCGATGCCGCCACTGATTTATGCCGACAACAACGCCACCACGCCGGTGGCGCCGGAAGTGCGCGCGGCGATGGCGCCGTTTTTTGACGACCAATACTTCAACCCCAGCTCCATGTACGACGCGGCCCGGGCGGTGCGGCAGGCCATTGAGGCGGCGCGTCATCAGGTGGCGACCCTGCTCGGCGGCATCACGCCGGAACAGATCCTGTTCACCTCCTGCGCCACCGAGAGCAATAACGCGGCCCTGTTCGGCGCCGTCCGCGCCAATCCGGGCCGGCGGCACATCATCACCACGGCGGTCGAACATCCCGCCGTGCTTGAAGTATGCAAGGAACTGGCCCGCAATGGGTTGGATGTCACTTTTTTACCGGTTGACCGCCGGGGGCAGCTCGACCTCGCCGAGTTTATCCGCGCCCTGCGCCCCGACACCCTGCTGGTCAGCGTCATGCACGCCAACAACGAGACCGGCGTCATCTTCCCGGTTGCCGAACTGGCCCGCATCGCCAAGGAAACCAATCCCGGCATCCTCTTTCATACCGACGCCACCCAGACCGTGGGCAAACTGCCGATCGATCTGAGCACGGAGTACGCCCAGGTGGATCTGCTGTCCTTCTCCGGCCACAAGCTGCACGCGCCCAAAGGAGTCGGCGCCCTGTTCATCAAGCGCGGCACGCCGTTGCGGCCGTACCTGATCGGCGGGCACCAGGAAAACAGCCGCCGCGGCGGCACCGAGAATGTGCCGTACATCGTCGGGCTGGCCACCGCCTGCCGGCTGGCGGGCGAGCATTTGGCCGAGGAACACAAGGTTGGCACCCTGCGCGACGAGCTGGAAGAGCGCATCCTGGCTAACGTCTCCTTCGTCGAGGTCAACGGCCACGGCGCGCCGCGCCTGCCCAACACCCTGAACCTGGCGGTGCATGCGATCGAAGGCGAATCGATCCTGTTCGAACTTGATGCCGCCGGCATTTGCGCCTCCAGCGGCTCGGCCTGCACCTCCGGCTCGCTGGAGCCGTCCCATGTGCTGCGGGCCATGCAGGTGCCGTTCACCGCCATGCACGGGTCCGTCCGTTTCAGCCTCAGCCGCTACACCACCGCCGCCGAAACCGCGGTCATCGCCACGGTCTTCCCCGAGGTGGTGGCGCGCCTCCGCCGAGTCTCCCCCTACTGGGATCACGCCCGCAACCGTCTCGCCGCCGACATCCCCAACCCCGCCGCCGGCACGCCGCACCGCTAGCCTGGATTATTCATGAGAACGGATTGATGCCTGCCGTGGCGAGCACGTGCAGCCTATCGTAGATACGCAATGTAATCATCACATGTTCTGGATTTTGAACAGGAGGCCGCAGAGGTCACAGAGAAGTTTTTCTCCGTTCTCTCCGGATTTCTCCTGTTCAAATTCATGAATAATTCAGGCTAGTACCTTGGTAATACTTAAACTTTCTGATTCACCACGAAGACACGAAGCGCACGAAGGTAAATCGAACGCCGGAGTAAACGTTGCCCATGCCCGAACGGTTGATCATCACCAGCGCGCAGAATCCGCGGCTCAAGCGGGCGGCGGCCCTGCAGGACCGGCGCGACCGCGAGCGCGAGCAGGCGTTTCTGATCGAGGGCTACCGGGCGCTGCGCCGGGCCATGAACAACGGCTACCCGATCCATGAACTGTTCATCTGCCCCGAACTGTTTCAGGGCGAGAACGAACCGGCGCTGATCGACGAATGCGAGGCCACCGGCGCCCAAGTGATTCAATTGCCGCCGACACTGTTCGGGAAACTGGCCTACCGCGACCGGCCCGAGGGACTGGCGGGCGTGGCGCCGCAACGGCACCGGCCCCTGGCCGAGTTTACGCCGGGGCCGGCCCCGCTGCTGCTGGTGGCGGTGGCGATTGAGAAACCGGGCAACCTGGGCACCATGCTGCGCTCGGCCGACGCCACCGGCGTCACCGGACTCATTCTCTGCGACCGCTGCACCGACCTGCACAACCCCAACGTGGTGCGGGCCAGCACCGGCGCGCTGTTTTCGGTGCCGATCTTCGATGCGGACTCCGCCACCGCCCGCGCCTGGCTGCGGGCGCAGGGCATTCGCACCCTGGCCGCCACCCCGCACACCGAGGCAATTTACACCGAGGTGGATCTGACCCAGCCCACCGCCATTGTCGTCGGCTGTGAAATGCTCGGGCTCGATGATGCGTGGCTCAGTGACGCCGACCTCAAGGTGCGCATTCCCATGCTCGGCCAGGCCGACTCCCTCAACGTCGCCACCGCCACCACCATCCTGCTCTACGAAGCCGCGCGCCAGCGCGCCTGGCGGCACTGAAAGCAGGCTGTAGTAGGGGGTTAGGCTGTTTGACTGATTTCGGCTGCGGCCGAAATCTCTAGAGTGGCGGTGGCTTGACACCGCTTTAATGCTGTATTTTTCATATATACGCATTTCTCCCGCAGAGGCGCGGAGGCGCATGAGGAATCCAAAACGTCCAACTGCGTTTTGGTTGCCTTGCTGCCGGTTTACTTCATGTGCTTTATGCCCTTCATGGTGAAAAAAGGGCTGGCATGTCTTACGCCTGGGACGCCCCATCACGCTTCACGTGGTGGAGTTGACGCAGGCTCAAAGTGGCCTATGGTTCATCTTTCATGCCGCGTAGTACCTTATCAGTGAAATCAGTTGCAAGATGCGCAAGATTTTAAATCGAACATTCAACATTGAACATTCAACGTCCAACGACGAATCATCCACGTTGAATGTTGGACGTTGAATGTTCGATGTTCGTTTTGGCCGGGTTGGGGTGAGACATTCATTACCTTCAGCCTAACACAGTACAACCAGCACGGGCGGTGAATGGGCGGACGTGGCACGCATGGGCAGACACACGACAGGCACGGGGACGCGGACCGCAACCGGAAGAGCACGGCGGTGAGGGCAGCGGCACAGCGCAAACGCGTCCATGAGTGGTTGATGACGCTCCCGTCCCTGGTCTGGCTGGCGGCCCTGTTCCTGGTGCCGACCCTGTTTGTCTTCGCCATCGCCTTCAAACCGGCGGATCTGTTTGGCGGCATTGGCGCCGGCTGGACCCTGGAGACCTGGCGCAGCCTGGGCAATCCCAATTACCCCAGCATCATCTGGCGCACCGTGTTGCTGAGCGTGGTGACCACCCTCGTTTGTCTGCTCCTGGCGATCCCGACCGGCTATTGCCTGGCCCGGGCCAAGCCACGCTGGCGGCGCCTGCTGCTGCTGCTGGTGGTCGTGCCATTCTGGACCAACTTCCTGGTCCGCGTGTTCGCCTGGAAACACCTGCTGCACCCGGAGGGGCTGATCAAGAAAACCCTGGTCGCCAGCGGCCTGCTCGCCCCCGACACCTCGCTGCTGTACACCCCGGAAGCCGTGCTACTGGTGATGGTTTACACCTGCCTGCCGTTCGCCATCCTGCCCATCTACGCCGCCGCCGAAAAATTCGACTTTGGCCTGCTGGACGCCGCCATGGATTTGGGCGCCCGGCGCGGGCGCGCCTTCCGCAGCGTCTTTCTGCCGGGTATCCGTCGCGGGGTGTTGACCGCGGTCCTGATGGTGTTCATCCCCAGCCTGGGGTCCTACGTCATTGCCGATGTGGTCGGCGGTCCCAACAGCGAGATGATCGGCAACAAGATCGCCCAGCGCACCTTCAATGACCGCAACCTGCCCCATGCCAGCGCGCTGGCCGCCCTGCTCACCCTGGTGGTGCTGGCGCCCATGCTAATCGTGCTCTTCGGCCCCGGCCGCAACGGCACGGCCACCGGCCGCCCGACGCCACGGCCGGACGCGGAGGGACCCGTGCCATGAAACGCAGCCGCCTGCCGCTCTACACCACCCTCGCCGTCCTGCTCTTCTTCTACCTGCCCATCGCGGTGCTGGTGATCAACTCCTTCAACGGTTCCCGCTTTGAGGGCGGCTGGGGTGGTTTTTCCTGGCGCTGGTATGAACGGCTGTGGCACGAACGCGACATCTGGCACGCGTTCGGCAATTCCCTCCTGGTCGCCGTTACCGCCACCGTCGCCGCCACCGCCATCGGGACTCTCGCCGCCATTGCCATGCATCGCTACCAGAGCCGGTTGCAGCGCCTCCATTATTCGCTCATTTACGCACCCCTGGTGGTGCCCGAAATCCTGATGGGCATGAGCCTGCTGTTGCTGTTTGTGGCGTTGGGCGTCAACTTGGGGCTGGGCACCATCATCCTGGCCCATGTCACCTTCTGCATCAGTTTCGTCACCTTGGTGGTTCTGGCGCGCCTGCAAGACTTTGATTACTCCATCGTGGAGGCGTCGCTCGACCTGGGCGCCAATTGGTGGGTCACCACGTGGCGGGTCCTGATCCCCATGCTCGCCCCCGGCATTTTGGCCGGCGGCCTGCTCGCCTTCACCCTGTCTATTGATGACTTTGTCGTGACCTTTTTCGTCGCCGGTCCCGGGGCCACCACCCTGCCGATTCAAGTCTATAGTATGATCAAACACGGTTCGACGCCGCTGATCAACGCCTTGTCCACCTTGCTGCTGGTGGCCACTTTCGCCTTGGTCACGGCGGCCCAATGGCTGACCGGAGAAAGCATCAAAACATGAGCATCGCCTCTCTTCCGCGCCTGCTGTCCATCGTCATGCTGGGGGTGCTGGCCGCCGGCTGCCACCGCGAGAAACCGGTGCTGCATGTCTACAACTGGGCGGACTATATCAAGCCCGAACTGGTCCAGCGCTTTGAACAGGCGCATGGCTGCCGGGTGGTGGTCGACACCTTTGACTCGAACGAGGCGATGTACGCCAAGCTCAAGGCGGGCGCCGCCGGCTACGACCTGATTTACCCCAGCGCCTACATGATGGACATCATGCAGCAGCAGGGCATGCTCCAGCCGCTGGACCACCAGCGGCTGCCCAACCTGGCCAACCTGGATCCGGAATGGCACGCCTTCATCAAGGACACCGCCTACACCCACAGCGTCCCGTACATGATCAGCTACACCGGCCTGGGCTGGCGCAAGAGCAAGTTGCCCGACTTCACCCCCTCCTGGCGGGTGTTTGAGCGCGCGGACCTCAAGAACCGCATGACCATGCTCAACGACATGCGCGAAACCATTGGCGCCGGCCTCAAAACCCTCGGCTACAGCATGAACACCACCGACGACGCCCAGCTCGCCGCCGCCCGCGACCTGGTCATCAAGTGGAAGCATAACCTGGCCAAGTTCGAGAATGAGCAGTACAAGAGCGGCATCGCCTCCGGCGAATTTACCGTCGTCCAGGGCTATAGCGGCGATGTCATGCAGGTCATCGGCGAGAATGCGGACGTGGCGTTCGCGGTGCCGGTCGAGGGGGCGTCCGTTGCTTGTGACGTGATGGCCATTCCCAAGGATGCCAAACAAGTCGCCCTGGCCCATGCCTTCATCAATTTCCTCCACGATCCCAAGGTCGCGGCGGAAAACATGGAATTCACCTGCTATCTCTGCCCCAACCGGGCGGCCTATCCGTTGCTGCCCCAGGAGATGCGCGACAACCCCAATATTTTTCTGACCCCCGCCGTCAAGGCCAAGTCGGAAACCATTTGGGATCTGGGCCCCAGCCAGGCCAAGTACATCAAAGTCTGGGACGCCATCAAGGCCGCGGAGTGATTGACCTCCACACCCACAGCCGCGCTTCCGACGGCCTGCTGCAACCGGCCGAACTGGCGGCGGCGGCGGGCCGGGCGGGCCTGGCCGCCGTGGCGCTCACCGACCATGACACCACCGCCGGCCTGCCCGAGTTTCTGGAAGCGGCCCGTGGGTTGTCTGTGGAAGCGGTGCCGGGCGTCGAGTTCTCATGCAGTTGGTACGCCGGCGTCATGCACGTGGTCGGCCTGTTTATCAACCCCGGCGCGCCCGAACTGGAGTTCCTGCTGAAGCGTATCCGGGCCTCGCGCGACGACCGCAACCGGCGCATCGTGGAGCGGTTGCAGGAATTGGGCGCCGCCATCACCTGGGACGGCGCCGCCGCCCAGGCCGGCGGCGCGGTCATGGGCCGGCCGCACATTGCCCGGGAACTGGTCGCCCGCGGGGTGTGCCAGACGACCCAAGAGGCGTTCCGGCGCTTCCTGGCCGTGGGCCAGCCCGCCTATATCCGGCGCTACCTGCCCCTGCCCGAGGAAATCATTGCCATTGTCCACCGGGCCGGCGGCGTGACGGTGTGGGCGCACCCGTTGTCGAAAGTCCGGGAAAGCCCCTCGCACCTCCGCCAAACGGCGCGTTTTCTCAAGGAACGCGGCCTGGATGCCCTTGAGGCGCGCTACTCCGAATTCAACGCGGACGACACCGCCATTGCCGAGCGCGTGGCCGGCCAGGTGAAGCTGCTCACCTCCGGCGGCAGTGATTTCCACGGCGACCCCGCCGCCGGCATTGCCCTGGGCACCGGCCACGGCGACCTGGCCGTGCCCGACGCCTGGCTGGAACCGTTGCGCGCCCGCGCCGCCGTTCATGCGCAGACACATGGGGCGAAATAGGCGGGACGGGGCGCCAAGCACGGACTTACACGGACGCACACGGACCAGCACGGACAAAATCTACGGCGCCGAAGTCCGTGGGCGTCCGTGTAGGTCCGTGCTCGTCCGTGCAAACACGGCTTGTGTCGCGGCGACACCAAGGAATTGCCACACTCAAAAAGCGCGCCGCCTTACTCAATCTTAAGCGCGCCGCTGTCCTTCTCGTCGCTCAGGTCGAGCGCGGAGGTGGTGACGGTCACCGCCTTGGGCATCTTGTAGGTGGGCAGATAACGGTAATAAACCTGGAGCATCAGGCAGGCGAAAGTGGTGTTGTAATAGGGGTCACACTCACCCACGTCGGCGCTGGCTTTCTGCCCTGGCGGCACCGCCGCCGACTCCCAGTGACCGTCCACTTTCTGATTGCGGGTCAGTTCGGTGGAGAAGGTGTCGTTCCATTTTTTCCACGATGCACTGCCGGCGTGGATCATGGCCTGGGTCATGTAATACCAGCCGTACAGGTTGAAATCATTCCACGTGTCGGC
Source organism: uncultured Lentisphaerota bacterium (assembly GCA_903896595.1). Classification (GTDB taxonomy): domain Bacteria; phylum Verrucomicrobiota; class Lentisphaeria; order Oligosphaerales; family CAITYL01; genus CAITYL01. Next base: position 7,512 of record CAITYL010000252.1, read on the forward strand.
CCATTTAACCTGCTGGGTGTCACGGATGTACCTGACACCGTTCAACGCTTCGGACGTGCTGCCGGAACCAACCAGTTGCAAGCAGAGGGTGCCGACACCGGTCATGCCGGGGCTGCCTTCGCCAGGCGCCGAATACCCAAACTTGCCATTCTTATACGCGGTTTTTTTGAGGAAGGTGACGGTTTTTTCAATCGCTTCAAGCACGCCCGGGGTTTCCGAACCGGCAATGAAGGCGGCCTTGAGCGCCTGCACCTGCCACCCAGTGACCGAGGTGTCCCACCGCGGGGTCTTGGCATAACCATAGTCGAAACCGCCCCCGGCCTGCTGCCCCTGGACAATCTTGGCGATGCCGATCTCCATGGCCGGCTTGAGATTGGGCAGCCGGGTCATGCCGTAGGCTTCGGCGATCGCATAGGTGGCGATGCCGTGAACATACGAGTTTTCATTGGGATTGGCCTTGGTGGCCTCCAGCCAGGCGGTGAGATATTGCATGGCTTTCTTGACCGTCAAGCCAAATTCTTTGGATTCGGGCGTTTCGCCGTGGGCTAAAAACGTCAGCAAGCCCAGGCCGCCCATGGCCACCGGCTGGCTGGTGGACCAGGAACCGTCGGCGTTTTGATGCTCCTTGAGCCAGCGCAGGGCGCGGAGAACAGCGCGCTCCGTCACCTCATTGGAACCAAATCTCCGTCCCAAATCGCCCCGCCCCTTGCCGGAACGGCCGGCATACAGCCCCGCGATCTTGAGCGGAGTGGCATTGGTCTTGATATCCATCACCGCCGCAAGGTCGGGACTGTCCATCCTGGGGGCGTCATTAAGATTGTCGGTGGTGGCCACGTTTTCAGTGGGCACGTCGGGAGGTTCAACAGGGGGAACCTGGCTTTCCTGCTCTGGCATCTTTTCCAACTCTTGGATGATCTTGGGATCCAGTTCCTTGATCTTCAGTTCTTCCATGGTCACCTCGACATCCGTGCCTTTTTGGGCGGCCGGGGAGACCAGGAAATACATCATCAAGACCACCACCACCAAGTGGAGCACGGCGGAAATGATCGGCCCCATCAGGTGCTCGATCATTTGCCGTTTCCGGTAATCATCGAGAATGGAGTCAATATCCGCCTGGGTCAGCTCATGCAGGTGCTGAAGCGGATCCTGTACGCTGGCGTGTTCTTCGGTGCTCATGGGGGTCGTTTTACCTCACCGATGGTTCAGCGCAGGGTGACAAGATTCAGTTTGGACAACCCGGCGGCCTTGCACAAGTCCAGCACCCGCACGACTTCTTCCGTCCGCGCCATGATGCTGGTTTTAATGATGACCGTTTGCTGATCGTCGATTTTGCCGAGATAGGCCAAGGTTTCCTGAACCGACTGCCAGCTGTGGGAACGGCCCTGAATCTGCACCTCGCCAGGAAGAATGGTCAATTCCAGCAATTGCGGAGGCTTGACATCGGGCGTCGGCGGCCGGCTGTCCGGCGAGGGCAGATTGACCGCCAAATGCGCTTCCGGAATTTCCTCCCGAAAGGTCAAAACGAAATAGATGAGGAGCTGGAACACCACATCAATCATCGGCGCCATCGGCACCTGGAGAACTTCAGTTTGCCGTTGTTTGGCCATATTTCAAGTTTCCTCGGGAAACTACGCTCAATCCTTGCCGCCGGCGACGGCGGCAATCCGCACCCGGTAGAGGCCCGCTTCACCGACGACCGCCATCACCTTGTCCACCTCGCGGTAGAGCGCCCGCTTGTCGCAGCGGAGCACGATCGGCACCCGATTCCCGTATTGGGCCACGGTGGATTTCAGCACATGCCGGAGTTGGGGCATAGTCATCTCCTGCAAGGCGATGTTGACCTTGCCGTCCTCATGCACGTTAATGGTGACGGTCAGCGGATCATTTTTCTTGACGGCGCTCACATCCTTGGCCTGGGCCAAGTTCAGACTGAGATCGATCAAGTCGTTCTGCTGAGCCGCCGAAACCACAAAGAAGATGATCAACTGGAAGACCACGTCGATCATCGGGGTGATCGGCGTCTCCAGTGTCTCTTCGGAACGTTTTTTCATGGCCGCGAGTCTCCGGGAAGCGGCGGATTACTGCTGGACTTCGGCGTTGCGCAACACCTTGATGAGATCCAGCACGGTGGATTCCATCTCCAAGATGAGGCGGGTCGCGTAGTTCTTGAGCAGCGTGTAGGCCAGCAGGGCGGGAATGGCGATGAGCAAACCCACCACCGTGGTCCACAGGGCGGTGGAAATGGCGATGGCCAGCAGGGCGGCCTTGGAAGCACCAGCGGCGGTAGCCAGCGAGGCAAACGCCAACACCATCCCGATCACGGTTCCCAGCAGCCCCAGCATCGGACCGATCTGGCCGCACACATTGAGGTAACTGACCCGCTGGATCAGTTTTTCGTTCTCCATTTCCGCGCAGGAGGTCACAGCTTCCCGGGTCACGTCATACCCCTCCTGGACATTGCCGAAACCGGCTTGGAGGATGCGGGAGAGCGGGCTGGGATTGACTTGGCAGGCGGCGGTGGCGGCGGCCAAATCACCATTGGCCAGGGATTCCCTAACCCCATTGATCAGCTCGCTGGGGATCAGCTTCTGCCGTTTAATGGAGAGGCAACCGTCAATAATGAACGCCACGGTGGCCAGGGACACCGCGAACAACGCGATCCACGTCATTAAATTGACCACGCCGCAACCGAACACCACGTTGTAGAACGAGGTCGCCTCCGCCACGCTGACGGCACCGTCCGCGCCGGCGGCGGCCGCCGCTTCTTGGGCCCAGGCCGAAACGGAACCCGAGGTGACTAGCAGGACGGTCAACAAGGCGGATTTCCGCCACAAGTGCTGCAAGCGTTTCATCGGTGGGATTCTCCTTACGGTTTGCTGCGACTGACCTGAACTAAAAATGACCTTATCCACGGCTCCGCGGCCGCTCATCACGGCAACTTCTCAAGCTCATCGGCGCGCGAATCCCCCATGGACCGCAACAGGGCCGCCACGGCTTTTCTGGCCTCGTCACGCTCTTTAGGATAAGTGCCGGGCTTGAATAATAGCATGCTCTTCAAGTATTGCAATACCGCTTCTTTCTTCTTGCCCTCGGCGGCCAGCAGCTTGCCGCGGGTGTTGAACGTGAAGATGGCGATGCCTGGATCATTGCTGACGGTCAATTTGTCCAGCAACGCCTGCGCTTCGGCGGTTTTCTGGAGCGCCAGGAGCGCTTGGATCTTGCCCTTGGTCAAAGCTTCGGTCCCGGCGTCTTTAAGCCCCAGACCGCGGTCAAAGAGCAGCAGGGCGGCACTGGCGTTGCCCTGGTCGAGCAAGGCCATGCCGGCATAGTAGGAAACGGTGCCGCCCCAGCCGAGATACTGGTACTGGGGATAAAGCTTGTCGGCGGTGGCCGTGACGTTGTCCAGCTTGCCGTCGGCATAGAGTTGTTCAAGGGCCTGAATGTCCTTCGTCTTGGGGCTCATGGCGCTCTGGTAGTTGCCGGCCCGGAAATTGGTCACCGGGCCGCCGGCCTCGATCTGCAGGGACAGATTGCCGTTCTGGTCGGCCGTCAGCCGGGTGCCCGGAATTTTGTTGCCGCGGGCATCAACGACGTAGCACTGCTGGGCCACGGCACACCACGAGCACAGACCGGCCGCCAGGGCGAGGCAGAAAAGACGGATGTTCATGGGGGCACCCCGAGTTAGGTTGTTTAGGCTGAAGGCGGTTAGGCTGAAGGTTGTGGGAACAACAGACTAAATACGCTGACGAAAACGGCTCGAAACACTCATTTGGTCGCGGCGGGCGGCGGCGGAAAATCGGCGGCGGGCAGTTTGCCCATCTCTCCGATGTAACGGCCAGCCGGCCAGGTTTCCTGATACTGCTTGACCATCCGGTCGCGGTTGACGGGGTCGCCCAGACGGCCGAACAGTTTGGCACTCTCCGCCACCGCCTGCTCCAACAGGGGACGGTTGGCGGCCACGGCGGGGTCGGCCAGCAGCACCACCTGCTGATAACGCGCCGCCGCCTGCAAGAAATTGTCCCGCGACGGGACTTGGGCCAGGGCCCCTCCCATGGCCACCAGGGCGCGGTTGGTCAGCACCGGATCGGTCGAGTATTGGACGACCTCGGCCAAATCACGGGTGGCTCCCAAGGGATCGGGCGGGGTGTTGGCGCACCGGGCGCTGGCGAGCAACAGTTTGGCCTCAAAGAAGTAGGCAGTGGCGGATTTTTCGCGCAACAGCGTTTCCAAATAGGCGACGGCATCGGCCGGACGCCGGCTTTGCAGCGCGGCAGCACCGGCGCGGAACAAGATGGTCTCACGGATGGCGCGCAGCCGGGCGGAGTCCGGATGTTTGGGGTCGTTGCCGCGGCGGATCAGTTCCTGGTCCGCGATCAGCGCCAGCCCGGGATGACCGGCGGCCAGCATCTTGTCCGCGATGTAATCCAGGTTGCCGACGGGCTGCGTCGCCGCCTGGGCCAACACCCGTCCGAACACCTTGGCGGCTTCTTCCGGCTGATTGGTCTCCATGCGCGCCCGGCCCAAGTTATAATTGGCCCGGCCAACCGCCTTGGAGTTGGGATACTTGCCTGCTAGATCATTGAGAATGGCGGCAGCGGCGTCAAACTGGCGATCATCCAATAAAATGGTGCCGATGCGCGCCATGGCCTCAGGGGCCTGACGCCCCTGCGGGTATTGCGCCAGGTACCGCTCAAATTGGGCCCGGGCCTGCTGCTTAAATCCGGCCATTTTGGCCAAAATCGGCCCCTGGGCGGCCTCGTTGTCGCGAATGACGGCTTCCGCCGTCTGAATGCGGACGGCGGCGGCGGCGGTTTCATCCTTGGCCATCACGATGCGCAAGTCCGCCAACGCCACCCGCCGGTCCGTGGCTTCGCGCAGGGCAGCCAACTCGGCATCCACGGCGGTCCGGCGTTCCGCCGAACCAGCCAAGGCCTCAAGTCCACCTTTTTCTAGCAGACTGGACGACAACGTATTGCGTTTGAGCGCCAGGGCCAGCCAGTCCAACCGCCGCTCCAGAAAAAGCCGTTCCGCGTCACCCAGCTTAACCGCACGCTCCGCTTCCAGAAGACTGATCTGGCGCTGGGTCATTTCTTCAGCGACAGACGCCAAACTCTTTTCCCAGCCCCCGCGCCGCTGCGTCCCCTCGGGAGTGGAAATACGGGTAACCACCGCCTTGGCTTCACGGGCCGCCCGGTCGGCGGCCAGCAACTCACGGGCCACCTTGCCCCTGTTTTCATCCGCTTTCCGCCGGTCAGCGGCGGTCCGGGCCGCTTTCTGGGCCGCCTTGGCGGCGGCCAAGGTTTTTTGGACGGTTTCCTGTTCGGCCAACGCGGTCTCCAGGCTTTTCCGGGCGGCACGTTCTTCGGCCGTCGCCCGTTGCACGTCCGTTTCCAACCGTTGCCGTTGCGTGGCCAGGCTCTTCAGTTTTTCCCGCATGGCTTGGTCGCGCGCCTGGGCATCACGAAGACGCTGCCCGACGGCATCGGCGGCAACCCGGGTGACGGCACGCAGGTTTTCAAAATCCAGTTTTTCCCCGGTCAAATTGTCACGGGTGTTCTTCAACAGGCCACTAGAGAGCTGTTTCTTCAGATCCGCCGCCTTTTCCCGGGCCAAACTTTGTTCCAACTGATTGGCGCCAGCGTCGGTTTTGGCACTTTGACCAACCGTTTTCTCCAGTTTCCCAGCCGCGTCGCCGCGAAGGGACTTGTCGATTTCCGCTTCCTCCGCCCTGGCCTTGATCTTTTCCGCTTCAGCGGCCCGGATGGTTTCCGCGGCCTTTTCCCGGGCCGCATTGGCCGCCTTGATGTCGCGGCGGGCCGCAAGCAACCGGAGGTTCAGCGTATCCAGTTCCGGACGATACGCCTCGCCGGCCAGGTCGTAAGCCCAGCCGAGGAACACCGTGGCGTCTTCCTGAACCCGTTTGGCGCCAGGAGTCGTGAGATCAAGGCCGCGGCTTTTGCCGGGCTCAAAACGCTCCAACACCTCCTTGAACCGGCCAATCGCCGCCGCCGGCGAGTCCGTCATCAACTGTTCCCCGGCACGGAACCGGGCCTCCAGCACATCATCGCTGTACTTCGGATTGGCCTCCACTTCCGCATATTGATGGAACGCCTCGGCGGCTTTGGCCGCGTTCTGGGTCGACAGATAAATCCAGCCCATCTTGTAAAGGGCGCGCACCCCTTTTTCATGGGACGGGTACTTGGCCACCAACCGTTCGTATTTCGGCAACGCCGCCACATAGAGGGCGCGGGCGTCCGCCTTGGCCGCTTCTTTGTCTTTGCCTTCGGGCATGTCCTTGGTTTTGGCGGCGGCGGCGGCGGCGTCACCATAAAGAGTCTCGGCCACCAAAAACGCCAGTTCCGGCGACTTGGGGTTGGTGGGCGCCAAGTCCACATAGTGGTCCCAGCACGTGATCGCATCGGCTCTAAAAGTGGCGGCCGCCGCTTTGGCGGTCGCAGGATCAGTGGCCTTTTTGTAGAATGCCGCCCCCAGGCGCAGCAACGGCTCGGCCGCGGCCGGATCGGCGGCATACGCCTCTGCGGCATAATCCGCCACGGCCTGAGCTTCCCAGTATTTGCCCGCCTCGACATAACACTCAACCAGGCGCAGGGCCACGGCGGGAAACCGGGAACTGCCACGGGCGGTCACCGCCGCCTCTTGATACAGGGGAATGGCCTCCATTTTCTTGCCCACCCGGTAGAGGGCATCCGCCTTTTCCATGCGCAGGGCCACGTCGGCATCCTCGCCCCCCAAGTCAATCTTACGCCCGAAATCACGCTCGAGGCGCTGCTTGACTCCCCCTAATTGCAAGGTCGCCCGGGTGGCATAGGGTGAACCGGAATATTGCAGACGCACCTTTTGAAACCGCTTGAGCGCCTGAGTCAATTGCTTTTCGGCATCCGCCCGGTTTCCCGCGGCCAGGAGCGTGGCCGCCTGCGCGGCCTGCGCCACCCCGTAATAATATTGGGCGCCAGCCAACGGCGAGGCATCCAGATTGTTCTGCTTTTTGTATTCCTCTTCGACCTGCCCCATGATCTCGCTCCCCATCCGGAGTGACCGGATGGCTTTGTCGGGCTGGCCCAACAACAGGTACCCATGAGCGGCTTCCACTAACGCGGCGGCGGTGATTTCGTCCACCTGGTCCCAAGTCAATGCCTCCATGGCCGCCACCGCGGCCTGGATCTCCGCCGGAACCGGGGTCTTGCCGGCATCAAGCTGCTGGTCGGCGGCGGCCAGGATCCGTTGCGGCTTGAGAAAGTGAAGTTGACGGTCATTGCTGCCCGCATCGCCCGCGATCTTGGCCAAGTAATCCATGACCTTGGCGGCGCCGGCGCCATCCCCCTCCTGGGTCAGAATCGCAGCGTAATTGCTGACCGCCTTCTTAAACGCTTCAACATCGTCATCGTCCGTGCTGGCCGGGGCGCTGTTTTTGGCCAGGTACTCGCGATAGGACGTTTTGGCCTGGGCGTAGTTGCCACGACTGATGGCGATGTCCGCCAGTAACAACCGGGAATCATTGTAGGCCGCGCTCGCGGCGGTGATGCCGCCAAGCAGGGCTTCGGCTTGGGCGGCCTTGCCGTTAAGAAAAAGGACGCGCGCCTGTTCGAGGGAAATCTCATCACGGCGCTTGGGGTAACGGGCCTGCATCCCATCGACTTGGCGGGCCGCGTAATCGAACATCTCGATCTCGCACAACTTACGCGCCAGGCGCAAGTCATAGCCGAATTCATCCAACGCCAGCAGGGACGGTACCCAAGCCAGGCCGGCCACCAAAACTAAAGTAAAAATCCTGAAACGCCAGAGTCCAAGACCACCGGCGGCGCACCGGTCAATAAACCGATCATTCATGAGCGCACCTCATGGGTCCGCAACGGCCGGGCGCGACATTGCCGCACGCCATGTCACCGTTGTCTATCACAACTTGCCATGACCGGAAAAAATAAGATGGTCGGGGCGAGAGGATTTGAACCTCCGACCTCTTGGTCCCGAACCAAGCGCTCTACCAGGCTGAGCCACGCCCCGAATGACCTCATCACGGCACCGCAGGGCCGAAGCCACCACGACAACCGGCCCATAGTATAGCGCCACCCAACAGCAAGGCAAACCCGCCATAAAGACGAATGCATGACAATTATGCCGGACGATGTTGGGAACCCCCTTTTGAGGAAAGGCGGTTCCCAAACCCTCCGTCAA